>NZ_JAESDL010000009.1:0-112840 GCF_019249625.1 Hydrotalea lipotrueae | reverse complement strand
GTAAGTGGCTATTTAATGATGTAGTGGAAAGATTGATGAATCAAATTCCACATCCTTACAATTATCTAAAATCCCTTCGCGTTTATTCTACCTAATCCTATTAAAATATTACCCAATCCATCTTAAAAGAATATCAAATACTATGCAAAGATTTGACGAATGGATTAAACAAAATGATACAGGAATGCAGAATGTCGGGGCCGGAACATGAAGCCCTGCACCACTGGTTAGAACCACTTATCAATGAAAGCAACACATTAATTTCAATTACAGATACTACTTTAGCAAAAAACACATTTGATAAAATTGATAAACATTTGGATGTTTACCGTTATTATTTCAAATAAAATTCAGGCTCAATCATTTTTTTGTTGCTTTTATCGTAAAATCAGCTGACTTACTACAAAAATGATGCTTGCATTTTGTTGTTACCCATATGTAATATATAATTATATAAAAGCAATCTACAACTGAAATAACACCTGCTGCTTTTTTTACAATCTATTGATGACGTCATGATTTAATGATCTGAATTCTAATCAAATAGCAGGTCTGTAAGGAAAACATTTCCTACCCACAAAAGTCCCATGCTACACATTTAAAATAAAATTGGATATTTCAAATTTTTTATTATTTTTGTAAGTGAATATTCACAAACTAAAATTTAAATCATGAACGGAAAAAATAACATAGCCATCGATTTTTTTGTAATGGGATTTTTTATGGCATACAGTTTTCTCTTGATTTATTTAAGGGACTTCGCACCGGGTAAAGTAGAGTGTGTGAATTCATCATATAGTATAGGAAAGCATTTTGAAACAAGATTGGCCCATGTTCACGGCAATCTGTTTGCGTTCCTAAATATTCTTATCGGTTATTTATTACTCCACTTTAGCAAACAACTTCAAAATGTTAAAGTCATCTCCTGGTTTGCTTTAACAGGATTGCTCATGCCAATTGGTATTTTATCTGAAGTAATATCTGGGCTTGCCTCCGGCTTTGATATTAATAGGCGCTATTGCTATGACAGCCTCTGTAATCTGGATTGGAATCTCTTTTTATAAAAATGAAAATCATAAAAGCGGTATAAAATGTTAGCAGAAAAAATTTCAGACAGACAAAAAGAAACCATAGAAGCTGCAGGCAGAATATTATCAAATTCCGGTGTAAGCGGACTAACCATTAAAAATCTGGCTAAGGAAATGCAATTTTCCGAAAGTGCCATCTATCGCCATTTTGCCAGCAAGGAAGCAATCATCATTGCCATGCTTGAATATCTTGCGGAGAATATGGATGAACGTTTAAGCAAAGTGATTCTATCAACACAAAAGCCTGAAGAAAAATTCATAGCGTTGTTTCAAAGCCAGTTTTTATTTTTCAAGAAAAATCCTCACTTCGTAGTGGCAGTATTTTCAGATGGGCTAATGGAAGAAAGTGAAGCTATCAATGAAGCTATCTCTAAAATAATGCAGGTAAAAATGAAACATTTGATGCCTGTTATAATGGAAGGACAGCAAAAAGGGATTTTTACCAATGCTATTACAACTGAAGAATTGATGCACATTGTAATGGGTACTTTTCGGCTACAAATGTTTAAATGGCGTATTGCAGATTTTCAATTCGATATAAAAAGGAATGGCGATAATATGTTACAATCTATTCTTACTTTAATTAAAAAGAAATGAAAACATATCTTTTTTATGTATTTACCATTATGCTAACCGGATTTGGTTTGCTAACTTTATTTCTTAGCATCTCTGTGATTTTTGATTTATTCGGTATTAGAGCAATGGAAGGTAATTATGTTTTGTTTGTAGTATGGTCTAACTTCATTAGTAGTGTACTTTATCTGTTAGCTGCTTACGGTTTTTTTCAATCAAAAAAATGGACTATACCACTAATCATAATTGCAGCAATTGTTTTGTTTATTGCATTGATCGGATTATTGATATACATCAATACCGGTGGTATTTATAAAACAAAAACTATCGGTGCGTTGATTTTCAGAATCATTGTAACACTTTTATTTGCAGCGTTTGCTTATTTCTTAAACAAGAAAAATTATATATATGAAAAATAAACATATTTATATTGCAATAGCTTTGTTATTTCTGATTGGTTGTATGAACAATGAAAAACATGTGGAGGAATCCAACAATACAATTGAAACAGGCGATACAGCAATACATATAAAAAGCAGGCCCAATTATACTGCTATTGGAAAGAAAATTGCAGCAGAAGCGCAGTTGGTGCTGGCAAGAAATCTTGCAGATGCAATCAACAAGGGAGGTGTTGCCTATGCCATACAGTTCTGTAATACACAAGCATATCCTAATACAGATAGTATGTCAAAAATATTAAATGCTGAACTTAAAAGAGTTTCCGACAAAAACTGAAATCCTGCCAACAAAGCCAATGAAAGTGAAAGAGAACAGATTGAATTATTGAAAATGAACATAGCAAAAGGAATAACACCCCAACCAAAACTCGTTGAATTAAATGGTAAAATGGTTGGGTACTACTCTATTGTAACCAATGCATTATGTATGCAATGCCATGGAAAAAAAGGAACAGACATTAATGCAAACACTTTAAAAGAAATCAATCAACTATATCCAAACGATAAAGCAACGGGATATGCCATTAACGAAATAAGAGGGTTATTGGTGGTTACCATGAACAAAAATTAAAAAAATACTAAATGAACATTCAGCAATTACATCCGGAAGAAAAAGCAGTTAGTGCTATCTCACTTTTTAAAGGCAAGGAAGGAGTTGTTACTGCTTTGCAGATTTTTCAAAATGAACAATTAAAAGCGCATGTGAGTAAAGTGCCCGCCTTATTAGTTTGCATTACAGGTAAAGCAGTTTTTGAAAATGGAAAAGGTATCAGAACAATACTGTTACCGGGTGACTATAACAACATAGAACCAATGGTGAAACATTGGGTAGCAGCCATAGAGTACAGTAATTTATTAATTATAAAGTAAAAAAAATTTTTAAAATAAAGTTAGTGAATATTCACTTAAATAATACTATCATGAAAAAATTTTTATTCATATTACTAATGGAGATGCTATCGGCACAAAGCTTCAGTCAGGTACTTAGTCTTCAGCAATGTATTGATTCTGCCATCCAAAATAATTATACTGTAAGAATAGCAGCCTATGATATAAAACAGACCGATGCTAAAGTTGAAGAAGCTAAATCAAACTTACTGCCAAAAATAAATACTGTTATCGACTACCGTTATTATATAAACCTTCCTTATCAGTTGCTACCTGCAGGCGTATTTGGCGGCCCGGCCGGTACTTATAAAGAAGCACAATTCGGTGTGCCGAACAATATCAATGCCAATGTTCAACTTAGCTATCCGCTGTACAATCCGGCATTAAAAGCTACCATTTCTACTATAGAAACCGGCACTGAAATAGCCGTTCTTCAAAAAATAAAGTCGCAGGAAGATATTGTTATGGAAGTATCGAATGTGTATTACAATGCGCAAGTCTTATTAAGCCAACTATCCTTTACTGACAGCAATATTGTAAATAGTAAGAACTTATTAAGTATCATGCAATTGCTATATCAGCAAAAAATGGCTACGGGTACCGATGTACAAAAAATTAATTTACAGTTGGCCCAATTACAAACACAAAAAGAAACAGTTGAAAGCCAATACCAACAGGTAATTAATATTTTAAAGTTTTTAATTGGATTTCCACCGGAAAAAAATATCAATATAATGCCTCATACGCACAGTAACACAAACAGTCATCAAAAAGATGATGCACTTACTGAAGTTAAATTAGCAGAAAAGCAAATAAATTTTTTACAGTCAGAAAAAAACACACTGCAAAAATCTAAACTTCCCATCATCAATTTGAACGGATTTTATGGCACTACCGGATTCGCCAATACTGGCGCAAATGATTTTATAAAATTTTATCCTTTAGGGTATGCCGGAGTGCAGGCTATACTGCCTTTATATACTGGTAATAGTGTTAAGAAAAAAATTAAGGGTAAGGAAATTGAAATTGAAAAAGCCAATACAAAATTGGCCATGATAAAAGACAAAAATGAAGTAGATAAAGAGAATAACGTTTACCAGTTAAATATTGCCAAAAGGAATCTTGTTACCATTCAACAACAAATCAATCTTGCACAAAATATTTACACCAATACCCTGCTTCAAAAAAAAGAAGGTATAGCCACATTAACAGATGTATTACAGGCAGATAATGCTGTGAGAGAGGCACAAAAAAATTATATAGATGCACTCATTGCTATAAGCAGGGCAGAATTAGAAAACAAAAAACTAACCGGAAACCTTCTAAATAAATAATCTTTTAAAAATGAAAAAAATACTTTATGCCATTACGCTTCTTGCCATTACAGCCATTGTAATTGCCAAATTAATGAGTAATAAAAAAACTGCGGAAGCTAAGATCTATCATTATAATAAAGAACAGCCAATTCTGGTACTGGCAGATACAGTGCATCTGACTAAGGAAGACATCAAAAAGAGTTATACCGGAAATTTTGATGCTTTTATGGATTCAAAAATCAGTTCTGAGCTGCAGGGTAAAATCAATACCATTGAAGTACATGAGGGAAGTTATGTACAAAAATGGCAGCCCGTTGTTCAATTAGATAATGCGCTACTACAATTGCAATTACAAACAGTAGAAGTGCAAATAAAAGGATTGGAAGACGATGCTAAAAGATATGGCATCCTCTCAAATGCCGATGCCATTCAGGGCATACAATTAGAAAAAGTACAATTGGCCTTACAATCTGCCAAAATACAACGCAACACTCTTTTGGAACAGATAGCAAAGACAACCATCAGAGCCCCATTCAATGGAATTGTTACCATGAAGTTCAATGAAATTGGAGCATTTGCTGCACCGGGTATGCCTTTACTACAAATCACAGACCTTTCACGATTAAAATTTACCATTAATGTTCCTGAAAATGATTTACCATTTTTTAAAACCAACAATACCTACCCCATTCAGGCAGATATATTTCCTGAATTAAACCTATCAGGTAAGGTTACCCTTATTGGTAGTAAAAGTGGAGTCGGCAATTTATATCCGGTTCAGTTTACATTGAATAATACGCCTGATTTTAAAATAAAAGCGGGCATGTTTGGAAAAGTTTACATCAACAATGCTTTCCCACAACCTGCCATTGTTATTCCGGGTAATGCAGTTGTTGGTTCTGATATTCAACCGCAGGTTTATGTAGTTAAAAATGGCAAGGTAGTTCTTCAAAATATCGTTATTGCTTCCAGAAACAATAACCAAATTATTGTTGCTAATGGTTTAATCCCCGGAGATATCGTTATTACAAGTGGACTCATTAACCTGTATGAAGGAGCAAATGTTTCAATTCATCATTAAAAATTGAGAATTACGAATTAATAAATAAAATAAATAATAATTATATGATTCAGGAAAAATTATTTGCCACCGAAAGCAGAATAATGAATTTATATAAAAGTATAATTGATGATCTGCAAAAAATTGTTTTGTCGAAACAACTATTAATGCCGGAAAGCAGCTGTTGTAGTGTTGTTGATAATAGTTTTTTAACCTGTAGAGAATTGCAAATAAACAAGCAAGAGAAGGTATTTACCAATAAAGCAGTTCAATAAATATGAAACAAAGTATTTAACCCATCGTGCATTTGAAACCTTTTTTAAGTATTGCAGCTAAAATCTGTTCATTCTTACAAAAAAAATCATTATAAAGAATTGCAATTCGTAATTTTTAATTCGTAATTGATCATGAACATAACAGAAATATCCATAAAACGCCCATCACTGATTATTGTGTTATTTGGGCTATTTACACTATTAGGCATCATTGGTTTTAAAAATCTGAGTTATGAACTCATGCCCGATTTTAATCAGCCGGTAGTAGTGATAAAAACGATGTACCCGGGTGCAGAGCCGGAAGAAGTAGAAACATCTGTTTCAAAAAAAATTGAAGATGCCCTTTCTAACCTTGAAGGGGTAGATTATATGATTACCAAATCATTACCCAATGCATCTGTTGTAATTGTTAACCTGAAATATGGTACAAATTTAGACAATACCATGCAGGATGCGCAAAGATATATTGATAATATCCGAAAAGATTTACCACAAGATGTACAAAGTCCGGAAATGAGCAAGG
Organism: Hydrotalea lipotrueae; assembly: GCF_019249625.1. Classification (NCBI taxonomy): domain Bacteria; kingdom Pseudomonadati; phylum Bacteroidota; class Chitinophagia; order Chitinophagales; family Chitinophagaceae; genus Hydrotalea; species Hydrotalea lipotrueae. The sequence goes on along the minus strand of NZ_JAESDL010000009.1, from coordinate 106,659 downwards.
TATCTCCTAACGATTTACCCATTATGCAAATCAGCGCTACCAGTAATTTACCCGCTACCGTATTTTATCAAAAAATGAAAGATGATTATTTGCCTCAAATTCAACAAATAAAAGGTGTTGCAGATATTTCGATATTAGGTGGAGAAGAACGTGAAATACAAGTTAAAGCAGATCAGGATAAATTAAAACTGTACAAAGTATCCTTGCTGCAGGTAGTGGAGGCCATTAATCATTCAGGGTTAGATATTCCTGCTGGAAGGGTTCAAACACATGCACTTAGTAATTCGGTTCGGGTAATTGGCAAATTTTCACATATACAAAATATTAAAAATGTACAAATTACCATGCCTTCTCCAGGCAATCCTGTTTATGTAAAAGATGTAGCCACAGTTACAGATGGCATTAAAGAAATTACCTCTGTTAACCGATATAATGGTAAAAATGGCATTGGATTATTAATAAAAAAACAAGGTGATGCCAATGCAGTAGATGTATCGAAAGCCATTCATGCCAAACTTAAAACCATAGAACAGCAAAACAAAGCAGCAAATGTTCAATTTGCCATTGCAGATGACAGCACCAACAATACCATTGAAGCAGTTAATTCAGTTGTGTTTGATTTAAGCCTTGCCGTAATTCTTGTATCGGTTGTTATGCTATTGTTTTTGCGCAGTTACCGCAATGCACTCATTGTTATTGTTGCCATTCCTACCTCATTGGTTACGGCATTTGCAGTAATGTGGTTGTTGAACTACACTTTGAACCTAATGACCTTATTGGCCATGTCATTAATCATAGGTATCCTGGTAGATGACGCTACAGTTGTTTTAGAAAATATTCAGCGGCATTTAGACATGAAGAAAAATAAGAGAGAAGCTGCACTGGAAGGAAGAATGGAAATTGGTTTTTCTGCAATGTCAATCACATTAGTAGATGTAGTGGTATTTCTTCCCATCTTGTTCTTGCAGGTTTTCGTAGCAGATATGCTCAAGCAATTTTCAATTGTAGTAATAACCTCTACATTAACCAGTCTGTTAGTAGGCTTTACCCTAACACCCTGGTTAGCATCAAGAATAGGCAAAGCAGAAGATATGAAGCCAACCAACTTCTTCAATCGTTTTTTACTTTGGTTTGAAAAGCAAATAGATAATTTTATACAGTGGTATGGCAAGCAGCTGGTATGGGTATTAAATCACAAACTCATTACCGTTGGTATTATTATTTTGTTGTTTGTATTTACAGGCGTAATACTGAAACAGAGTATTATTGGCAAAGAATTAATTGCAACCGGAGATCAGGGTAAGTTTAGCTTGTATTTAGAATTTGATAAAACTACAGCACTTCAGCAAAACAATATTGTTTCCAGAAAAATTGAAGACTTTATTATTGCACAACCGGAAGTAGCCACGGTTTTTAGTAATATAGGTGGCCCGAGTACAGGTATTGGCAGCCTTGGTGTGGGTGCAGTCAATAAAACCGAATTTACGGTTCAGTTAAAAGACCCCAAAGAAAGAGGGGGTGAATCTACAGAAGCCTTCATGATAAGATTGCGAGGCGCTTTACAAAACAGCTATCCAGGCATCAATTTCTCCATGGCTGCATTAGGCCTTATTCCGCGTTCGGCTCCAATAGAAATTACATTGAGTGGTAATGATTTAAAAACCGTAATGCAATCGGGCAACAATTTAAAAACTGCACTTGAGAAAATACCGGGTGCAGACAATGTAAAGTTATCGGTAGAAGAAGGAAGCCCGGAATATCAGGTAATACCCGACAAAGATAAAATGCAACGGTTAGGTTTAACTACGGGTTATGTAGGTTTAAATTTAAGAACGGCTTATACCGGAAATGAAGATGCTACTCTAACACAGGATGGTACTGAATATCCTGTTCGAATTTGGCTAGATAATCTGGACAGAAAAAACTTTGAAAATATCAAAACATTAAACATCATCAATCCACAGGGAATACCGGTAAAAGTAGAACAATTTGCCAATATTGTTCAGCAAAATGCCCCATCGTTATTAGAAAGAAAAGATCGGCAGCCCTCTGTTACTATTACTGCAAATGCTTTGGGACGCCCTTCCGGCACCGTAGCAGATGACGTAGTGAGTTACTTGAAAAAAAATCCACTACCTGTTGGTATTGAAATGGCATGGGGTGGAGATATAAAAAGACAGAACGATAGTTTTGGTGCCTTAGGTTCAGTACTGCTCATTTCATTCATATTAATTTACCTCATTATGGTGGCACTGTATGATAGCTTTGTGTATCCCTTTGTGGTATTGTTTTCTATTCCGGTAGCTATTATTGGTGCATTTTTGGCACTCAATTTATCAATGAATCAATTAAGCCTTTTCTCCTTATTAGGATTGATTATGCTGATGGGCTTGGTAACAAAAAATGCCATATTGATTGTGGACTTTACCAACCAGCTTAAAGAAAAAGGAATGTATTATAAAGATGCTTTAATAGAAGCAGGCAAAACAAGAATGCGGCCTATATTAATGACCACGTTCGCCATGGTGATTGGTATGCTTCCTATTGCTATAGCTAAAGGAAGTGCCAGCGAATGGAAAAATGGTTTGGCATGGGTAATAATAGGTGGTTTATTGTCTTCACTTGTTCTAACTGTTTATATAGTGCCGGTGGTTTATTATTTTGTGGATAGAACAAAGGAAAAATGGAACAGAAAATAATAGTAATAATGTCTATGCAAACCTTAATTAATACATCATGAAGAAGGTTTACACTGAATCATTCATGAATTGCTATTGATAATTACAATCTGAAAAAACAGCAGATATGAAAAGATGGAAATTAATATGCATCTTTTTAATTATGACTTTTGGTGATACTTTATTTGCCCAGGATAACATGAAAAATCATTCATTAAAAATTTCATTCGACAATGATTTTTTAAATTTTCGAGGAGATGGTACCGACAGGTATTTTACCAATGGATTAAGGATAGATTATTTTTTTAAAAAAGAGAAAACAAGGTTTCCTTCTTCATTATTGTTAAAAATTTCTAACGATAAGAATCTTTATAGCTGGAGTGTAGCGCAATATATGTTTACACCATCTAGAATTGATATAGCAGATATTCAATATGGTGACAGGCCCTACGCAGGAGCTTTAGTTGCCATACATTCATTGAAGTCTTTTGATTATACTAATAAATTAAAGATTTCATCCGAAATATTTATTGGAGTAATGGGGCCCATGAGTTTAGCAGAGGAAACACAAATATGGGTACACAGCCTCATTCATTATACCAGGCCCAAAGGCTGGGCCAACCAGGTTCCAAATGACATTATTATAAACTATAACATTGGATTGGAAAAGGAAATGATTTACCTGCCTGGTAAATTATTATTCTCCACCAATATCGAAACTTTCAATGGCACTTTGTATAATGCCATGGGGGCAGGTTTTATGATGAAAGTGGGCAGGATCAATAATTGTTTTGTAAAAGATAACGCAAAAAATACCATGTTGAACCATAAAACACAATTTTATGTATTTATGAAACCTTCCGTAAGAGTGATACTAAGCAATGCCCTTTTACAAGGCGGGTTTATTACGAAAACTCATAAAGATTATAAAGGATATATTTTAAACAAAGATCAGATAGAGAGGCTAAATGTATTTGCAGAAGCAGGAGCGGCCTATGAACATCCAAAATTTGATTTGGCCATTACACAAAAAATGCGAACATCAGACTTTAAAGAAGGTAATGCAATAGAAGTAGGGAGCATCTCAATAAACTTTAAACTTTAATTTTTTAAAATCATTCCATGAAAAAATTATTCATTCACAACTTCGTCATTCTCGCCGGAATTCTTTCTTTTTTTATTTTTTCTTCCTTTAAAGAACATTATAAGTATCCAACCTTTTCATTAACAGTTGAAGTAAGTAATCTTAGAAATAATGGAGGTTCTGTGGTATTTGCGTTGTACAACCGTGAAGATGCATTCCCCGATGAACATTATAAAAAGTACTATAAAAAGATTGTTGGAAAAATAGATAATAAAAAATCCTCAGTAACCTTTGAAGACTTGCCGGCAGGAAAATACGCAGTAAGTATTTTGCATGATGAAGATAATAACGGCAAAATTAAAAAAGGATTTATTTTACCAAAAGAAGGTATTGGGTTTTCCAATTATCAATCAATAGGTCTTGGAAACAAACCAACATTCAGCAAAGCATCTTTTGAAATAAACAGTAATCTGGAAATAAAATTGAAGATGATTTATATGTAAATTTATGTTTAAATATTTTTATCGTTCGAAAGAAAATCATTCGAAAAGATGGCGGCAAAGAAATAATAGCCGTGTTCGATCCTTCCTATATTAAGAAAAGCTGGAAGCAAACTTACGGACTGGGTATGTTTTGGAGCGGCGTAAGACAGCGGGCATTAAAAGATATAGAGATAGGCTGTCTTGCTTTTGTTGATGTAACTGCCGGTACAGCCCTTCATGGAGAAGCAGTACAGACACCATCGCCCAAAACATTAAAACAAAAAGATAAGCATTGGTGAATCATTATGTGGAAGTTATAGAAAAGCATATCAACGATATACTTTCGGTAACCTGCTACCTGGCAGTGGATGGCTATTTTATGAAAAAAGAATTTATAACTCCGTTACTTGAACAAGGGCTGCATATTATTACCAAAGCCCGTAGCGATTCTAACCTGATGTATGTATTTAAAGGTGCCCAAAAATCTGGCAGGGGAAGGAAGAAATTGTATGATGGTAAGATAGATACCACCAGCATAGACAAGCGCAGACTGGCTTGCCGCTATAGCGATGAACAAATGAAAGTGTATGCTGGTGTTGTTTATTGTAAGCTGTTAAAACAAATGGTACTTGCTGCATTCATCTACTACTGTGACAATAAAAAGCCGGAAATTATTATCAGCACTGATACAACAATGGATACAATGACGATGTGTAAGTATTATGGGCTGCGGTTCCAGGTGGAGTTTTTGATAAGAGACGCAAACAACATACAGGTCTTGAAGATTGTATGGCAAGAGACGAACAAAAGCTTCATACACATTTTAATATAGCCATGACTGTGGTATCGGTTGCCAAAGCAGCATATCATCTATCAGTGCATCAGACTCAAAGAGGAAGTTTTTCGATGGCTGATATAAAAATGATACACATGAACCAGTTAATCACTAAAAGAATTTTCTGTAACTTAGCTTTAGACCTGAATTGCAGAAAAACAAAACGCATTTATCATCAATGCCTGAACTTCGGAAGGCTAAGAGCGTAGAAAAATTACCGGAGTATTGTTAATGTAAAATGACAATAACTCAAATAATCTAAACCAATTTATACTTTTCACTTACTTAGCAAATATTTACAAAGCAAAAATACCTGGAATGCTTTTCGTACAAATGAAAAAAAATAAATGCATTGTTAAATACCAAAATACAACACTAAATTATATTATCTCCAATAGCAAAGCAATTTGTGTAAGCACCTGTGATATATACAAATTTTACAACCAACTGTGTAACTGTAAAAGATTGTTTCTGTTTACTTTTATGGCATCATCATTGCATTTGCATTTCTATCAGTCGTAATTAAGAAATATCAGGGGAGTACCTTAAAAAAGTATTCAATATTTTGGTATGATTCCAATTAAAATCAAAAACATGAACAAGAAATTTATTGTTATTTTCTTTTTGTTAAGTGCCTTAGCATTTAATCAATTATCGGCTCAGTTTAGCCTTAATGTTAACATTGGCACGCAACATGTTTGGGGGCCAACCGGTTATGATTATGCTGAAAATTATTATTTTCCCGAAATTGGTGCATATTATAATGTAGCCGACCAGCAATATACATATCAGGAAAACAACAGATGGGTTACTACACGTAGTTTACCTTATCGTTATCAAAATTATGATTTATACAATGGGTATAAAGTTGTCATTAATCATCCAAGGCCTTATTTACACGATAATGAATACAGAAGCAGGTATGCACAATACCGCGATGTACACAACCAACCCATTATCCGTGATAGCAGAGATAATAAATATTTTGAAAACAAAGACCATCCTATGCACAATCAATGGAAAGGAAACAATCATGATAACAGGAATAATGGGCACGACAATAATGGCAAAGGATATGATATGATAAAGGCGGGAATGGTAATGACGGGCATAGCAATAGCGAACATGACAACTAAAACTATCAAAATATATTGAAGCAGTTATACTGAATAGCGTTTACCATGCGGCATTACTCTTTTTGAGTAGTGCCGTATTTTTTACTGTATTATCTCATTTCACAGAAGGGGAAAACAGCACACCTATGTTCAGTACAATTTTGAAAAGAAGAATCTTACTGCTATTCTTTTAAAATTTGCTAACTTTCATTGCCTATACCGGTAATTTATTTCCATTTAATAATTGATTAGCCATGAAATATTGGAATGCAGGAAACAGTCGTTTACCAATTGTTTTTATCTTTACTACTTTATTCTTCGGACAAATAATTGCACAGGATGACCATCCCATCATACCAATATGGAAAAATGGTGCTCCCGGTTTTGAACAATTAAAAAACATGCCGGAAAAAGCCAAAGACTGGTGGGTAAAAAACATCAACAACCCAACATTAACTGTATTCTTTCCTACAAAAAATATGACCAATGGTACAGCCGTTATCATTTGTCCAGGTGGTGGCCATTCTGCATTAGTATACAATGCAGAAGGAAAAGATGCAGCTGTATATTTAAATAGTTTGGGTATAACTGCTTTTGTTTTAAAATATCGTTTGTTCAGAGAGGCTGGTTCACCATACACTATGGAAAATACGAAACAAGATATTTTCAGAGCAATCAGATTCATTAAAAGTGAAGCCAAACTGTTACAGATTGATACAGCCAAACTTGGCGTAATGGGATTTTCAGCAGGTGGTGAATTAGCCGCATGGCTATCGTATCATTTTAATGAAGGGCATACTGTTGAGCATGATCATATTGATTCTTTTTATGCCAGACCGGCATTTCAAATTTTAATTTATCCCGGACCACTGGCAGTACCTAAATATGTACCCAACAATGCACCTCCTACTTTTTTATTGGCATCGAATGGTGATACCTGTTGTTCTGAATCAATTGTTCAACTCATGATGTTACACAGGAAGGCAGGAGTACCTGTTGAAATACATTTGTTTCAATTTGGTAGCCACGCATTTAATATGGGAAAAAGATCGGAATATATTACACTTAAAAACTGGCCCTATCGGCTTTCTGATTGGATGAATGATAATGGATGGCTCCATCAGTAAGCATATTTTTTCCATAAAAAACAAATGAACGCATCGAAACAACTATTTACGAAATATTTTTACGCTTTTAATGAAATCAATATTTTTTATCCAACATCAAAACAATATTAGCTATTAGGTAATTCAAAAATAAAATTGCTTAACTTTAAAAAACAGGTTTGTTAATTGAGGAATTTGCATTCAATAGCATTGCAACATTATAATAACAAACCTTATCCTAATCAATATTTTGTGAAGGTTCAACTCAATCCATATGAAAAAATGTATCACCATCTTTGTACTATTCATTATGCTGCAAAACAGTAAGGCGCAAACAAATCATTTAGGCATATTTGAAAGAAATAATGATGTAGGCAATACTTTGCCGGGAAATGCAATTTATAAAACTGATCAACAGGAATATATTGTAACAGGTTCTGGGAGTAATATTTGGTTTAACCATGATGGTTTTCATTTTTTGTGGAAAAAAATATCTGGTGATTTTATTGTACGAACCAATGTAGTCTTTTTAGGGAAAGGTGTGGAAGCGCATAGAAAAACAGGATGGATGGTGCGTAACACTTTAGATAGTACTTCAGCCATGGTGGCAGCGGCATTGCATGGAGATGGGCTAACTTCCTTACAATTTAGAAAAAACAATAATGAAAATATAGAAGAGAAAAGATCTGCTAATTATAACGTAGATGTCATTCAATTGGAACGAAAAGGGAATCTGTTCATTATGTCTGTAGCAAAACAAGGCAACGTATTTACTCGTGACACTATTCTTCTAAACTTAGCAAAAGAAGTGTATGTTGGCTTATTTATTTGTGCACATAATCCTGCTATTCTTGAAAAAGCCTTGTTTTACAATGTAAGAATCATTAAGCCGGCATCTGCTTTACTTGTTCCATATAAAGAATATTTGGGCAGTAATCTGGAAACAATGGAAGTAAGTACCGGAAAACGAAAAATAATTTATCATTCATCCAAATCAATACAGGCACCAAATTGGATGAAAGACGGTAAATCATTGATTTACAACGGGGATGGACTGTTGTATCATTTCAATTTAATTATGCAACTGCCTACAGTTTTAAATACCGGAAGTATTATTTACAATAACAATGATCATGTACTTTCGTTTGATGGAAAAAAGATTGGTATCAGCAGCTATAATGAACAAGGTGTTTCGCTCATATATACATTACCTTCAACAGGCGGTGAACCTGAATTAATCACACCAACAGGGCCTTCATATTTGCATGGCTGGTCGCCAGATGGCAAATGGTTAACATTTACCGGTCAACGTAATAATGAATTTGATATATATAAAATTCCCGCCAAAGGCGGGAAAGAAATAAAACTCACCAATACACCGGGTTTAGACGATGGGCCGGAATATGCACCCAGTGGAAAGTACATTTACTTTAATTCAGTTAGAACAGGCCGAATGCAAATTTGGCGTATGAAACCGGATGGCACTGAACAGGTACAATTAACCAATGATATTTATAACAATTGGTTTCCGCATGTTTCGCCGGATGGAAAATGGATTGTTTTTATTTCGTTTGAACCGGATGTAAATCCATCAGATCACCCATTTTATAAACAGGTATATTTAAGATTAATGCCGGTTAATGGCGGCCAACCCAAAGTAATAGCCTATGTGTATGGAGGTCAGGGAACCATCAATACGCCTTCCTGGTCGCCAGATGGGAAATACATTGCCTTCATTAGCAATAGTAATTAAAAACCATTGTTTTGTCCTACTAAAATTGTAAAATAATAGTTCAAACCCTTTACAGCACCATATTTCAGCCGATTTCAAAAGATGGGGGATTCCCTCCAATTTTGAAACAATCATTTTTTAGCCTGTAATCCTTTACAGCAAAGGATTACAGCGATTTTTTAGTTAAGTTTTGTCGGACAATAATGATTTTCTTCTAAAATTTTTTGCTGCTCTTCTGAAATATCGTCCAAAATTTTTACCATTCCTAATTCAACTATCACATATTTTAAACCCAGTTTTTTCAGCTCTTCTTTCACCATCATTATAAAACGAAAGCTTACCATATATTTTATGCAAAGTTTCAAAACAGATAAGCATTGAATTACAATAAAGATAGCTAAAATAATTATAACCCATTCTAATTCAATTTAAACACATTAAATTAAATTTTACCATTTACAATTTGGTTATTAAAAATTGATGTAAGCTGCTTCCCGCTCTAATTTCTTCATTGGCATTTTGTAAAAGTGTATCGCCGGGCAAAATGTTACCAAATATTTCAATTTTACTATTGTTTTCATTTCCCAATTGTACAGGAACCCAATTTACCTTGTTTTGATGTACACATAAAACAAAGGTTCCGGTAGTGGCATACAAAACAGCAGTTTTAGGAACAACCAGATTAGAATCTTTCGTGTTCAAAGGAATATTAACATCCGCAATCATACCCGGTAATAATTTTTTATCGGTATTGTATACATCCATTTCAATACGCTGTGAACGAAGCTTGGTATCTAATGCACCGGCCAACCGATTAATAGTTGCATGAAAAATAATATCAGGATAGGCTTTTACCGTAAAATTAATTTTGCTTCCCTGAGAAAGATATCGGGAAAATTGTTCGGGTATTAAAACTACTAACCTGAGTTTGTTTCTATCCTGCAATACAAACATAGGTAAATCAGAGCCTTTACCAGATGGGCCAACATACGATCCAGGATTGACGTTTCGTAAAGTAATCATACCTGAAAATGGTGCCTGAATGGTTAAATACTTTTTGGTATCTAAAATTTCCCTGTACGAAGCTTTTGCTGCCTGCCATTGCGCATAATCAGATTTTTGTTTGGCTAATGCAATATCTAAATCGTTCGGAGAAATGGTACCAGGAGTTCTACTGGTCTTTAATAATCTGTTATAAGCTGCATCACTGGCAATATAGATGGCCTCTAAAGATTTTAATTTAGATTCTGCAGCCAATAATTGTGCATTAATTTCCGGCGCTTCTGTGGTTGCCAGTAATTGACCATCCTTTACCTGACTGCCTACATCAACCAACACATCTTTTACAAAGCTGTTAATTTTGGCATAGATATTCACCTCCTGAAAAGCAATTAATTCTCCTGGTAATTTTAATGAACCATCCAGCTTTTCTTTGTACACAACAAAGGCTGGTGTTGCAGTATGGGCCACACTACTATCTTTTTTATTGCCGGCATCTTTAGCAGAATGCCCACCATGGCAACTTTGTACAATAATAAGTGTGGGCAGAAGCAATAGGTACATCCATTTTTTACAAATCATTTTCATGTGTATTTTGATCTAATTCAGGAATATAATGTTTACTCATTTTATCATGTGGATCTAACGAAACAGATTCAGTAGTTGTTTTATTTTGAACCCATGCAAATACCAAAGGCAATATTAACAACACAACAATAGTAGATGCTACTAACCCACCAATTACGGCCCGGCCTAATGGTGCTGCTTGTGCTCCGGCTTCTCCAATACCCGCTGCCATAGGCAACATGCCCATTACCATGGCAACTGTGGTCATTAAAATTGGGCGTAAACGAACAGTAGCCGACTCAACAGCAGACAATACTGCATTCCCATTTTTTATTCGTAACGCCTCTGCATTGGTAACTAATAATACAGTATTGGATATAGAAACACCTACGGACATAATCATGCCCATATATGATTGCAAATTCAAAGTAGAATCGGTGAGCAATAACATGGCAAGAGAGCCTAACAACACAGCAGGTACAGTACAAAGAATAACCAATGAAACTTTAAATGACTGAAAGTTTGCAGCCAGCATTAGAAAGATGACAATGATGGCTGTAATTAAGCCGCCTTGCAAACTGTCTAATGTTTCTGTAAGCACCTGACTTAATCCGCGTGTTTCTACATATAAACCTCTGGGTGGTTTACCGAGTGCTTGTATGGCATTTTCAACATCCTGTGTCGCAGTACCTAAATCTTTTTTAAATATATTGGCGGTAACGGAAAGCGCAGAGATAGCACCAATATCATCATCCTGCCCATAAACGGAATCTTCATGAATTGTTGCCACATCGCCCAACATAGGCCGGTTACTTCCGGGCACTAACGGTATCTGATTGATGTCGGAAACTGATGACATTTTACTTTCCGGAATTTCTACCTGTACCAAATAACTTAAAGATGTTTTGGGATCAATCCAAACATTTTTTTCAGTAAACCGAGAAGATGAAGTTGCAGCAACAAAAGATCGTGAAATTGCGGCGATATTGGTACCTAACTGTGCAGCTCTAACCCTGTCTACATGAATATTAATAGCAGGATAATGAATCGCTTCATCTAATTGTACATCCCGTAAATAAGGTATTTGCTGTAATTTTTGTATAACGCGCTGTGCAAATACTTCATTCTGTAATTTATTTTTTCCGATTATTTTTACTTCAATAGGCGTAGGTGAACCTTGACTTAATATTTTATCTGTTAACTCAATCGGTTCAAAAGAAAGTTTTACCTGCGGCAATACCATATACATTCTTTTACGAATGGCATCTTTTAATGTATCCATATCAAGCGCATATCCTTCTTTAAATGCAACTTGCAGTACTGCTTCCTGCGGACCAGCCATAAATAAGTATATAGGATTTGTTGAAAACTGTGATCCGTGAATACCTATCATGGCAGAAGAAATAGAAACATTCTCTTTGCCAACAATATCATACAAAACATTTAAAGTAGTCAATACATCTTTTTCTGTTTTTTCAATACGGGTACCATCTTCATCGCGAATACGCAACTGAAACTGACCAATATCTGCCTTGGGCAATACATCTCTACCAATCAAAGAAAATAAACCAACAGCTAATGCAACAGACACAACAATATATACAGCAGTAATCCATTTTTTATAAGGCAACAAACTATTTAAAACCTGAACAAACTGAAGTCTGAATCGATCAAATCGAGTAATTTTTCCATCATTATTAAAATCTGCTCTGGTAGCTAGTATTTCTTTTTGCTGCCAGGTATTTTGTTCAGACTCAGGTGTAATAGCAGCAGCTTTAAACTGCTCTGCATCAGATTTTCTTTTTATTTTAAACCATGAAGTACGCTTGGCTGAATCATTGTGCCGGTAATCATCTTTCATGAACCAATTGGCTAACACCGGCACTAGTGTTTGTGACATGATATAAGAAGTAACCATTGAAAATGTAATGGCTAATGCAAGTGGTAAAAATAAAGAACCGGGAATGCCATTCATGGTAAAAGCCGGAGCAAACACTGCCAATATACAAAACAGGATGAGTAATTTAGAAAATGCAATTTCCTGACATGCATCCCATACTGCCAATGCTTTCGGTTTACCCATACTTAAATGCTGGTGAATATTTTCTATGGTAACCGTTGATTCATCTACCAATATACCAATGGCCAATGACAGGCCACTTAAAGTCATGATATTAATGGTTTGATGAAATAGCGAAAGAAATAATACGCCTGAAATAATACAGGTGGGTATAGTTAAAATTACAATCAGTGCACCACGAGGATCACCTAGAAATAACAGCACCATTAAACCAGTTAAAATTGCACCAATAATGCCTTCACTTAATAAGTTTTTAACGGAATTAATTACATAAGTTGACTGATCAAACTCGTACGTTAAATGAACATCTTCCGGCAATAACGATTGGAATCGCGGCAATGCCTTTTTTAAATTTTGAACCACCTCCCACGTAGAGGCACTGGCTGATTTTGTGATGGGCAGATAAACAGAACGTTTCCCATTTACTAAAACATATCCTACCGTAACATCGGCCCCATCTTCTACAGTTGCCACATCTTTTACATAAATATTTTCTGCAGTACCGGTGTATAAAGGAATGTCTTCAAAATCTTTGACCGTATTAATGGTTGCATTGATGGGTGTAAAATAATTTTTATCTCCAATACGCACATTGCCGGATGGAATGGACTGATTATTCACCCTTAGCGCAGCCACTAATTGATCGGGTGTAATATTATGGGCACGCATTAATGCCGGATCTGCTTTTATTACAACGGTGCGGGCATTGCCGCCAAATGGAGCCGGTGATACTAACCCCGGAATTGAACTGAAACCTGAACGGATATAAACATTTGCTAAATCCTGTAACTCGTTATTGCTGCGCGTTTTACTGCTTAACACCAATTGCCCTACGGGTAAGGTAGAAGCATCAAATCGAATGATAAAAGGTGGATTGGTACCGGGTGGAAAAATGGTTTGTGCTCTATTACTGAATGCAGTTACTTCAGCTGCCGCCTGAGCCATATTAGTTCCCTCATAAAACGTTAATTTAATAAGGGTTAAACTTTGAATGTTTTTTGTTTCAATACTTTTTACACCAGATACATACAATAAAAGGTTTACATAATTTTTACCGAAGTAAGCTTCCATTTGATCGGGAGTAAAACCACCATAAGGATGAGAAAGATAAATAACGGGTAAATCAATATTTGGGAAAATATCAATTTTTATAGTACGTATAGCCCTAATACCAAAAAAGAATAAACCGGCAACCAGTACTAAAATAGTAATGGGTTTTCTTAATGCGGTTCTAATTAAATTCATGCTTTAATAGTTGAAATACATTAATATAAATTATTTTATTTGCTGCATTAGTAAATCCCAATCTCCCGAAGCGGCTGCTTTTAGTAAGAGTGCCTGCCATATATTAATACATGCAAGTTTTGCAGACGTTTCTGCCCTATTTACAATATACAATGCCTGTTGCAAATCTATAATGGTAGCTAACCCATTTTCATATAGTACAGATTTTTGCAAAAAAGCATCACGTGCGGCTTTTAATTGAATAGGTACTTCTCGATAACTTTGCAATGTATTTTGAATACGCTGATCTGCCAGTATTAAAGCATCTTGCAATTGCGTATAAGTTTGATCATATTCCTGTTTATATGTCTCCGTTAATTCTCTTTGTGCATTCACCTGTTGTTTTATCTTAGGTATACTCATGATATTAAATGCCAACGATAAGCCGGCAATGTAATTAGAGCGCAGTGGTGTAATGCCATCAAAAAAACTTTTTGAGTAATTGTTGGGCGAAGCAGCACTGTACTGACTGCCAAAACCAGAACCTCTTGTTTGAAAAATACCAAAAAGATTAATACCGGGCAGGATGCTTTTCTTAATTGCATTTGCCTGCATTTCACTTTGCCGAATTTTACTTTCAAAAAATTTTACTTGTGGGTTAGCAGTAATATTAAATGATGAAACAAAATTTTGAGGAATGCGATTAAAAAAAGAAGTGTCTAAGAAAAATGTTTCAGGTTTTTGATTAAGTAATTGTGCCAATGTACTTTCTGCCTGCTGCCTGTTAGAGATAGCATCAATGAGAATTAAATATGCATTGGAATATTCTGAATTGGCAATAGAAGAATCAACCCCGGGATTAAGTCCATTCAAGGTTCTTGCCAATACGGCAGTTCTAAAAGTATCTGCCCGGTTTAAGTTTGCCTGTGCTTCGATTACCAAACCCTGTGCTGTTAATAAATTAAAATATGCTCCTGCCACTTTTACACTTAACACAAATTTTTCCTGTTCAACATCAGCAGAATCTGTTTGTACCACTGCATTAGCCGCTGCAATGCGGGATTGCTTTCTGCCAAACGTAAATGCCTCCCAGTTAGTAGAAATTAAATACAATGATCCAAAAGCTGCATTCCATTGCTGGCTGTTAAATACAGGCCCTGCTGATGAAACACCAAAAGCGCCATAAGGTGCACCGGGCCCATACAAACCATTAATACTTCCATAATTCTGCTGCATACTTGCCAAAATATTAGGCAAGTAATCATTTTTTACATTTTGTAATAAATAATTGGAAGCTTTTAAGTAGTGCTGCTTTGCTTTAATAGTTTGATAATTATTTAACCCGGAATGGATTGCTTCACTTAACAATAATGGTTGTTGCTGAGCATTAGAAAACTGAATTGTCAATATCAAACTGAAAAACAAAAACACAAAAACACATTTGGTATAGTTTAAAACCATATTATCAATTTAATCAACACTTAAAATTTATTCATTCCTAAAAATTAACCTTTAATGAATCACATTTTTTATTCATCATTTTCCTGGCTTGTAATTGTAGCCACAAAATGCCAGGCTTTTTTTGCATCTCTATCAATTATGCTTTGTAATAACTTTTCATGCAAGTCTTGTTTTAGCATAAACAAGTCTGTATCAACAAAAACTTCCTGAAAAAAATTTTTTAGCTGGGCGGCTATTGTTTTATACAAATCACATAAAATTTCATTACTACATGCTTCAGCAATGGCAAGATGGAATGATATATCAGCGTCAATACATTTTGCAACATCATTCCCAATAGCTGCTTTATAACGTTCTTTTAAATATTTACGCATGCAGTTAATTTGCCGGCTTGTTCTGTAAATAGCCGCTTTCTCTGCAATTTTTAGTTCCAGTAATTGCCTTACTTCATTTAGCTCCTCGCCTCGTGCCGACTGCAAGCGATGATACCATGGCACAGGTGTTCCATTTTTTAAAGCAACAAAAGTACCTACACCCTGCTGAACTTTTAAAATTCCGGAATAAGAAAGTATTCGGATGGCTTCCCGAATGGTTGATCTGCCTACACAAAAATATTCCATCAATTCGGGCTCAGTGGGTAATTGATCGCCTATTTTAAATTTTCCTGAGGCAATGTGTTGTTGCAATTTTTCTGCAACCACATCACTCAGCGAATTTTTTTTTACAGGTTCTGTATGCATATATTACATCATATCATCTGATGAATAAAAGTAAATTAATTTTATTACCAGACCAACATCTTTTGTTAAAAAGCATGTTTTATTAACCTATTTTAACTGAATTTTAAATAATTACCTGACAATGAAAAACGGGAAATATGATTACTGAGCCAATGAAACCCTGACTAAAACGCCAGCCCTGGTAACAATAGTAGGTGCAGCAGTTGAAATAAAAGGAGTCACTCTTCGTTGATCAAAAAACAGCCGGAGATTGATACGGTTATTATAAACATAATCAATAGCGGGTTGAATAATGACAACCTGTTGGCCTCCGGTTCCATAGGCTGTGGATTGGTCTATCCTGCTGTTACTGGTTGCATCATTTCTAAACGACAAATCGAGTTTAATGGTTAAATCGTTCTGCAATTTTGCATTCTTCATGCCCGGCAACTTAAACGGTAAACGTAAGCCACGTTTACGCCAATTGAAGCCCGTTGTCCACTGTGTACTGTTTGTTTCACTTAGCTGGTAATCAATTAAACTTAAACTCAATTGTCTGCTTTTGGCATATTCTAATTTTAAACTTAACTGTTTAGTGGTGGTAACTTCAATACCCAGTAACGGAGCAAACTGCTCTTGCATAGTGATATTGGGAACCAAATAATAAGGTATATAGTTACCACTCAGCGTATCTATAAAGCCCGGTGCACCATAACGAAATGGATCCTGATACAATAATGCACTGGAAAAGCTGTTCATACTTAAAGTGGCAGAATAAGCATGCGTAATATTAATGGCTGTAAAAATTTTAGCCAATGCAGGTATTTTACTTAACCCTGTATAGCTTAAGCGCCAATTGGGTTTTGGAAGAATACCACTAAATGGATTGGATCGAATACCCGATCCGGATCCCTTCAATAAAGGGAAAGTAGAAGGATCTTTTTTGGTATAAGCAGATAAAAAAGCGGGTATTAAAACATCTTGGGAATAGCGCCCGTAACCCGTTGCAAATCCGTCTGAAGTAAAAGTTGGATTCTGCTTCCAATAAGGATTTAAATTGGCTACTCTTTTTGAAATAATTTGTCTGTTATTTTCAAACTGAAGAAAAGTAGAAGATAATTCATTGGGATTGGTTTTTCGAAACAATGTTCCTAAAGCAATATAAGATACGCTGAAACCTCCGGCAGTATATGGATTAAGATGTTGCTGCGGCAATCCCAGCCCCGTTGTGTCTTTAAATAATTCACTGTAGTTTTTTGAGAAGCTTTTATTTAAACTTAGATCTACCCTGAATTCTCTAACAGGTTCTAACTGCGCAGTTAATCCTAATTTTTGTTCAAAATTTTGCTGATACAAGTAGTTGAAAGTACCGTCTTTTGTAATTAACCCTTGTGCCGCTTTTCTGTTTAACCAACTACTATCGGGTTGTCGGCCAAACACATAATCTAACCCTGGTTGCATGGTTTTCATGTCCTGCCCAAAAGCAGTGGTATTTCCTAACCAGCCGGGCACACGGCTATTGTAATTTTCGCCATAGTTCACTGATACATTTTTTATCATGGTAACCAAATGACCGGCTGCTCTAACAGCGCCATTCATTTGTGTGGGCTGATTGGCCTGTTGCAATCGCAATGCAGTTCTGTAATCACGCCGTTGTTGCCGCCATTTTCGCAATGCTATTCTTTTCTTTTTACCATGCAACCTGTTACCTGCAGTATCTGTAATCGCTTCTTCCCGGTTGGGTAAAGTAATTCCTAACGGGTTAGCATTTGCGCCATTAGGGCTGCTCACAGGTTTACCGGTTTGGTTATTAAAGAATTGTTTGGGCGGAGGCGGAGGACGATAGTCTAAATTCCGCAACCATTTTGATTTGGTATAAAGCCTTGTAAAATCAAACTGTGTATTTAAATTATTTTGTTGACTGTTTTCTAAGGTATTACCTAATGAAACAGCCAGTAAACTGGCAGCTATCCAGTTATAGGTAGTAGCATAACTGTATCGGGCTGCTATCCAATTAGTGAACGGGAATTTTGCAAGGGGTAAAGTATACGTTGCACTTGCTCGTTGCTGATAAAGGGTTGTTCGGCCACCACTAATAAAATTCTGCCATACTGAATCTTTTTTAGCTTTGGTATTAATCATTCCATAAGGTTCATCTACCCTGCCAAAACTGGTTGCAGAAAAATCGAGATTTACGGAACGTGCTACATCCCATCTAAAATTATAATATTTATCGAACGTAAAATATTTGTTGTAGGTAGTATCTACCAACATTACTTTGGTTTGTTGCTGATCGGTATTAATAATACGGGGAATATACTGCCCAAACTGCCGGTTCACATCGGCCCTGAAGCTAATGAGAGAAGGCCGCAGGTTCACATTAAAATCGCGAATAAAAGAGGTCCATTGGCTGTTTCCTTTAATTATTTTTTTGAAAGGTTCTTTGTATCTGGGTGGTGCATTATAAGTATATCCTAATCCGGCACGCCATTTTACTAAATTATTGAGCAAAGTAGTGGGGTTGTTTTGTACCGTTTGTGTAAAGGAATAGCTGACATCAAAATTACTGAGGCTCCATAAGTGCACTTTGCCTTTTGGCATTACACGTACATTGGTGAAATTGATGGTTTTGATGGTGGTTTGGTCAATTGCTGCATTTTTAATGGAATCGCGTTTGGCTTTTGTTTGCGCTGCACTTAGTTTTTGAGATAAGGTAATATCCAAATCAAATGGATCATATTTTGGTGAACTTACGGTTTTATCAAAACTGGCAAATACCGGCACCGATAACCTGGTGCCCTTCGGTAACAATTTACCCGCATCAATAGCAATAGAGGCATCAAACTGTGTAAAATTATCCAAAGCCCGTTGCCCAATATGCGATTCTAAGGAACCCCAACCTGCCGTATGCATACTTCCGGAAATAGACATTTTTCCCAAATCGGCCAAACCAATATCTACCCTTCCAACAGCTGCATAAGCACCCCTTTCATTAATATTCGATAGCCGTAATTCATCTACCCAAACTTCAGCACTTAGCGGTGTGGTATTGGTGCTGGCATTTTCTACGCCAATTAAAAATGCATTGACTGCACCAATATTCGGGTTACCTAAAACAGAAAATGTTTTATCCCCAATTACCTGCCGATATATGGTACTAACGGAAGCACCACTATTATTACGTTGTAGTTTTAAATTAGTTAATGTTTGAATATCGAAATCGAGGTTATTTTGTGTTGGCCATACTATAGTATCGGAAACAGGCGAATAATTGCCGGGTGGTGTAACCTTTAAAGGAACTTTTATTTCATAATAATTATTCAGATAGTCTTGCCCTATTCTAACCACCAAATTTAACTGATTGTCTTGCAATGCAGTATTTGGAGCCGCTTCCACATGCGCAAACATGAGCATTTTGCCATACAAACGCATATCATAATTGGGCAAAGTTTTAAACACTGCTCTGGAATTTCCCGGAGTAAGATGACCCACCTGTAAACTCAATGATTGTTCATTTTGTAAAATATTGATACCATTATTGCTTAGCTGTTGCACACGCTGAATGCCGGGAGGAATAACATAGTTTACCGGGGTACGACTACTGTTTTCCTCTAAATTTACAGCAAGGGTATTAAAGGTAATTGTGCTGGTATCAATAGGTGTATAAGAACCTGTTGTATCTAATTTAAACGTAAACTGCCGCCATTGATTGCGTACCAGTTCTAATTTTGCGAAGCGCAATACTACTGAATCCTGAAACCCTGTTAAATACATCCGCATAAACTGGATGGATTTAAAATCTGGTATTTGGCCTGTTTTACTGGCATAATCGCTCAATGGTATCCGAAACAAATACCAATTTTCAGTTCCGGTAGTTCCATCTGCATAGGTTACCGGCACTATGCGTTTATCAGAAATATATTTTGTTACGCCTACATCCATACCCGGCGCAAGATTTACCTGATATTCAAAATATTCTTCATCTTCATTTAAAGTATTATCATGGTTTAAATCTTCATTATCAGGATATAAAGTTGCTGCCGGAGAAAAAGGTGATGTTCCGGTAGCAATGGGCGAATTGCCTTGCGGATTATTGAAATTTTTATAACGCTCCAATATTCCTGCCCCACTTGCATCAAAGCTCGGATCGCGATACCATTTATAATCATCATTCGAAGGATCCTGAATGGCACGTTGATAAATAGGTGAATTTGTGCCAAAATTTGCTGTTATTTTAGAAAGATAATCGGTACGTTTTCTTCGCTCCCCATCATTATCTAAACCATCCAAACCCACATCCTGATATACCCTATCGCCAGGATTGTTGCTGAATGCATTGGTTACTTGAATAGGATTCACAGGCACTCTTCCCCAAGTTGTACTACTATCAATAGCAGCGGGTGAGGTAGGGGTATTTAGTCCGTTTTCATAAAAACGTTTGCCATCTTTCAGAATATCTTCACTTACATTACCAAAATCAATCATTAACTGGCCGCCGGTACTATTCGGCAATTTGATAAAAGGATCCTGAATCCAGAATTGTACATACTCAATATTATTGGTTTCAAAATCTGTTTGATCAATAGCCCGCATAATACCACCCCATCTTTTTTTCGGATTTAATAATTTTCCATTGGCATTTACCTGAGAGGGATCATTGTCATAATTATAAGGGCCAATATCTGTAGGATAGTATGCTACATCGAAAGTTGAGGTTTGAGTATTTACAATATTGGTAGTAAGCTGCGGAAATAACTCATTGGTATATACCAGTCTTACACGAGGATCACTCAGTGCTGCCAAATTTCCTCTCAGCGGATTGTTGGGGCTGTTCTTGTCTTGCAAATTCGGTTCAATATTATACCAGGCAATTTTTGCTCTGTTTTTATTATAGTCAACAGAATCTATTAATAATGCTTCCGGAAAATTAGGATTACCAGCCGGAGTGGAAGCCAAAGCCCATGCCGTTGATGGAAACCTTAAATCAATATTAGAAGTAGTTCCCTCAAAATCATCTAAATAAATTAAACCATTATTGCCCGATCCAATTTGGGGTGGATGGCCGGGTTTAAAATAAGCACCTTCGCCATAAGCAGCAATGGTACTCATGGTTTTGGTAGAATAGAAAGGCAGCTTATTCAAAGCTCTCGTCAATCCGGGCCAGTTAGAGTGATAACTGAAATCAACACCATACATGGTATTGCGAATAGGATCTTCACCATAATTCATTTTGGTAAAGAATGGCCGTTCATTCAAACGCTCTATAGTAGCACCAATGGCTAATTTTTTACTGGCGGCATAATCTAACCGTAAACCAAGGAAACCTCGTTGCTGAATACCAAATGAAGCATTGTTTTCATAAGAAACATTTACGGGAATACCGGAATTAATAATAGCCTGATTTAAAATTTTGACAGAACCTAAATTATAATCAATGGTATAATCAACTCCTTCAGTTAAGGTTTGCCCTCCTGCAGTAAGTTTTACTGATCCGGGAGGTATATTATATGCACCGAGATAAATATCGCTTCCACTGGTGCCTTTTGCCTGCCCCTTCATCACAAAGCGGTCTACGTTAGCATAGGTTTGCGCAATGGCTTTAATGGAATCATATAATTGGTAATACACATATTTTTGAATCAGCGCTGCCGGTTGTCCTGCAAAAGCCAGATTTTGTAAATCTTTACCAAAAGGCTCTAGCACGGGAAAGATAATTTTACCTTGTTGAGACAAGATGGTAAAACCTTCCAGATAATCGAAAATACCATCGGGCTGAGGATCATTCTGATTATTTAAGCGGTCTAAATTTAAAATGGTCAATAAAGGCTTTCCTTCAACAGATGGAGCTGATTCAGGTAAATATCTTTTCAAACCACCACTGGGTTGGTTGTATAATACATTCAATTGAAAACCATCTCTTGACACACCGGCCAGATCTAATGAGTATACGTTTTTCATCATCAATCCCCAAATGGGCAAATTGGTGCGGGCTGATGTAGCTTTCAATAATTTTAAATACAATACTTTTTGTACCCCTTGTGTAGAATCTACAGCAACATCCTGCGAAAATTCACCTACCTGATATACCTGCCCATTGTAAGTGTACTGATAAGCCACTGCCAACACATCATTCGGTTGCAGTTGTGCATTCAATGACAAGAAACCAATTTGCGGATTAAAATAATATTCAGTAGGTGCTAATTTGCGTGCAAAAGTTTTTTCATAATCATTTACCTGCGTTAACCCTTTACTTTGCAAAAATGCACCTACAGTAGATGGGTCTCGGTTTTGCGTAATAGCACTATACAAAGTATTGGCGCCATTTTGTGGTAAAGGGCTGCTCGTTAGTGATTGAAAATTGGGATTATAAGGCTGTGGTTCACCCAAATCCATCAACCCTACTATGGCACGTGTATCAGTAGTTGAACCATTTCTGTTGGTTACCCAAACTTCAATGCGTTGTATTTGTACCTGACTATTTACAATCGGCAAATTACTCATGGCCGTATTGTAATTATTACGGAAATATTGTGCTAACAGAAAGTCGCGGTTCTCATCGTAATCATCTAATTTTTTTTGAAAATTGGTGATGGCCGCACCACCCTGCAAAGCCTGTGTTTGCCGTTGCGACTGCTGGTTCGCTAATACAGCAGTAACACTTAATTTACCAAACTGCAACTGTGTTTTTATACCGAACAAATTTTGTGCACTCGACATGAGTGCCCCCTTGGTTTGAAAGGCAATATTACCGGCCTCAATACTTCTGATAATTTCATCGTCCATGCCTTTATAATTCAACTTTAACTGATTGAGATAATTAAAGTTAGCCAGTGTATTATAATTAATGGGAAGCTTTAATTTATTTCCAATATTGGCATTTACATTTAAATTGGTATTCAGGTTAAAATCAAATCCACCGGTTCTCCGGGCTGCTTCCGGCAAAGTGGGATTTAATGTATTTTGACCATTATAACCCATTTGAATATCTACGCTACCCTGAGGTTTTATGTCTACTTTTAAACCATCCGGACCTACACCAAAAATCCGGTCAAATAGTGTATTATAAACTCTTACCGGCGGTCTTTGAACTTTTTTATTGAGTAAGGTTAAAGCATCGGCACGTTGTTTAAAATAATCGTCCTGTTGTTGCTGGGTTCTTAACTTGTAATACTCTTCAAAAGTTAAAGCGGTCGGTTTTCTGAAATAAGTATTCCCTACTTTTTCTAAAATATAATATTGATTGGTTTTGGGGTCGTACTCTACTTTTTGTTTGATATATGAGGTATCATTTAAATCGAACGGATTTTTATTTTGCCAGGATAAAAAATCGCCCCTCCGGTCATGAATAGGAAAACGCAATGAGTTTCCTCCTTTTTTTAGTGTATCAGTAGTTTGGGCAAATAAACATCCATACGGAAACAACAACACCGAAGCAGTTAGTAAAAAAGCAGTAAGCAATAAGGTTCCTTTCTTCAAAAAAAGCAGGCTTGGTTAGGTAAATTTATAGGCTATTGTTATAAGTTTTTTAATGATTGCTTAATAATTTCTTCTAAAGATAATTCAGGTTTTGTTAACATAATTTTTTTAACTGCATTTTCTGCGGCCGGCCGGCCAATACCCAATGCAATCAGTGCCTGAACAGCGTCATCATCTACAGATATTAAGTTATTGGCGTTAGATAATCCAGTAACATCCATTTCTTTTTTGCTAATCTTATCTCTTAGTTCTAATACCAGTCTTTCAGCCGTTTTTTTGCCAATACCCTTTACAGTGGCCAGCAAAGCGGTATTACCCTGCGCTATAGCCTGACTAATTTCATGTGGTCTTAAACCAGACAACATCATTCTGGCAGTAGCAGCACCCACACCCGATACACCAATTAACAGTAAAAACATTTCTTTTTCTGCCGGTTCGGCAAAACCAAAAAATGTTTGCCCATTTTCGGTAATATGTAAGTAAGTGTGTAATAAGCCGGTCGACAAATCTTTGATGGCAGAATAAGTATGCAAACTAATTTGCATTTCATACCCAATACCATTGGCCTCTATAATGGCATGCGCCGGCGATTTAACCACAAAACTTCCTTTTATATATGCTATCATAGTTGCAGGGTCAAAAATAGGGTTTTCATTCATAATATAACCTGCAAATAGGCCAATATGATAGTATTCTAAAATAAAAGCGGATATTTGCGGTCATTTTTACAAAAAAGTACAACAATTATATGAGCAAGATTTCAGCCGCTATTACCGCTGTTGGAGGTTATGTACCCGAAACGAAACTAACCAATTTTGATTTGGAGAAAATGGTGGATACCAATGATGAATGGATAAGAACCCGTACAGGAATAGAAGAACGCAGAATTTTAAAAGAACCCGGCAAAGGCAGCAGCGATATGGCTGTTCCTGCTATCCAGGAAATATTAAAGAAAAAAAAATTACAAGCAACCGATATTGACTGTATTATTTGTGCCACCGTTACACCCGATATGGTTTTCCCCGCTACTGCCAATATTATTGCAGATAAATTAGGCGCCACCAATGCCTGGGGATTCGATTTGAGTGCAGCCTGCAGTGGCTTTTTATTTGCCCTTACTACCGGTGCGGGCTTAATAGAAAGCGGCCGCTACAAAAAAGTAATTGTAGTGGGTGTAGATAAAATGAGTGCCATTATAGATTATACCGACCGCTCCACCTGTATTATTTTTGGAGATGGTGCCGGTGCCGTATTGTTAGAACCCAACACTGAAGAATTGGGTATTCGGGATAGTATTTTACGCAGTGATGGTTCAGGTGCCAAATACCTGCACATGAAAGCAGGTGGTTCTGTAAAACCCGCCACTGTTGAAACTGTTTTAGCAAAAGAGCATTTTGCCTATCAGGAAGGACAGGCTGTATTTAAATTTGCAGTGAAGGGCATGGCAGATGTGAGCGCTGAAATTATGGAAAGAAACAATCTGACTGCAGCAGATATAGCATGGCTGGTACCCCATCAGGCCAATCTTAGAATTATTGATGCTACAGCCAACAGGATGGGATTAGACAAAGAAAAAGTGATGATTAACATTCAACGATATGGCAATACAACTGCTGCTACCATTCCGCTTTGCTTATGGGAATGGGAAGACCGCTTAAATAAAGGCGATAATATTGTTTTATCTGCTTTTGGAGGTGGTTTTACATGGGGGGCCATTTTGCTGAAATGGGCTTATTAAAATAACAATTGAATTTGTTGAGGTGATGGCGGTATTCCATCACCTTTTTTATATTCTAACCCACTGTATATAATCTGTAGATGGCAATTCTGTTACGCCCAATTGCCGTAACATGGTTACCAACTGACCTCTGTGATAGGTACTGTGATTAAAAATATGCAGCAATATTTGCCACAAAGGCTGCTCAAAATATTCTTTTTTTGAATTTTTATATAAAATCACTTTTTCCAATTGTTCATCATTTAAACCATTCATCCATTCCACCCATAGTGTATCCTGACGGGCCAAGCCATTAAGTACATCGCTGGTACTTAATCCGGCATCTTTTAGTTGCCATGCAGTTTGTGGCTCTTCGCGCAGCCGCTGCCACCAAATGGTTTCTGCACCCAGTAAATGTAATAACGTACTGTATATACTTGGAAAACTACTCACCACTATTTGATGGTGCTTTGCCGGTTCTAAATTTTGAATAACATGTATCAATTGCAAATTAGCCCATTGATTATAAATGGCATATGAAATAAATAGCGATTTCATGTTCAATACGTTCTATTCGATCAAAAAAAGTTGTTGATTAAAATTAGATAAAAAACAGCTCAATTCGAACCTTCAATAAAAATAAACCGCATCCCGAAAAATAATCGCAGGTATACTTTAAATTCACCTTTATTTTTGTAACCCATAGTACCATAAAACCAGCCAAATTATGAAGCACATATTCCCCTTTACCGGCATCAGTTCAGTTGCATTGCATAGCACCAGTGAGGAAAATGCCGAGTTTGCACATATTACACCAATCTATGCCACATCTACATTTACTTTTTCTACTGCAGAAGAAGGAATGGAAAGATTTGCAGGGGAAGATAAATCCAGAATTTATGGTCGTTGGGGCAACCCTACTTTTACGGCTGCAGAAGAAACCATTGCAGCATTAGAAGCCTTTGGCATAAAAAACAATAATGGCACACCGCTACAATTGAAAGCATTGTTACATGCCAGCGGACAGGCAGCAATGACAACTCTTTTCATGAGCACACTAAAAGCAGGAGATGCCGTATTATCGCATTACTCCTTATATGGCGGTACTCATGAATTGCTACTAAAAGTTTTATCCAATGCCGGTGTTCACACTATTATTGCAGATTTAAGAGATGTGGCACAGGTGGAAGATATTATCAAAAAAAATCCGGCTATCAAATTAGTGCATTTAGAAACCCCGGCAAACCCAACCATTCAGTGTATCGACATTGCAGCCATTACCCAACTTGCAAAACAACATCATATACTGGTTTCCGTAGATAATACATTTGCTACACCTTATTTACAACAACCTTTTAAATATGGCGTTGATTTTGTTTTTCACTCCACCACTAAATTTTTAAACGGGCATGGTACAGCCATTGGTGGTGTTTTAATTGGAAATGATATTGAATTTATGCAAACACATGCCTGGAAATGGCAGGTTTTACTAGGCGGCAACAGCAATCCCTTTGATGCTTTTTTATTGATGAACGGATTAAAGACACTGGAATTGCGGATGGACCGCCATTGCAGTAACGCAAAAGCAGTAGCTGAATTTTTAGACCAGCACCCGGCCATTGAAAAAGTAAATTATGCCGGATTAGCAACCCATCCTGATTATGCTATTGCAGCCAAACA
The DNA here is from genome assembly GCF_019249625.1 of Hydrotalea lipotrueae. Lineage (NCBI taxonomy): Bacteria > Pseudomonadati > Bacteroidota > Chitinophagia > Chitinophagales > Chitinophagaceae > Hydrotalea > Hydrotalea lipotrueae. The sequence continues at coordinate 79,704 of NZ_JAESDL010000009.1, read as the reverse complement.
AATGAAACATCCCGGCGCACTCATGAGCTTTGAAGTAAAAGGTGGATTAGAAGCAGGTAAAAAATTTATAGATAAATTGCAAATGTGTGTTCGGGCAATTTCACTGGGCACATTAGATACTTTATTATCCCACCCCGCCAGCATGAGCCACAGAGGCGTTAGCGTGGAAGAACGTTTGAAATTTGGCATTACAGATGGATTAATTCGGTTAAGTGTGGGTATTGAAAATATTGCAGATATTTTAAATGATTTTGATCAGGCATTATCTTAATAAACATATGAATATTCAAATTAGAAAAGCTGAAAAAAAAGATTGCGCAAGATTATTAGAATTAATTCATGAACTGGCTGTTTTTGAAAAAGCACCGGAAGAAGTAACCGTTACCTTACAACATTTTGAAGAAAGCGGATTTGGTGAAAAGCCTGTTTGGTGGGCATTGGTAGCCGAGGTAGAGGGTGTAGTTCAGGCATTTGCACTTTACTATATTCGGTACAGTACATGGAAGGGGCAGCGCATGTATTTAGAAGATATTTTGGTAACGGAACAAATGAGGGGTAAAAAAATTGGCAGCCTGCTTTTTGATGCGCTTATTCAGGAAGCAAAAGAAAAAAAATTAAATGGAATGGTATGGCAGGTATTGAATTGGAATGAACCTGCCATTCAATTTTATAAAAAGTATAATGCCAAAATTGAAGATGAATGGATGAACTGCTCGCTTCAGTTTTAAAAAATAAAATGGGTAGCTTTCAATAACGGCTACCCATTTTCGTTTATACTTTTTTGGGGCATTTTAACTAACGCCATCTGTTGTAATATTCTTTGCAATTTTTTGAACCAACCCCTGCAATACTTTACCCGGACCTACTTCTGTAAAATGCGTAGCGCCGTCAGCAACCATTGCTTCCACACTTTGTGTCCATTTAACAGCACCGGTTAATTGCACTATTAAATTTTGTTGAATGGTTTTGGCATCATTCACTGCCTGTGCCACAACATTTTGATAAACCGGGCAAACGGGTTCACTAAAATTGGTTTTTTGAATGGCTTCGGCTAATTCTTTTTTGGCAGGCTCCATTAAAGGAGAATGAAAAGCTCCTCCAACCGGCAATACCAAAGCACGTTTGGCGCCTGCTGCTTTCATTTTTTCGCAGGCAATTTCCACTCCTTTAATGGTACCACTAATCACCAATTGTCCGGGACAATTGTAATTGGCAGCCACCACCACTTCGCCTGTTTCCTGTTGTACTTCCGCACAAATGGCCTCAACTTTTTCATCGGGCATTGCCAATATGGCGGCCATAGTAGAAGGTTGTAATGCACAGGCTTTTTGCATGGCATTGGCACGAACTGCCACTAATCGTAACGCATCTTCAAATTGCAACACTCCATTGGCTACCAAGGCAGAAAACTCTCCCAACGAATGGCCTGCTACCATATCAGGCTTTGGTGAAGGCAGCATGGCATAAGCAATCACTGCATGCAAAAAAACTGCCGGTTGCGTTACATTGGTTTGTTTCAACGCTTCATCTGTTCCGGTAAACATGATATCGCTAATGCGAAAACCCAATATTTCATTTGCCTTTTCAAACATTTCCTTTGCAATAGCATGTTGCTCATACAATTGTTTACCCATTCCACTAAATTGCGCACCCTGTCCCGGAAAAACATATGCATGTTTCATTATAAAAAATTTATTGAATTCCTATATTAAAAATTACGATTGCTTTTTAAATGTTTTCATCTGCTGCCAATAAAACATCCATTTAAAATTAATGCAAGTATACTTATAAATTAAAAACCGAAGTATTGTTTTATACAACTATCCTGTAAAATATTTAAAATAGTTTGTATTATATGCATACAAAAGCCGGTAGCAAAAACAACCGGCCAATTGTGCATCGGGCTTTTCTCTCAGAACTTCGTGTTCAATTCCAAATATTTCAGAAATTCATTCCGGGTAGTTTCTTCTTTAAATTTACCTTCGTAAAAAGAGGTAATGGTAGTAGAAGTATCATCCTCAACACCTCGGCTAGCCACACATAAATGCTTTGCATCAATTACAACTGCTACATCGTTGGTACCCAAAATTTGTTGTAATTCGGTGCCTATTTGCATGGTAAGCCGTTCTTGCACCTGTGGCCTTTTAGCAAAATATTCTACCATTCGGTTTAGCTTGCTTAATCCTATTACTTTACCATTGCTAATGTAGGCTACATGCGCTTTTCCAATAATGGGTACAAAGTGATGTTCGCAATTGCTGTAAAAAGAGATATTTTTTTCAACCAGCATTTGGTTATACTGGTAGGTATTATTAAACAAAGTCACTTTAGGTTTATTGGCAGGATTCAATCCTCTGAATATTTCTTTAATATACATTTTTGCCATTCGCTTAGGCGTACCTTTTAAACTGTCATCAGTTAAATCTAACCCCATAATTTCCATAATAGAACGGAAATGTTTTTCGATAGCTTTTGTTTTTTCCTCATCAGATAAATCGAAAGCATCTTCCCGAAGAGGTGTATCTACTGATGTAAGGATGTGATTATCACCCATTTCATCAATCAATACATCGGTTAATTCTGCTTTAGTTTTGCCATTAAGCTGGATACTCGACATAGTTTCGCTCTGTTTCATATAAAAATATTTTTAGTTCTAATTGTTCGTCCAGCTTATCACGCAGCAACTGATAAATAACTTTTGCTATGTTTTCGGCTGTGGGGTTTACTTGTTGAAAGTAACCCGTATCTAAATTCAAATTTTTATGATCAAATTGGTCTAATATTTCTTTTTTTATCAATGCACTCAAAACTTTTAAATCTAACACATAACCGGTATCGGGATTGGGTTCACCGGTTACTTTCACAATTAATTCATAATTATGACCATGAAAATTTTTATTATTACATAAACCAAATACAGTTGCATTTTTTTCATCACTCCATGCATTATTATGCAACCTGTGGGCGGCATTAAAATGTTCTTTACGATATACTGCTACTTTGTTTTGCTTCATAATTTTCCTTTCTGTTACACTTGCTGATGCAATTCACATACAACTGTTCACACAGTTCGGTTGCACACTTCAAAAAAAACCTAAAAACCCAACTGAAAACTTTTTTTACAGGCACTGCATCAGAAGTGTGCTGATCAAGTGGCCTGTACCGATAGAAAGCTTTTTTTAATACACTGAAATATTTATCAAAATTAGCCTGCTAACCAATAGTAACCAATTAATGATTATTTTGTTTAAAAATTTTTTATTTTTTTTAAACAAAACAGCTAACCTGTAATTTTGTCGTATTGTTTTTTTTGCATGGTATTTGAACATCTTAAACTCTTAACTTCATTCAAAATTAATTGAGCATGTACTTACAAAAAGAATTTGAGCAATATGCGATTCATCACAGAAGAATCAGCAGTGCAACATTACATAATTACCGCAACCATTTCAATCCAACCGCTTTAACCCCTTATATCATTGAAGAACGCTCCCTCAATGTTGCCCAAATGGATGTTTTTAGCCGGCTTATGATGGACCGTATTATTTTTTTAGGAGAAGCAATAGATGATTATGTGGCCAATATTGTAACAGCGCAATTGTTGTTTTTAGATAGTACAGACCGCACCAGAGACATACAAATGTATATCAACAGCCCTGGTGGCAGTGTATATGCCGGCATGGGTATTTATGATACCATGCAATTTGTTACCCCCGATGTTTCTACCATTTGCACCGGCGTAGCAGCCAGTATGGGTGCCGTTTTATTATGTGCAGGTGTAAAAGGAAAGCGCACCGCATTAAAACACAGCAGAATAATGTTGCACCAACCCAGTGGCGCTATTGGTGGCCAGGCAACAGATATTGAAATTACTGCCCGTGAAATCAAAAAATTAAAGTTAGAACTGTATGAAGTAATTGCAGAGCATACAGGAAAAGATATTGAAACAGTAGGTAAAGACTGCGACAGAGATTTTTGGATGACTGCACAAGATGCCAAAGCATATGGATTGGTGGATGAGGTTTTATTCCGTAATCCTAAAAAAGATAAAAAAGACTAATTGCTGCATTGTCTGCCATTTTTACCAACATTTTAAAGCAAAATATTTATGATTACGAACAAATACATCATTAATCCTTACTTAAATGAAGAAGGAGAAGAAGAAAACAACAATAAGGAAGAGAAAGAACCCATGAGCCCTCAGATGCTGAAAAAAATGGAGAAACTTTTTTTTGAAAGAAGAGCAGTTTATTTGTGGGGAATAGTAGATGATAAAAGTGCCAGAGAGTTGGTGAGCAAATTGTTATTGTTAGATGCAGATAAACCCGGAGAAGAGATAAAATTATACATCAATAGCCCCGGCGGAGTAGTTACCAGTGGCATGGTAATTTACGATACCATTCAACTCATCCAATCGCCCGTAAGCACTATTTGCATGGGATTAGCTGCCAGTATGGGCTCTATTCTATTAAGTGTTGGCAAAAAGGGGAAAAGATTTATTTACCCGCATGGCGAAGTAATGATTCATCAACCCAGCCTTAGTGGTTATATTCAGGCCACATCAGCCGATATTGAAATTCAGGCCGATCAAATGAAAAAAACAAAGGATTTAGGCGCGAAAATTTTAGCTGAAAATTGCGGTAAACCAGTAGAACAAATCATGACAGATTTTGACCGCGATTATTGGATGGATGCGAAAGAAGCCGTTGAATATGGTATTGTAGATGCCGTACTTACCAAAATATAAATCCTGCATCATTACCGAATGTCACTTTTAACCTAAACGGTATCAACAAATTAGTAACTTTGCCAGTCACTACATGTACCTACGGGCAGTGGTTGTATGTTGTTTTAATGTGTTAACCCATTCATTAACAGCTTATTAAAACACACAAAAATTGTATTATGGCCAAACAAACACATTTACATTGTTCATTTTGTGGAAGAAGCCGGGCAGAAGTAAAAATTCTGATAGCCGGACAGGAAGCGCATATTTGTGAAAATTGCATTGAACATGCTCAGGAAATTATTGCACAGGAACTAAAAGATAATAACATTCAACCTGCCGCAAACTCAACTAAAATATCTATAAAAAAACCCTTAGAAATTAAAAAATTTTTAGATGAGTATGTAATTGGGCAGGATGAAGCAAAAAAAGTTTTAAGTGTAGCGGTATACAATCATTATAAACGTATTACTCAAAAAACACAGGCAGATGATATTGAAATTGATAAAAGCAATATCATTATGATTGGCGAAACCGGTACCGGAAAAACATTGTTGGCTAAAACCATTGCCAAAATGCTGAATGTACCTTTTGCCATAGTTGATGCTACTGTTTTTACAGAAGCAGGTTATGTGGGTGAAGATGTAGAAAGTATGCTAACGCGCCTGCTGCAAAATTGTAATTATGATGTTAATGCTGCAGAAAAAGGAATTGTTTATGTGGATGAGATTGATAAAATTGCCAGAAAAGGCGATAACCCATCTATTACCCGTGATGTAAGCGGAGAAGGTGTTCAACAGGGATTATTGAAAATGCTGGAAGGTACAGAAGTTTTAGTTCCTCCGCAGGGCGGCAGAAAACATCCCGAACAAAAAATGATTAAAGTAGACACAAAAAATATATTATTTATTTGTGGTGGCGCTTTTGATGGTATTGATAAAATAATTGCCAGAAGAATTAATACCAATGCCATTGGATTTAATGTAGATAAAGATGAACAGGAAAATAAAAGAAACAACCTGCTGCAATTTGTGAGTGCACAAGATTTAAAATCGTTTGGTTTAATTCCTGAATTATTAGGCCGTTTGCCGGTATTAACCCATTTGGATCCCTTAGATAAATCTACCTTACGCAATATTTTAACGGAGCCTAAAAATGCATTAATTAAACAATACAAGCGTTTGTTTGAACTGGAAAATATTATATTAACTATTGACGATGAGGTATACGACTTTATGGTTACAAAAGCTTTGGAATACAAACTTGGGGCCAGAGCATTGCGCAGTATTTGCGAAAGTATTTTAACCGATGCCATGTTTGAGTTACCCGGATCACGGCAAAAAGAATTTCATGTAGATCTGGCTTATGCCGAAAAAATGTTCAATAAAAGCAAATTAAGCCTTTTAAAAGTTGCATAGCCAACATACAATTGAATTAACCCCTAACAAATCAAATCATTAAAAAATAAACACATGAATGAACTGATTGAACGCTTAGTAGCAGAAGCCGGCTTAACGCCCGAACAGGCACAAAAAGCCATTGAAACAATAGCAGGATATGTAAAAGAAAAATTTCCTATGTTGGGAGGCGCAGTCAATAATATTTTCAAAAAATAAAAAAATGAGGAAGTCTCAAAAGTAAAATGATGCGTTTGAAAATGGCTTAAATGAAAACTTTCTCCACCCCCTCCCTTACCGAATAATATAAGGCTGCCTCGGACTTTTGAAACAGCCTCATTTTTTTGCCACTTTCCTTATCAGTTCATACAACTGTTATCTGCAAAATAAGGTATATCATCGTGCGATATTTTATCTTTCTGTTGCCAGTATGCCAGTGTTACTATTTTCCCGTCTTTTGTTTTGAGTGCCCTGCCAAAAATTGCATTAGTAACATTAAAGGTTACATCGGTAACACCTATAGTAAACAATTCAGGAACTATTTTTTCGTTCGGCAATGCTGATTCAACAACTGTATTTTTCGCTGCGGGATTGATTACGGGAACAACTACAACGGTATATCCGTTATAGGTTAACAGATTTTTTAAAAACATTACGCGTTCGCTGGAAATATTGCGTTCTACGATAGCACATTTTATTCCATCCAAATCTTCAAATTCATGATTTTTATTGATGGCCATACACATTATTTTTTAAAAAGCAGCGGCTGCTAATGAATAAATGTAAGTATAAATCCAACTACCCACACCGGTAATAATTACCCCCGCAATGCAAATGAAAAAACTAAATTGAACGGGTTTGGGAATCTGAATAGGCGCTATTACTGCGGCAGATTCACGATGAAAAATTACTACTACTACTCTCAAATAATAATACAATGAAACCACTAAATTCAAAGCTGCAAAAGTAATCCACCCAAAATAATTGCTTTGTGCACCTGATAATAACAGGAAAAATTTTCCAAAAAAACCTGCAGTAGGTGGTATACCTGCTAATGAAAACAATCCCAGCAATAACACCCATGCTAAAAAAGGATTGGTTTGATAAAACCCTTTAAAATCTTCAATTTTTTCTTTTCCGGTGATGGCTGCCACCAATGCTATTACCCCAAAAACACAAAGGTTAGAAAATAAATACACCACTATAAAATAAACAACTGCAGCGCTACCAGTTATATTTTGACCCAATAAAGCAATTAAAATAAACCCTACCTGTGTAATGGAAGAGAATGCCATGAATCTTTTAAAATTCTGCTGTCGCAATGCAAATAAATTTCCAACTACAATCGTTAACGTTAGCAGAATCAGGACCATCACATGCCATACATTTTCTAAAGAATTAAATACTTTGAATAAAAAATTCAGCAAAACAAATAAAACAGATGCTTTAGAAACAACTGATAAAAAAGCCGTAATAGTTACCGGAGATCCTTCATAAACATCTGCAGTCCATAAATGAAAAGGCACTACTGAAATTTTAAAAGCCAGTCCAACAAAAAAAAGTACAAAAGCCAAAATAGAAAAAAAATTTATAACCAAATGATCGGCAATACTAATAAAACTGAGCGAACCAGTGCAGCCATATAGTAATGAAATACCAAATAATAATAATGCAGATGCGAAAGAAGCAGAAACAATGAACTTAAATGCAGCTTCAGAAGATTGTTTTTTTTGCAAATGAAAATTAGCCAATATAGCCAAAGGAATGCTAGAGAGTTCTAACCCCACATAAAAAAACAGTAAGTTGGTAGCTGAAATCATACAAAACATTCCCAATAAAGAGCTGAGCAATAATACATAGAACTCCATTATCTGTTCATGATGAAGCAACCAGTTATATGCCTGTAAAGAAATGAGATAAGTTGCAAACACAAGCACCGTTTTTTCAAAAGCATTGAAGGGCGTTAATTGAAACATGGTACTTAAATCAGTGGAATAACCAACCTGCCAAAAGCCTGCCAGTACTGTTACTAACAACATGACATTTACCCATTGCATGGTCCATTCCTGTTGCAGTTTCTTACCTGAAAGTTGTACCAGTAATAAAATAAAAATAGTGAGCAACAAGAGCAGCTCTTGTTTAAAAGGTAATAATAGTTGTATATAATAATACGTCATGTGGCTGAAGGGATAGAATGATTCAATTATTTAAAAATATATTGTTGAAAAAACAGTATTGAAGGTGTAATTAATTTCAATAATAAAAATGGTGTAACACCAACCAATAAAATACCCAATACCAAAATAGTACCCGCCCATTGTTCATACCAACGTGCATCTGTTGGCGTATGCTCAAATTGCTTTGCCTTGCCCATTAATACCGTACCAATGGCTCTAAGCACATATACAGCCGTAATTACAATTGATGCGGCAGCTGCAATGGTGGCAATTCTGTATGCTGTAACCGGCTGCTGCCAGGAACCTACTAAAACCGTCATTTCTGCAGTAAAGCCACTCAACCCCGGCAAGCCCAATGAAGTAAGACCTGCCAATATAAACAAACCACCAATAAAAGGCATATATACCAGTAATCCACTCATTTCCTGAATAATGCGGGTATGTGTTCTGCTGTATATCATTCCAATTGCAGCAAAGAAAAGAGCAGTCATCAATCCATGTGAAACCATTTGTAATACTGCACCTGTTAAAGCCACCGGCGTTAACATACCAATTCCAAGCAATACAAATCCGCAATGGCTAATGGAAGAATAGGCATTCATATATTTCAGGTCTTTTTGAACCATAGTAGCAAAAGCACCATACAATATGGCAATAGCTGCAAGCAGAATAATATAAGGCGCATAAAACTGAGCCGCTGCAGGCATCAGTAATAGCACCAATCGCAATAACCCATATCCGCCCAATTTCATTGAAATACCTGCTAAAAACATAGAGCCTGCAGTTGGTGCAGATGAATGCCCATCCGGTACCCATGTATGAAAAGGAAACAATGCCGTAAATACCCCAAAACCAATAAACAAAAAAGGAAAAAATGTTAGCTGTACCGCATAAGGGAGTTGCATGTGAGCAATTTGCAACATATCAAAACTTTGCAACTGGCCGGGTTCGTGGTAATACAAACCTAAAATGCCCATAAACAGTAATGCAGAAGCGCCAATTAACATTAATACCAATTTAGTTGCACTATAGGCCTTTTTACCATTACCCCATATCAGAATGAGTAAAAATTTTGGGACTACGGCAATTTCCAAAAAGAAAAACATTAAAAATAAATCAATCGAGATAAAGAAACCATAGGCTCCCAAAGCCAATAATGTTAACAAAATAAAAAATTCCTTTTGCAAAAGCACTTCTTTCCATGAAACCAGAATAGCTGCTATTACAATGAATGCAGTTAAAAACAACATCACCATCGAAATACCATCTACACCAATATGATAATGAATGTGTAAAGGAGCAAACCAGATGATATCTGTTTGTAATAGCATTGCTCCATTTGTTGTTGTTTGTAAACCCAAATATTGTATCAGTACACCAATAATTACCAACAACTGTATTACCGAACCGGCTAAAGCAATCGGCTTCATATACTGCTCATTTTTAACCATCAATAGCAATAAAACAGTTAGCAGCGGAGCGATTAATAAAAAATTAACAATCATATTTTTTGTTCAGGTTTTAGCAACAGCAATCAGTTTTTATATAATACCACTGCCAATAAGCATAGCACACCTATTAAAAAATACAAAAGGTATTGCTGTATTTTACCTGATTGTATTTTTTTTATTAACAATGAAATTTGAAGTGTAAGTAAACCACTTAAATTCACCATCCCATCCACTATATTTTTATCCATCCAAGCGGTTGTATTGCCTATTCCATTCATTACAATTTTGTGTGTAATAAAGAGATATATTTCATCGATATAAAACTTTTGTCGAATGGTAACATACAACCATCCAAACGATTTTTCTAATAAAGCAGGTAAATTATTTTGCTGATAATACAATACTGCCGCATAAAAAATGCCAAGTACAGAGAGTGAAACAGGAATAACGGAAAAGCCAAAATGTATTTCCAACAACAAAGGCTTTCCATTAGCACTTATAAAAGTTCCAAAGGGAATAAAGCCTGTAATCAATACCAGGATAGCAAGTATTATTAATGGTATCCGAATCGGCCAGCCACCCTCATTTGTGATTGAAGTAGCATCTGAAACAGGCTTGTTCCAAAAAATACTAAAATACAATCGAAACATATAAAAGGCAGTAATAGCAGCAGTAATCAATGCTATAGCATATAACCATTTATTGCTTTCATAAGCTGCAGATAAGATTGCTTCTTTACTAAAAAAACCAGAAAAGGGAGGTATACCTGAAATAGCCAAACAGGCGATTAAAAAACTAACATGGGTAACAGGAAGTTGTTTGCGTAATCCACCCATTTCATGCAAATCATTGGTATGCACAGCATGTATAATAGCCCCGGCACCCAAAAACAAAAGCGATTTAAAAAATGCATGTGTAAATAAATGAAACATAGCTGCAGTATAACCTTCATGAATACCATTCAGGCTATCATCTACACCCAGAGCCAGCATCATATAACCAATTTGAGAAATGGTAGAAAATGCCAATACTCGTTTAATATCAGACTGTGTGCAAGCTATGATGGCAGCAAACAATGCCGTTCCAGCACCCACAATTGCAATAATGTACAAAACTGTTGCATCCATTTGGAAAACCGGGAAAAATCGTGCGATTAAATACACTCCGGCAACTACCATTGTGGCTGCATGTATTAAAGCAGAAACAGGAGTAGGTCCTTCCATGGCATCGGGCAACCAGATATGCAAAGGAAACATCGCTGATTTTCCGGCAGCACCCATAAATAAGAGCAGACATGCCCAGGTTAACACCGACATGCCCAAAAATGATGCAGTCGCACCATGCCATAATACCTGTTGCTGTGAAATGGAACTAATCATTTGAACAATATCAAAATCATTGACCAGACTACCCAAAATCAATATACCGATTAAAAACCCAAAATCAGCAAAACGGGTAACAATAAAAGCTTTTTTTGCTGCAGCAACGGCCTCCGGTTTTGTGTAGTAAAACCCAATTAACAAATAAGATGAAATACCCACCAATTCCCAAAACATAAACAGTTCAAAAAGATTACCGGATAATACCAACCCCAGCATGGCAAATGTAAATAAGCCTAAATAGGCAAAATAATAGCCATACCTTTTTTCTCCTTTCATATAACCCATACTAAACACATGCACCATCAACGAAATAAAGCTAACAATTAGCAGCATCATGACAGAAACAGCATCGATGATAATGCTAAAATCAATTGACAGATAATCGGTAAAAACAAGCCATTTCACATCTACCGGCACAAACAAAGCATAGGCTCCATTGATTTTTCCATATTCAAAGAAATATTGCCAGGCAAATACAAATGCCAAAATATTTGTAATCACCAAAACGAGTGTAGAAAAATAACCGGAAAATATTTCCATACGTCTTCCGGTAAAAAAACGGATTACCACAAATGCACTTAATGGTAAACTGAGTATTAGTATCATCATCAACCCTTCGTTCATAGCAGTAATTTAAACATTCAAATAATCCAATTATGTTTGTATTTAATTTATATGTTACACAATAAAATAATTTTTAAATAAAATTCATTTCAATATTGCATTTTCTCTGTTTCAGCCACATCAATTTGTTGTTGATAACGATATAAATGAATGATAATGGCAATGGCAACTGCGGCCTCGGCAGCCGCAATTGTAACTACAAACAAAAAAAAGAAAACACCATCTAATTTTTCTGGATAGAGGTATTTATTAAATGCCACAAAATTGATGTTTACACTATTCAGCATCAATTCAATACTCATTAAAATTGCAATCATATTCCTTCGTGTTAACAGACCAAATACCCCAATAAAAAACAAGGCTGTACTTAACAATAAAATATGTTGCAATGTTATTTGTTGCATCATTTGTTTAACTATTTTTAATTTCTGTTTTTTGTTTCATGGCAATTACAATGCTTCCTATCATGGCTGCCAGTAATAAAATACTTACCAGTTCAAAAGGCAATGCATAACCGTACTGTTGTACACTCATTAATTGTGTACCAATATTTTCAACTGCCGCATTCATTACAACATGGCTCTCTACAAAATAAAAACGGGCTATTATACTGCCAATAAATGCAGTTCCAAAAACAACTGCAGCAATACTAAATATGTATTGCAATAAAGAAGATTGGGCCATTTTTTGCCCGGATTGCTGCGTAAGGAAAATTGAAAAAATAATCAACACTACAATTCCGCCAACATAAATAATAATTTGAACCGCTGCAACAAAATTTAAATCCATCCAAAAATACAAACCGGCAATTCCCAGTAAAGAAAATAAGAGCCAAATAGCTGCCCTAAAAATATGCCGGGCTGTTACAGCTAAAATTCCGGTTATTAAAATAAAGAGTGCAATGCCGTAAAATATAATTGTTTCCATATTATTCAATACCGGCTCTTAATTTTGAACCCGGTTTATTTAAGGTTTTCGTTAATTGTTTTCTATCGTATACACTATGTTCAAAATTTTGTGCCATCACAATGGCTCCTGTTGGGCAAGCTTCTACACACAAATTGCACATGGTGCATAATTCCAAATGATATACAAATGTATTCAATGCTTTTTTCTTTTTCCCTTCCGGCGTAATATCAAATTGGGTAATAATTTTAATGGTTCCATTTGGGCAGGCTAATTCACAGGCAGTACAACCGGTGCAGGCATGTTCATTATTTTCATCGTGCAGCATCACAACTTCACCTTTAAACCGATCGGCCAACTTTAAAGTATTCCGATTATCCGGGTACTGTTCGGTAATAATTTCCTTTGGATGAAAAAAATAATATCCGGTAACGCGCATGCCTTTCAGTAAAGATTTTACTGCATTATAAACATTCTGTATGTATTGTTGTATGCTCATTTTTTTATTTTTGTTACCAGCTATTCGTACAATGTTCAACTTTTGTTGCGTAGCACACTTGTACTGCAATAAGTATAGTATCTTTAAAACGTTTCCACGAAAAAATCAACTTCTATAAATACCATTTTAATATTGCTACAACCGTCATCAATAACATATTCAACAAACTGATGGGTAATAAATATTTCCACTCTAAATTTAATAACTGATCAATTCGTAACCGGGGAAATGTCCATCTAAACCACATGATGAGTAATATCAACAAAAAGGTTTTCCCAAAAAACCAAATTGAAGATGGAATATAATCCATTAAATGGTTAAAAGCCTGCCAATGGCCAATATGCAAGGGCATCCATCCACCAAAAAATAAAATTGCAGCAACGGCACAAACAATAAAAATATTGATATACTCTGCCAGAAAAAACAAAGCAAATTTCATCCCGGAATATTCGGTATGGAAACCGGCCGTTAGCTCTGATTCTGCTTCAGCCAAATCGAAGGGCGCACGGTTTGTTTCAGCAGTAACTGCAATCATGAAAATGATGAATGCAATTATTGCCGGGATATGACCTTTAAAAATCCACCATCCATTTTCCTGTGAGGCAATAATCTCATTTACACTCAGGCTTCCGGTTAAAATAATCATGGTAATCACAGCAACACCGGCCGACAATTCATAACTAATAATTTGTGCGCCGCTGCGCATGGCACCTAATAACGAATATTTGTTATTGCTAGACCATCCTGCCATTAAAATAGCAATTACGGAAATAGAAGCTACCGAAGAAATATACAATACACCAATATTAATATCCCAAATTTGGAAATTTTTGGCAAATGCAATAGGTGCCATTATTAGCATGGCAGCAATCATAATCATAAATGGCGCCAAATTAAATAAAAAGCGATCTGCCCCATCAGGCGTTAAACCTTCTTTCAACATGAGTTTTAAAGTATCGGCAGAGGTTTGTAACCAACCCTTAGGCCCTACCCTGTTGGGGCCTAAACGAATTTGCATAACGGCCGACACTTTACGTTCCATAAATACCAATAGTAACCCCAGTACAGCAAATAATGCAATTACCAATATACCCAGCAAAATATTTTCTGCCACTAAGGCCAAAGTGCCGCCAATATGCAACTGCAACCAGCTTTGAACCGCATTTTTGATTGCTTCTAAACTAATCATATTCATTTATTAATAATCATCTGTCTATGTCAGGAATAACCAAATCTAAAGTTCCCATCGTGGCTACCAAATCACCAATTTTTCCTCCTTTTGCCATTTGATTCAATGCCGATAAATTTGAAAACCCCGGTGATCTGAATTTAATTCTATAAGGTGTTGTACCTCCTTCACTTACAATATAAACCCCTAATTCACCCCTGGCTGTTTCTACGCGTTGATAAAACTCACCCTTGGGTAATTTTAATACAGCCTTTGTCTTTGCCTGAAAATCGCCTTCCGGAATATTATCAATTAGTTGTTCAATGATGTGTACCGACTGCTGCATTTCCTGAATACGCACCCAATAACGGGCAAAAGAATCGCCGCCTGTTTCTATGATTTCTTCAAACTGCACTTGTCCATACACATCGTAGGGATAGCGTTTGCGCACATCACAAGCTACACCGCTGGCACGTGCAACCGGACCACTGCAGCCATACGAAATGGCATCTTCAGCTGATAAATAGCCTACTCCTTTCATTCTGTTTTGAAAAATAATATTACCGGTAACCAATTCATTGTATTCATCAATTTTCTTTTTATAGAGCGCTATAAAATCTTTTACTTTTTGCTGAAACTGTGAATGCAAATCGGCCATTACACCACCCGGCACCATATAATTCATCGTTAAACGGGCACCACAAGTTTCTTCCATAATTTCATTAATGGTTTCTCTTTCTCTGAATGCATAAAAGAAAGGGGTAAAAGCACCTACATCCATAGCCATTGCCCCCCACCACAATTCATGTGAAGCAATACGGGTAAGTTCATCCATAATAACCCGTATATATTGTGCCCGCAAGGGCACTTCTACCTGCAAACCTTTTTCAACACACAAGGCACAGGCATGGTTATTAATGTGTGCCGACAAATAATCCATTCTGCTGGTAACGTATATGAACTGACGATAAGTAAGGCTTTCACACATTTTTTCGATAGAGCGATGAATATATCCTAAATGTGGTTCTATATTTTTAATGGTTTCTCCCTCCAGTGTAATCACTAAATGCAATACACCATGTGTTGCAGGATGCTGAGGCCCTACATTAATGATAAAATCTCCTTCGGGAGTTTTGCCTACCACTTCGTGCATACCGAAAATTTAAAATAGTTTAAATTATTATCATTTGAATCATGCCATTATCATAATCTGATCATATTCACCGGATCTTCAAAATCTTTACGTAATGGCCATCCATTAAAATCATCCGTTAAAATCAATCGTCTTAAATCGGGATGATTGATAAAATTCACCCCAAATAACTCATACACTTCCCTTTCCAGAAAATCGGCCGCTTTCCATATATCACTCACGGTTTCTATTTCAGGATTATCTCTGTTTAAAACTGACTTTATCACCAGATTATGTTGCCACTGTAAAGAGGTTAAATGATACACCATGGTTAAATGTGTTTTCCAATCAACACAGGTTAAACAAAATAAATAATTACAGTTAAACTCCGGCAGTGTATGTAATGCTTTAGCCAATGGCTTCCACCGATCGGCAGTTACCAGTATATTCAACCACTCGCCGCCCTCTTCAAAAACAAGGGCAGCGTTCCAATTCATTAATGCTATTTTCAATGCTTCATTGGTCATTCTGTAAGATTCTTAACGGTAATGGATTGTTGTTCGCGGGTTAAGCCGCTTTTTATTTTTTCCTGTAAAGTAATCAGTGCATGTAATAATGCTTCGGGGCGGGGCGGACATCCTGCAACATACACATCTACAGGAATAATATGATCTGCACCCTTCACCACAGAATAGGTATTATAAAAAAATGGCCCGCCACTAATGGCACAAGCGCCCATGGCTATTACATATTTTGGATCAGCCATTTGATCATATAATCTTTTTAACACCGGTGCCATTTTGTTTACAATGGTGCCGGCAATAATAATCACATCTGCCTGTCTGGGCGAGGCACGAGCCACTTCAAATCCAAAGCGGGAAAAATCGTATTTGGCAGATGCTGTTGCCATCATTTCAATACCACAACAACTCGTAGCAAAAGTGAGTGGCCACAGCGAATTAGCTCTGGCCCAATTAATAATATCGTCTAACTTACTGGTTACAATGGTTCCTCCCGGAGCCTGATGTACTTCACCCGGGAAAACACCTATAACTGTATTGGCTGGTGTTACATCCATTTTAATGCTCTTTTTTTATGCGCATATAAAAACCCAATAAATAAAATCATGATAAAAAAAATCATTTCTATCAATGCAGGGAAACCAATTTTTTGAACTACTACAGCCCAGGGATACATAAATACCAATTCAACATCAAACAATAAAAAAACAATAGCATATAAATAATACCCCACATGAAATTGCGACCAGGGCGTTCCTGTAGTAGGAATGCCACACTCATAAGGTTGCCCTTTTTGAGTATTGATACTGCCTTTTGTAAATAATCTGGATACAAGGATACCACCGGCTGAAAAAATAATGGCAGCAATGGTAAGAATGAACAAAGCAATGGCACCCATAATACTTATTTTGTGAACTACTAACTTAACAAGTAAAATTTAAATTACGAATAATTTTTGATAAGCTGATATTGGCATGGATAGTTTTTTAAAAGTCTATCTTCAGTTGTTATGCATTTGAAAGTATTACGCAACTGCTATAAAAATAGCAAAGCCCCCAAAAATGGGGGCTAAGTTTATGAGCAAGCAACCAAACCTAACGTTCTTTATGAACTGTAGAAACAGTCTCTCTTTACTATAAGAGTATCTCTCGTGCAATTACAATTTTTTGTATTTCAGAAGTGCCTTCACCAATGGTACAAAGTTTGGCATCTCTGTAAAATTTTTCTACGGGAAAATCTTTGGTATAACCGTATCCTCCAAAAACCTGAACCGCATCTGTTGCCACTTTAACGGCCACTTCACTGGCATAATATTTTGCCATTGCGGCTTCCCGTGTATATTTTTCACCCATCATTTTAAGATGACAGGCTTTGTTGATTAACATTTCAGCGGCTGCAATTTCAGTAGCCATATCAGCCAGTTTAAAACTGATGCCTTGGAAATTGGCAATGGGCTGATTAAACTGATGCCTTTCTTTGGCATATTGCACTGCAGCTTTGTATGCACCTTTTGCTATGCCTAATGAAAGTGCAGCAATGGAAATACGACCCCCATCCAGTATTTTTAATGCCTGATGAAAGCCTGCTCCAACTTCACCTACCCTTTGCACATCTGAAATACGGCAATTATCAAATATCATTTCTGCGGTTTCACTGGCTCGCATACCCAACTTATTTTCTTTTTTACCCGCACTAAAACCCGGCATACTTCTTTCCACAATAAATACAGATGCATTATTTTTAGCACCCGGTTCGCCCGTTCTGCATACTACCACTGCTACATCTCCCGATTTGCCATGCGTTATCCAGCATTTGGTGCCATTAATTACCCAGTCATTCCCATCTCTTACAGCTACCGTTTGCATATTTCCAGCGTCACTTCCGGTATTCGGTTCGGTTAAGCCCCATGCACCAATAAATTCTGCACTGGCCAGTTTTGGCAAATACTTCATTTTTTGTGATTCGGTTCCAAAAGTTAAAATATGGTTGGTACATAATGAATTATGCGCTGCCACACTTAAACCTATTGAGCCACATACCTGCGCTATTTCCTGAATAATAGCACTGTATTCGAAATAACCTAAACCCGCACCTCCATAAGCCTCCGGTACCAACACCCCCATTAATCCTAATTTACCCATTTCTTTAAACAGCCCAACGGGAAATTCCTGTTGTTCATCCCACTCCATTACATGCGGCAAAATATACTGTTTTGCAAAATCCCTTGCTGTTTGTGCTACCTGTTCTGTTAATTCGCTTTGATTAAATTCCATACCAATACTACAATACTAACTAATGTTAGTTCACAAATGTAGAAGTTTTTTTGAGTTCACCAAGAAAATTATTCTACCGTACAAAAAGCACTGATTTGCCGATAAGTTTCTGCATTTAAAAAAGGAATTTTTTGCAAATCGGCTACAGATTGAAAAGACCCTTGTTGTTTGCGAAGAATTAAAATGGCTTTTGCTACATTTTCGGGTATAAAAGGATGATGCAATAAAGCAAAAGGCTCCGCACGATTAATATTGATTTTGGGAATTTGCTGCGTATTGATGTAAATATATGGCTCAATCGTAGCATACAATGAATCGGGAAAACCGGGTACTTGTTTTAATTGCACTGTTTGTACAAAACCCTCTAATTTTTCTCTGTAATGCACAATGCCATAGGCCAGTGCAGGCGATATTCCGGGAATTTGCCGGAATGCTTGTACATCAGCCTGATTCAGTTCAACCGAATGAAAAGCAAGGACGGTTTGAGTAGGTTTGTTACCTGCAGCATTTTGTAATGACTGTATTTGTATAAAAGGCAACATGGCATTGGCTTCCTCCGGAAATAGACCCCAAATTTTTCGAATATCTTCCGGCTTAAAAAACTTTCCGCCTTTATTGCGATAATGCAATATTGTTTGAATTAATTTTTGACGCAACCCCATTTGTACCATGCCCGTCGAATCAATGGTATTGGGATCAAAATAAAACAAATGTAAAGCCTTACGGAGCGGTGCGTCATCGGGCATACTTTTTTCCATATTTACATCATCCATTTGCAATGCTGTATTGGATAATGTAAGCACCTGCAAATCGGTGGGCGCCTGTTTAGAAAAATAAGGCAAACTGAATACAAGTACAACTATAGCCAATAGTATAATGATGCCGGTGGTTTGCCGGGTTGAAAAATGCAAATAATGCTTTCTCATTGGTTGCATACAACGAGGTTAATTTTCGGTAGGTAATTGTTGAAATTGCACGTATGGCTTCTCATTTATCCATAAAAATAAAAAAATATTTACACATACAACACCAAACCATCATAACCCAAATGAATATGTTGCGGCAGTTGTTTGCTGACAGAAGCATGTAAACCCAACTGGTGACTGATATGTGTAAAATAAACTTCTGGAACAGATAGTTCATTCGCCAAAGCAATAGCTTCTTGCATACTAAAATGAGAGATATGCGGCTCCTGACGCAAAGCATTCAGCACTATAACTGAGGAGCCTCTAATTTTTTCTTTTTCCTGTTCATCAATTTTATTGGCATCGGTAATGTAGGTAAAATCACCAATTCTATACCCCACCACCGGCATCTTTAAATGCCATACCCAAATGGGTTGTATGTGTAAAGATTGAATTTGAAAAGAAGCATGATTGATCAGATGCAAATCAATTCGAGGTACGCCAGGATAGGCATTTTCGGCAAAAGCATAATAAAAATCGCGTTGCAAAGCCTCTGCTGTTAATGTATTGGCATAAACCTGCATATTGGTATGCTGAAAATAATTGTATGCACGAACATCGTCTAAACCCGCAATATGATCTTTATGCGGATGTGTAAATAAAACGGCATTTAACCGACGATTATTGATACGCAGCATTTGGTAACGAAAATCGGGTGTAGTATCAATAACAAGGGTAACCGGCTCCTGTAAAGATTCTACTAATACACTACTACGAAGGCGCTTGTCTTTTAAATCTGTTGAAGTACATACTGCACAATCACAGCCAATCATGGGAACACCGGTACTGGTGCCTGTTCCAAGAAAAGTAATTTTTAAATGATGGTTTTGCACAATATCAAAAGTACCTTAATTCCATCATAAAAAAAAGGATGCAGTTACGAGGTGCATCCTTTTCATATTTATATAAAATATTGTACTTATGCGTTGTCAACCGATTTAGCATTTTTCACAATCTCATCGTACAATAACTGACTTTCATGCGTTAATTTATCATAATTGATAGTTACCTGCGGAATTAAATCGAATAATGTATTAATTCTTCCTTCCGTATCTAAGTATTTATTCAACACTACCACTTTTTTAGATTCCAACAAGCACCATCCGCTTTGAAAAGTACCACGTTCATAACGAACAATATAATCGCTCTCTCCTAAAATATTTTCTAATTTGTCTAAATTATTTTGCGTGTATTTCATAATTAAAACTGATGCACTACTATGATAACAAAATTAATAATGAAGCAGCAATGTAAAATTTAGATTTATCCACATTAAAACTGATAGCTCAATGTTGTATACAATTGTCTCGGTGCAATGGGTGTAATACTGTAATTATCATGAACCAAATAATTCAGTGTATTAAAAATGTTGGATAGTTTGCATAGTACAGATACTTTTTTATATGCATAACCAACAGACACATCAACAGTTGTAAAATCTGATAATGAAACTAACCGGCTGCCGGATACTGATTGCCCCAATAAATTGTTGTACCCTCCATAACGAGTGCCGGTATAAAAACCGGAAGCACCTAATTTAAACCCTTTCAACATATTGTTAGTAAATGTATAGAAAATACTTGCATTGGCTGTATTCCTTGGGGCATTTACCAATTGTTCCCCTTCAATATTTGAACCCTTTGCACCGGAAGTATGTGTGAACCGGATATAATTATAAGCATAACCGGTAATAAAATAGAAGCTTTTAGAAAGGTTGCCATTCAATCCAACCTCTACCCCATCACTGGTTGTTTCACCACTAAGCATTTTTATGTTTGAATTGGTATTGGGCGTAATGCCATCGGCCAAATACTGTGCCTGCTGTGCCAGGTTACTATTAATAATTCTGTATATACTAATATTTGCTGATAATTTACCATCGGCCAGTATATTCTTGGCACCTACTTCGTATTGGTTAATAATTGATGCTTTTAAAGGATTACCATATACATCTACACCGGTATTTGCAGTAAAATTGTTTGCATAGCTGGCATAAAAAGATACGTTTGTAGCAGGTTGAAAAACCAACCCTATTTTAGGCGAGAATACATTATAGGTAGCAGTAGCTGCAGAGCCTTTTACTGACACAGCCGGACGTGAATTGTTGGTCATACTATCAATCGTTGTTTGTACGTTAGCCTGATAACTATAACGTAAACCGGCAAATAATTGCACTTGTTTTGTAATGGTAATTAAATCTTGCAGATAAATGCCTGCCCGATATGATGGCGCGGTTGTGGTTGCCACCTTCACGGCATCAGGTATATCTGTACGCTGAATGTATTGGGAAGGATTCAATAAATTAATGGTATCGTAAGTTTTCAAAAGGCTTCCATTGGCATTATATATGTTAAATGCATCGGTTTGTGTAACAATACCGGTATAATCGGCACCTGCCAAAAAATGATTTTCAATATTTCTTATATTGAATTTTCCATCAATATTCATTTGTGCGGCATAGTCTTTTTCAACACTATGTGCTCTTGCCAAAGGGCGTGCTATAATCCCTGTTTTACCGGCTGTATTTAAATTACCGCATCCGTAATAATCAACATCTGTATTTTGAAAAGATGTTGAAGCGTTAAAAGTAAATTTATCATTTAAAACATGTTTAAATGTTGCAGAGGTAGAACTTTGAAGAACATTATTATATGCCCATAAAACATTTTGAAATCTTGACCGCGGAATGGCTTTAGTTAACACTCTTCCGCTATCTAATAACCCAACTCCGGGATCGGGCGTTAATTGTGCATTCAGATAATCTTGCTGAACAATCAATGAAGATTTTTTTCCGAACCTGTACATTAAAGATGGATTGATATATGTTCTGATTGTTTTTACAACATCTCGGTAACTTCTGTCATTTTCATAACTACCTATTACTCTAAATGCAAGGTTTTTATTGATGGGCCCATACACATCAACAACGGGCTTATATTGCTGATTGCTTCCCATCAACAATGAAATATTTCCGCCAAAATTGTATTTCGGTAATTTGCTTATCATATTTATAATTAATCCGCCGGAAGAACTTCCATATAAAAAAGCAGAGCTGCCTTTTATAATTTCAACTGATTCTAATGATACAGCTTCGGGCATGCCGGCAATATTGTAGGGCAATCCGTTCTTAAAAATACTTCCGCCACCTGCACTGCCTGTAATACCAATAATATAGCCTCTTGCTCCATAAGTTTCATTAACACCATAACGCATTTGTACCAATGAAACACCCGGAACATTTTTTACGATATCACCTAAACGAATAGCCTGCTGATCGGCAATAACTTTACTACTTATCACTGCAGTTGACAATGGCAAATCTTTATCAGGAATATTAATTTTGCCCGCATTTAGTTTTTTCTGTGCGCTTTCAACAATAATTTCCTGCAACTGTTTTTCTGATATTTTTAATTGATAAGAAAGAGGAAGCCTTGCACCTTCTTCAATCAATATTTTTTGATGAATAGTTTCATATCCAACAAAGGAAATTTCTATTATATAATTTCCTATAGCAACACCACTAAATTTGAAGAAGCCATTTTCATTGGTAACTGTAGTTCTATTTTTATTTTCATTTTTTAAATTTCTTAAATGAACCGTTACGCCTTCTGCAGGTTCATTATCGGCAGTAATTATTTTTCCGCTGATCACTCCGCCTCCTCTATCTTCATTATGCGCAAATGATAATTGAGTTGAAAATATACTCATTAAAACAAAGCAAATAGTTTTTATGCAATTCATCCATTTCATAAACATTAATTTTTTGCAAAGTTGAAACACTGCAAAAAAAATGAATGCCGCATCGGAAAAATTGAATTACGCAAAAAGGAAAAACAAAACTACTTATTAATCATTTTTACAATTGGTATAATCATTTCTTCCATACTGATACCTCCGTGTTGAAAAGTATTTTTGTAATAGTTGGCAAAATGATTATAATTGTTCGGATAACAGAGATACTCATCTTCTTTTGCAAAGATGAATGAAGAATTTACCGTTGGTACGGGCAATCCGGCTTGCCGCGGATCTTTAAATGCTAATACTTCTTTTGGATTGTAATCTAAATTTCTGCCATGTTTGTATCTTAAATTGGTTGTGGTTTGTTTATCACCAATTACTTTACAGGGCGATTTTACCCGCACACTGCCATGATCAGTTGAGAGTATGAGTTTAATATTTTTTTCCGAAATTTTTTTTAATGCCTGGTGTAGGGCACTATGTTCAAACCAGCTTTTGGTAATACTGCGGTAACTGGTTTCATCGGCAGCCAGTTCTTTCAATACTTCCATTTCTGTTCTGGCGTGGCTCAGCATATCTACAAAATTATATACAATTATATTCAAATCATTCTCCAGTAAATTATGCATGTTATTCACCAGTTGTAAACCATCTGTGTGGCTCAATACTTTGGTATAGCTAAATTTCAAATCTTCTTTCTGCAACCGCTTTAGTAATGCCCTGAAAAACAGTTCTTCATATAAATTTTTACCGCCCTGTTCATCATCATTTTTCCATTGTTCGGGGAATTTTTTTTCTATATCTACCGGTAATAATCCGCTAAAAATGGCATTTCGACTGTATTGTGTGGCTGTTGGCAAGATAGAGTAATAGGTTTCATCTTCCAGTATTCTAAAGGTTTCGGCAAAAATGGGTTGAATAACTTTCCACTGATCAAAGCGCAGATTATCAATTAGTATAAAAAATAACGGTGTGCCTTTTTCTACATGTGGCAATACTTTAAACTGCATTAAATAATGGCTCATTATGGGTGTTTCGGCAGTGGCAGGTTTTATCCATTCGGCATAATGTTTGGATACAAATTTTGAAAATTCAGCATTGGCTTCCTGTTTTTGCGATGCAAGAATTTCGCGCATTTCGGCACTATTGGTCTTTTCCATTTCCAATTCCCAATACACTAATCTTTTATAGATTTCTGTCCATTCTTTATAATCGGGGTTGTTATTGAATGCCATAAACAATTCCCTAAATTGTTGCTGATAAGCCGTTGTGGTTTTTTCAGACACCAATCTTTTATTATCAATAATTTTTTTCAGGCATAATAACACCTGATTGGGGTTTACGGGTTTCAATAAATAATCTGTTATCTGGCTGCCAATGGCATCATCCATTAAACTTTCTGTTTCATTTTTGGTAATCAGCACCACCGGTATTGCCGGATGTGCTGCTTTTATTTTAGCCAGTGTTTCCAAACCGGTAATACCTGGCATCGACTCATCTAAAAAAACAATATCCACTAAATTTTCTTCCAGGTATGATAATGCTTCAAAGCCACTGGCAAAACTTTTTACACGATATCCTTTGTTTTCTAAAAATATAATTTGCGACTGTAAACCCTCTATTTCATCATCGGCCCAAAGTATTGTTACTGGTTCCATAAGCATCTTTTTCATTAATTACAATTGTGTGCAAATAGCAGGCCAGTCATCCATCAAACAGATATGCCTGCATTTTACTGCTATAACTCAAATATATTCGATAGCCACACAAATAGTACATTTGCTGGCTGCTTTAACAAACTGGCAACACGCATGAAAGCTACTCAAAAAATTATTAATGACCCGGTGTATGGTTTTATTACCATCAATCATCCATTAATTTTCGATATCATTAATCATCCCTATTTTCAAAGATTGCGGCGTATTCATCAAATGGCATTGGCATATTTGGTGTATCCCGGAGCAGTACATACCCGTTTGCATCATGCCCTCGGTGCTTATCATTTAATGTGCAATGCTATTGCTGAATTAAAAACAAAACAGGTAGAGATTACTCCAGAAGAAGAAGTTGCAGTAAAAGCCGCCATTTTATTACATGATATTGGTCATGGCCCTTTTTCGCATGCCTTAGAAAACCAATTAATTCAATCGGTACATCATGAAACCATTAGCCTTGCCCTGATGCAAACTATAAACCGGCAATTAGATGGCCGCCTGCAAATGGCGATTGATATTTTTACCGGCATCTATCACAAACCTTTTTTACATCAACTCATTAGCAGCCAGTTAGATGTAGACCGGATGGATTATTTAACCCGTGATAGTTTTTTTACCGGTGTGAGTGAAGGAGTGATAGGTTATGACAGAATCATTAAAATGCTTGCCGTTCATAACGGACAGTTAATGGTAGAAGAAAAAGGCATTTACAGCATTGAAAAATTTTTAGTAGCTCGCCGGCAAATGTACTGGCAGGTATATCTGCATAAAACCGTATTAAGTGCCGAAAAAATGCTGGTACATATTTTAGAGCGGGTTCGCTTTTTAATAGCTGCCGGCAACAATAGCTTTAAAACTGGTGGAGTATTGGATGATTTTCTCTATCAAGACACTACCAGCCTTTCTGATGAAATTTTAACCCGGTTCTGCCGTTTAGATGATGTGGATATTTCATTTGCCATAAAAAAATGGTCGGAACACCCTGATTTTATCGTTAATAGTTTATGTAATAAATTGTTAAACCGCCAGTTGTTTAAAATTAAATTAGAAACAAAGCCGTTTACCAATGCATTCATAGCAGAAAAAATTGCTGAAGCTGCAGGTTTTTTAAAAATATCTGAACAGGATGCAGCCAATTTTGTATTTACCGGTGAGGCCGTTAATACCATGTATCAGCCTGATGATGAGAACATTAAAATTCTCTTTAAAACTGGCGAGGTAAAAGATATTTCTGCCATTGATAACCCGTTAATTCACCAAACTATTTCTTCACCCATCAAAAAATTTTACATTTGCACATTATTGTAGGGGTAAGGAAGATTAAAAAGATTAACAAATATGCAATTTACTGCTGCTCAAATAGCTCTATTAATTGATGGACAAGTAGATGGGGATGCTACTGTAGCTGTAACCTCTTTTGGAAAAATTGAAGAAGCCAAAGCAGGGCAATTGTCATTTTTAGCAAACCCTAAATACGAAGATTATTTATACCATACCCAGGCTTCCATTATTATTGTGAATCATAATCAAACTTTAAAACAGCCTGTAAAAGCCACATTAATTCGCGTATCGGATGCCTATGCAGCATTTGCAGCCCTGCTTACTAAATATCAAAAATTAGTAACCGAACAACTCAATGGAATTGAACAGCCCTCATTTGTAGCGGCTACCGCACAATTAGGAGATAATATTTATATTGCAGCTTTTGTGTACATCGGAAAAAATGCAAAGATTGGCAATCAGGTAAAATTGTTTCCGGGTGTTGTAATTGGAGATTATGTAACCATTGATGACAATACTATTTTACATGCAGGGGTAAAAGTATACAACCATTGCCAGATTGGTAAAAATGTTACCATTCATGCCGGAACAGTTATTGGGGGCGATGGCTTTGGATTTGCCCCTTTAAATGATGGTACTTATCAGAAAATACCCCAAATTGGGAATGTTATAATTGAAGACAATGTAGAAATAGGCTCCAATGCCACTATCGACCGTGCTACCATTGGATCTACCATTATTCGTTCCGGTGCCAAATTAGATAATTTGATACAAATTGCCCATAATGTTGAAATTGGGCATCATACCGTTATTGCAGCACAGGCCGGCGTAAGCGGCAGTACTAAAGTGGGCAATCACGTAATGGTAGGCGGGCAGGCGGGTATTGTTGGCCATCTCACCATTGCCGATGGCAGCAAAATTAATGCACAAAGTGGGGTAAGCAAAGCCATCAAACAACCCAACAGCGTAGTAACCGGTTCGCCTGCTTAT
The DNA here is from genome assembly GCF_019249625.1 of Hydrotalea lipotrueae. Lineage (NCBI taxonomy): Bacteria > Pseudomonadati > Bacteroidota > Chitinophagia > Chitinophagales > Chitinophagaceae > Hydrotalea > Hydrotalea lipotrueae. Next base: position 52,759 of record NZ_JAESDL010000009.1, on the reverse strand, counting down.
GAATATACTGCAGCCCTAAGAAGCCAGGCTGCCTCCCGAAAGCTTCCAATACTTGAAAAGAAAGTAATGGAGTTAGAAAAAATGGTACAGCAATTGCTTGCAGAAAGAGTTACACCATAATCTTGCACTTCAACCGTTAATCGGCTTATTTTTGCATAAATTATAACAATTCAGGAAAAAGGAAGCATTATCAAATTGTGAATTTTGCTGCCAATTAAAACAAATCAAGAATGGATCAAAACTTTAATCCGGATAAACAACATACCCTCAGTAAAAGCATTAGTATAAAAGGCACAGGTTTGCATACCGGCATTTTGGTTGAAATGAATTTAAAACCTGCTAATCCGGGTTTTGGTATTCAATTTCAAAGAACCGATTTACCGGGACAGCCCATTATTAAAGCCGATTGCGATTTGGTTACCGATACTTCTCGTGGTACTACGCTTCAATTTGGTGATGCCAAAGTAAGTACTGTTGAACATATTCTGGCTGCCTTGGTAGGATTAGGTATTGATAATGTTTTAATTGAAATAAACGGACCTGAAATACCCATTATGGATGGTAGCTCAGCTCCTTTCATCACTTTTATTGAAGAAGCCGGCATTGCCGAACAGGATGCCGCCAAAGCCTGGTATAGCATTGATGAAAACATTTATTTATACGATGAAAAGAAACGGGTTGAAATGGTAGCGATGCCCGCTATTGATTACCAAATAACTACACTGATTGATTTTAACAGCCCGGTATTAGGTACCCAGCATGCCGGATTAAAAACCATCAAAGATTTTAAAACCGAAATAGCGCCCTGTCGCACTTTTGTTTTTTTGCATGAATTAGAAATGCTGTTAGATAATAACCTGATTAAAGGCGGCGATATTAATAATGCCATTGTGGTGGTAGATAAACCTTTAACCGATGGTGAAATGGAGCGGCTGGCCAAAACATTTAAACGCGAGAAAATTGAAGTTAAAAGCGAAGGCTACTTAAATAATTTAGAATTACGCTTTCCGAATGAGCCTGCCCGCCACAAATTATTAGATGTTGTGGGCGATTTGGCGCTGATTGGTTACCCCATTAAAGCCCGTATCATTGCCAATAGGCCCGGCCACAGCACCAATGTTGAATTTGCAAAGAAAATAAAACAATACATCAAGAAAAACAAACACGTTAAAGATGTACCGGTATACAATCCGGCAGCACCCTCCATATTTAACCTGCAACGTATCGAGAAAACATTACCACACCGCTTCCCGTTTTTGTTGGTAGATAAAATTATTGAACTAACAGATACACATATTGTAGGGGTGAAGAATGTAACTTTTAATGAATGGTTTTTCCAAGGGCACTTCCCTAACAACCCTGTTATGCCAGGTGTATTGCAAATTGAGGCTTTGGCACAAACAGGAGGTATTCTCTGTATTAATACCCTGCCGGAAGGTGATTATGATACTTATTTCTTAAAAATTGACAACTGCAAATTCAAACAAAAGGTATTACCCGGAGATACCATGATTTTAAAAATGGAATTCATTAGTCCAATTAGAAGAGGTATCTGCGAAATGAAAGGTATGGTTTATGTAGGCGGAAAAGTGGCTACTGAAGCTAATTTAGTAGCGCAACTCGTAAAACGCAATTAAACCTTAAACTATTCCTAATATTTCTATTTTTGTAACGGTCGGTAAACATCGGCCCATTTTTTAAAGTCTATTCTGCCATACAAACCAGAATAGCACAAATCAATAAATCAAAGCGGATGACACATCCCTACACCTACATAGATCCCAATGCTAAAATAGCAGCCAATGTTAAAATAGACCCATTCACTGTAATACATGGTGATGTTCAGATAGGCGAAGGCACCTGGATTGGCAGTAATGTCACCATTATGGATGGTACCAGAATTGGAAAAAATTGCAGAATTTTTCCTGGAGCAGTTTTAGGCGCTATTCCACAAGACTTAAAATATAACGGAGAAAAAACAACTGTTGAAATTGGCGACCATACCACCATTCGCGAATTTGTAACCATAAACCGCGGAACAGCCGATAAGTGGAAAACAACCGTTGGCAGCCATTGCCTCATTATGGCTTACAGCCATATTGCACACGACTGTATAATTGGGAACAACTGTATTTTAAGCAACAGTGTTCAGGTGGCCGGCCATGTGGTAATGGGCGATTGGGCCTGGATAGCAGGCGTTAGTGCTGTTCATCAATTTGTTCAAATTGGTCAGCATGCCTACATAGCCGGTGGCAGTTTGGTGAGTAAAGATGTGCCTCCTTATATTAAAGCAGTACGTAACCCATTAAGCTATGGTGGGGTAAACAGTGTGGGACTGAAAAGAAGAGGTTTTGAATTAGAAAAAATTAACCACATCATTGATATTTACCGCATTATTTTCAACAAAGGTTTTAATACCTCGCAGGCACTTGCTTTAATTGAAGAAGATTTGCCTGCCAGCGATGAAAGAGATGAAATTGTAACATTTATCAGGGAAAGTGGCAGAGGTATTATCAAAAAGTTTGCCTCTGATATTAGTGATGAGGATTAATTCAAAGTATCCGCTATTTTCATACAAATGACAATTGTATTACAAGATGCAGGCAAAAAATTTAACCGCGACTGGATTTTCAGGCATGTAAGCTTTACTTTCTCAGCATCAACATCCTATGCTATTACCGGGCCTAATGGAAGTGGCAAAAGTACATTACTACAAGCCATTGCCATGGCATTAAGAGTAAATGAAGGAAAATGCATCTGGCAAAACGAAACCGGGCAATTCATTCCGGAAGATCAGGTACACCAATATTTATCGATTGTTGCGCCTTATCTGGATATAATTGAAGAGATGACAGCTACTGAATTTTTGCATTTTCATGCCCAATTTAAACCACTGCTACCGGGTATTTCAATTCCCGCTATTATAGAAAAAATTGGCCTTGCACAATCGGCCCATAAGCAAATACGCTATTACAGCAGCGGCATGGTACAAAGAGTAAAATTAGCACAAGCTATATTTTCAAATACACCGGTATTGTTATTAGATGAGCCCTGCACCAATCTGGATGCAGAAGGTTACCAGCTTTACCACGATTTAATTGCTGATTATGCCACTGCCAAAACCATTATTGTAAGCAGTAATGATGCAGCCGAAATGGATTTTTGTAAAAAAAGAATTGCTATTACTGATTATAAATAAACCGGAATTAATATCGCCTGCTGGCAATCAGTAAATTCAAATCATTGTATTTCAAATTGAATTTTTGGCTCAGATAAAAATCGGTTAATGCCCCCTTAAACAAATAAATTCCTTCGCGCAGATTAATACTGTGCCATACCATTTCTTCCATTCCCCCTTCATCACTAATTTCCAATAATAATGGCATTAATACATTACTAATGGCATGGCTGGCTGTTCGGGCAAACCCACTGGGTATATTGGGTACACAATAATGAATTACGTTGTGTTTTAGAAATACCGGCTTTTCATGGGTGGTTAATTCACTGGTTTCAAAGCAACCACCACGGTCAATGGAAACATCAATAATGATACTTCCGGGACGCATAGCGGCTACCATTTCTTCAGTAACCACAACGGGCGCTCTTCCATAATCGCTGCTAAGCGCACCAATAGCCACTTCGCAAGTTTTAAGTTGTTTGGCTAAAATACCGGGTTCCAATACACTGGTCCATACCCGCTGCCCCAAATTATTTTGCAATTGTTTCAACCTGTATACATTGTTATCGAATACCTTAACACTGGCACCCAATGCCAATGCATTTCTAGTAGCTACTTCGCCCACTGTTCCTGCACCAATAATAATTACTTTAGTAGGCGGTATACCACTTACACCACCTAACAGTACCCCCTTGCCTTTGTTAAAACTGCTTAAATACTGTCCTGCAATGAGCATTAATGCACCACCTGCAATTTCGCTCATACTTCTTACAATGGGGTAACTGCCGTGTTCATCTTTTAAATTTTCAAAACTTAATGCCGTAATTTTTTTATCCATCATCCGTTCCAATATTTCACTTTTTAAAGCAGAATGATGTATGGGGGAAATAATGGTTTGATGCATCTGTAACAAAGGAATATCTTCTATTACAACCGGTGCACTTTTTAATAACAATGGTGCCTTAAATACCTCAGAATGATGGTATACAATAGTAGCACCCGCCTCGCTGTAATCTTTATCGGTATAATTGCTTCCCTCTCCGGCCTTGTGTTCCACCACAACCCTGTGCCCATTCATCACCATTACACGCACCGCTTCAGGAGTTAATGATATTCTATTCTCCTGAAAAGCCGTTTCTTTGGGCAACCCTATTTCAAGTGGTAAACCCTGTGGTTTAATATCCAATGTTTCTTCCAGTGTTTCGTAACTGAATGAAGTAGAAATAACCGGCTTTTTTGACGACATATGTTTGCTTTAAGAAAATCTATGAATATGGGTAATAAAAATACAGTATTTATTACAAATATGAAGGTATAAATGAATGGTGAGACAGTTCTGTTATAATTCTCCGGGTGGTTTCATTTACCACAACAATCCGAATAATAAAAACATCATCCGGCAAAATACCAATTGCTTTTTCAGGCCATTCTATCCAACACCAATAGCTGTTTACCAATTCTTCTATTCCGGCATTTACAGCCTCTTCCTCATCTTTTAACCGATACCAGTCCATGTGGTAAATAGTTTTGTCCTCGGCCGTAGTATATTCATTTACAAGCGCATAAGTTGGGCTGCTCACTGTTTGCTGAACTCCGCAATAAGTTGCCAAAGCATGAATTAAAGTAGTTTTTCCCGCACCCATAGGTGCTTCAAACACCCATGTATCGGCAGTTTTTCCTTCTTCAATTAAATAAGGCATAAGAGCAGGCAGTTCAGATAATGTAAAAATTGCATCCATAGGGCAAAGATATTCCTACTTACGAAAGGGTTGGTAACCCATAACTAAATTAATTTTGCAGCATGGAAAATGTATCGTGGAAAGTAGAAGGTATGAGTTGCACCAATTGTGCTCTCACCATTCATAAATATTTGGAAGAAAAAGGGGTTGATAATGTGAAAGTAAATTTTATTGGTGGCGAGGTAAATTTTGACTTGAATGATACCACCAAAAAAACCATTCTGCTAAAAGGTATTGAAAGTTTAGGATATCATGTAAAAAACGAAACGATTCCTGCTGAAAGTAAAGCCACTACACGTTGGAATTTACGGTTCACCAATCATGGTCAGCGCTTTTTATTCTGCGCTGTTTTTACCCTGCCACTCATGTTGGATATGTTTGTGCACAGCCATTTTTTAATGAATCCCTATGTACAGTTAGCCCTTACCCTGCCTGTATATTGGGTGGGCATAAAATTTTTTGGAAAAAGTGCCATTAAAAGCTTGCGCAATGGTATACCCAACATGAACGTTCTGATTGCCTTAGGTGCCACTGCTGCTTTTATTTACAGTTTATACGGTATGCTCATTGGCCGTGCTGCCGATTTTATGTTTTTTGAAACAACTGCAGCCATTATAACCTTAGTTTTTTTGGGCAACTGGTTAGAAGATAAATCTGTTGAAACTACGCAAAAAGCCATTCGCAGTTTAGCAGTAACGCAAAAAATCAAAGCAAATATGATTGCCTTTGATGACCAGCATCAAGAGCAAATATTTCAGGTAGAAAGCGAATCATTAAGAGTAGGCGATTTAATTTTGATTAATTCTGGAGAATCTGTACCCATGGATTGTAAAATTTTATGGGGTGAAGCAAAAGTAAATGAATCACTGTTAACCGGTGAAAGTATTCCGGTACAGAAAACAATGAAAGACCTGCTGATTGGTGGCAGCACTTTGGAAAGTGGCACTGTTAAAGCGCAGGTAACTGCGGTAGGAAAAGATACTGTATTAAGCAATATTTTAAATTTAGTAAAACAGGCACAGGCTGAAAAACCACCAGTACAGCAATTGGCCGATAAAATCAGCGCCATATTCGTACCCACCGTTATTAGTATTGCAGTGCTTACCCTAACTGGCAATTATTTTTTTACGAATATTGGTTTTGGTAACAGTTTACTAAGGGGTATTGCCGTTTTAGTGATCTCCTGCCCTTGCGCTATGGGATTGGCTACTCCGGCAGCTATTGCCGTAGGTTTGGGCCGTGCTGCAAAAAATGGCATACTATTTAAAAATGCCAGAAGTTTGGAAGTATTTAAAGACATTAAACAGGTAGTATTTGATAAAACCGGCACGCTTACCACCGGGCATTTTTCTATCACAAAATTTGAAACAACCATTGATACAGATACTTTTCAAAGTATAGTAGCTTCTTTAGAAAAATATGCAGCCCACCCCATTGCAAAAGCGATTGTAAAAGAATGGAAACCGGTTGTACTCATTCACTTTAGTTCTGTTGAAGAAATAAAAGGTTTGGGAATGAAGGGCATTGATAAAGCAGGAAATGTTTACATGGCAACTGCATACAAGCAGGTATCCGGTTTAACTACCGATAATGCACACAATGTATATATTACCAAAAATAATGAACTATTGGGTTGGTTAGATATTGAAGATACCATTCGCCCTGAAGCAGTGCAGGTAATTCAACAACTCCATCAAAAAAACATCAAAACAATTTTATTAAGTGGTGATTCAAAGGCTAATTGTGAGAAGATGGCCAAAGTGGCAGGAATAGATACTGTATTTAGTGAACAAACTCCTGAACAAAAATTGCAAACCATTGCCCGGCTCACCACCCAGGCACCTACTGCTATGATTGGCGATGGTATTAATGATGCTCCTGCATTAGCAAAAGCAACAGTAGGTATTTCGCTCAGCGATGCTTCGCATATTGCCATGCAAAGTGCACAGGTAGTTTTAATGAATCACGGACTTACACACCTGCCGCTGGCATTAGGCTTGGGTAAACACACTTACCAAACCATTCGTGAAAATTTGTTTTGGGCCTTTTTCTACAACATCATTGCCATACCTATTGCAGCATTTGGTTATTTAAACCCTGCCCTGGGTGCATTAGCCATGGGATTAAGTGATGTGGTATTAGCCATTAACAGTGTTCGTTTAAATTACAAAAAAGTAGTATAACCCTCTTTTAAAAAAACAATGGCACTGCCTGTTGGGCAAATATAAATTGCAATTGCAAAGCATTGTTTTGCAACAACTGCCGTTGAATAATAGCTTCATTATTGCCCGAAGGTTTCATATGTGTAATTACAATAGGTAATCCCTGCACAGCATTTATTCCTGTTAAATTGACCAGTACATGCATTTCATCCAATAATAATTTTGGGGTAAGATGACCGAATAACTGATTCTCCGGCTGCTCATTCGGATAAGAAACTTCTATAAAAATGGCTTTTAATTTTTTTTGCTGCACAAAGGGTGCTATGCATTGCCATAATTGTAATAAATCATGGCTATGTTCAATGGTATCGGCCCCAGTATCACCCAAATAAAGCAGGTAACCAGATTGATACCTGACTAAAAATGCCGTACTTTTATAATTAGATCCGTGGCTTAAAACAAAGGGTGTTACCATCATGTCTGTTCCTTCAAGCGGTACCTCCCGTCCCGTTGCGAGGGGCACATAATGGTATTTATTTAAAAATGGCAGCGTTCCTGCATCCCCAAAATTGGCCCAGCTTTGCCAGGTAAAATAGTTTTGTTCTAATACCTGTAAACAATAAGGCATGGCATAAATATTTTTTTTACTGTCGTTGGGAGCATTGATAATTAAACCGGCCACATGGTCTAAATGCCCATGTGAAATGCAATAACCTTTAATTGAATCCTGCAAAACAGCAGTTGAGGTAGTACCCTTCCATAATTTTTTTTGAATGGCTTTTTGAATGCCGGCATCAATGGTGCCGGCATCTAAAGCAATATACCGGCTGGTCCCATTCACCGCAATTAAATAGGCTGATAAGTTACTTTCATCCAATCCACCCTTTACACCTAATGGAACAACTTTAAAAACAGGCTTTTGAGCCTGCAATAGCAGTTGAAAACCCATGAACAAAAATACCATTACAACAAGGCGATACCGTAAGTAAATCATAGTTCAATATTTATAAACACATTTATCAATGATGGAAGTATTGCAAATCAAAACAATAAGGTAAAATGATTTTCCTAAACCTGCATATTTCAATTTTTATATTTATCCGGTAAATTTCAGCGAATAATTTGCAGTTCCATGTTATTTTTATACAGTTTTTTATGAACAGATGTATTAAAGCACCGCCCAATAATGAAATCAAAGCCCATAACACCAAGAGAAGTATTGCAACAGTATTGGGGTTATTCTGATTTTAGGGGATTGCAACTGCCTATTATTGAATCGGTACTGGCAGGAAAAGATACACTGGCTTTATTACCTACCGGTGGTGGTAAATCAATTTGCTTTCAGGTACCCACATTAATGAAAGGGGGTATGGCGCTTGTAATTTCGCCATTAATTGCATTGATGAACGATCAGGTAGCCAGACTCAATCAATTGGGCATCGCCGCTACTACCATTGAAAGCGGCCTTAGCTATTTTGAAATACAATTACTTTTAGAAAAAGCAGTAGATGGTAAATTTTCTTTTTTATATGTATCGCCGGAGCGTTTACAAAATAAACTCTTTCTTCTTTTTTTACCCGATTTACCTATTGGTGTTGTAGTAATAGATGAAGCGCATTGCATTTCACAATGGGGGTATGATTTCAGGCCATCCTATCTGCAAATTGCAAAACTGAAGCATTACATTAATGCAGTACCATTTATTGCATTAACCGCATCTGCTACTTTACCGGTGCAACAAGATATTATTCAGCAACTACAATTAGTGCAAACAGCTGTATTTAAACAATCCTTTACCAGACCTGCACTTTCGTATACTGCATATGAAACAGATAGTAAAATCAATAAAGTTATTGAAATTCTGCAGAAGGTACCCGGTAGCAGTATTGTGTATTGCAGTACCCGAAAGCAGACCAAAGATGTAGCACATTTGTTACAATTACAGGGCTTTTCAGCCGATTTTTATCATGCGGGATTATCTAAAGAAGAAAGAAACCAAAAGCAATTCAACTGGATTCAAAATAAAACACGCATTATGGTTTGTACCAATGCCTTTGGAATGGGTATTGACAAACCGGATGTAAGAACGGTTATTCATTACAACATCCCCGACTGCATTGAAAACTATTATCAGGAGGCAGGCAGGGCAGGCCGCGATAACCAAAAAGCCTATGCTGTTTTGTTATATCATCCCGACGATTTACAGCAATTAGTTCAACTACCTGAAAAACGTTTCCCTCCGGTTGAAATCATTCGGAAAATTTATCAGGGACTAGCCGATTATCTGCAAATACCGGTTGGTATTGGGCAGGGCAACTATTATGATTTTGATATAGAAAATTTTGTACAGTATTTTAAATTAGATGCCGCTACAGTATTTAATGTTTTAAAAGTATTGGAACAGGAGGGGCATTTATTATTCAATGAATCGGTATTTGCACCATCGCAGGCAGGGTTTAAAGTAGACAAAGAGGTATTATTTGAATTTCAGAAAAACTTTCCTGCATTAGAAAAAATAACGCAAACATTGTTGAGAACCTATCAGGGAATATTAGATAACCGTGTTTCTATTTATGAAAGGCAAATTGCCAAAATTGCACGCATCAGTTATGATACAGTAACCGAACATCTGCATCAGTTGCAACAGTATGGCATCATAGAATATTTGCCACAGAAAGATACCCCACAAATTTTTATGTTATTGAACCGGGCACCGGCTGCTTCCCTACACATCAATTATGAACAATACCATGCCAGAAAACAACAGTACAGCCAACGTATTCAATCCATCATAGCCTACGCAAAAGAAACCAAAAACTGCCGCAGCAATATAATTGCCCGATATTTTTCAGATGAATCCAATCAACGGTGTGGCATTTGCGATAATTGTTTACGAACCAATCACCAACATTTAAGTACAAAAGACTTTAAAAAAATTGAACGGGAAATCATGAATGCAATCCCACAACATGGGATTGCGTTGGCTAACTTAAAAGCCCTGTTCCCAAATGAAATGGAAAAACAATTTCATGAAGTACTGCAAAGTTTATTGGATGCCGCATACATTACAATAGATGCACAAAATGGTGTAACTAAAAAATAATTACCACTCCCGGCCCAAAGTGTTTTTTAAAATTTCAGCCAATGATGCTGTTTCCCTTCCGGTTGCATCTGCAATGATTCCGGTTTTTCTAAAATTTGCAAAGGCAGCCAAATAACTTAAAGACTAAATTGCACTGCAACCTGCCATTTATAAATCCTCTTCCCTTTCCAGCATTAAAATGGCATGCTGCGGAACTATAAAATATTTTTCGCCTTCATAGATTAATTCAGTGGCACCATTTAATAAAAATAAAGCCAAATCACCTTCACGTGCCTGTAAAGGAATGTATTTTACCTGTTCTTCCTCTGTTTTCCAGGGTTCGTTTTCAACAGGTAGCGGAATGGCATAACCCGGTCCTGTTTTAATGATATAACCTTGTTGTACTTTTTCTTTTTCCTGTACACCGGGGGGTAAATACAATCCGCTGGAGGTTTGTTCATTCGGTTTAGAAGGTTTAATTAAAACCCTGTCGCCAATAATAATGAGCTTTTTCAATTTGTTGTCCTGCGTTATCATCATATACACTAATTTTCTTCACTTAAAAACAAGCTAAAGTAGCAACTGTTAACGGGTTTTGAAAAATTCTTGTGTAACAACCACAAAAATAGTAATATCTTTAGCAGAATGAAAGCAGCTTTTTAACAAAAGATTGCGCCGGCAATCAAGTTAATTATTGCTGTAATGAACTTTATTTGAATACTTAAAAATAAGAATGGTTATGGAAGAAAAAAAGAAATACAAAATTTTGCTCTGCGAAGACGATACCAATCTGGGTATGGTACTTAAAAATTATTTGGAACTGAATGATTATGAAGTGGTATTGGAAAGAGATGGCCGATTAGGCTTAGCCGCTTTTCAGCGGGAAAAATTTGATATTTGCCTGTTAGATGTAATGATGCCTAACGTAGATGGGTTTACGCTAGCTGAAGAAATTCGTGATGTTGACCCCGATATACCTCTCTTCTTTTTAAGTGCCAAAACCATGAAAGAAGATGTAGTGCAGGGCTATCGTTTAGGTGCCGATGATTATATTACCAAGCCTTTTGACAGCGAAGTACTGCTACTGAAAATAAAAGCCATTTTAAAAAGGAATGAAGAAGAAAACCGCATTAGCGATAATATAGAATTTGATTTAGGCTCTTATCATTTCAATCCAAAACTGAGAGAGTTATCGCATAACGGTCAAACCCATACGCTTTCACCCAAAGAAAACGAATTATTAAAAATGCTGGCAGAGCATAAAAATGATTTATTGCCTCGTGAAAGGGCTTTGAAGAAAATTTGGGGCAGCGATACCTATTTCAATGGCAGAAGCATGGATGTATACATAGCCAAACTGCGTAAGTACCTAAAAGATGATACCAATATTGAAATTGTAAACATTCATGGCAATGGTTTCAGATTGGTAGCGCCATAATGCCAAAAGCATATTCGATTTTTATGCAAAAATGCCACTCGCTTGAATGAAGTGGCATTTTTTATGCTTATTCGTTAAATAAACCGGGCTGTGTACCCTTGGGCTTATGTTTGCCTAAATGTTGGTAAGCTTTGGCAGTTACCTCTCTGCCCCTTGGTGTTCGTTGCAAAAAACCTTCCTGTATTAAAAAAGGTTCATATACTTCTTCAATGGTACCCGATTCCTCACCAACAGCGGTTGCAATAGTAGTAATACCTACCGGCCCGCCTTTAAATTTTTCAATGATGGTTAACAAAATCCGATTATCCATATCATCTAAACCATACTCATCTACATTCAATGCTTTTAATGCATGTTGTGTAATGCCAATATCAATCATTCCGTCATTCAATACCTGGGCAAAATCGCGTACCCTGCGCAATAAACCATTGGCAATGCGTGGTGTTCCCCGGCTGCGCCGGGCTATTTCAGCAGCAGCTTCTTCCGAAACAGGCACATGCAATATAACAGCACTGCGTTGTATAATTTTTTGAAGCGTAGCTGCATTATAATATTCCAACCGCGATTTTATACCAAAACGGGAAAGCAAGGGTGCCGTTAATAAACCACTGCGGGTAGTGGCACCCACCAACGTAAAGGGGTTGATGTTGAGTTGTATGCTTCTTGCATTGGGGCCACTATCAATCATAATATCAATCCTGAAATCTTCCATGGCCGCATACAAGTATTCTTCTACCACAGTACTTAACCGGTGTATTTCATCAATAAACAAAACATCATTGGGTTCCAGATTGGTTAATAAGCCGGCCAAATCGCCGGGTTTTTCAATAACCGGACCACTGGTTTCACGGATGTTTACGCCCAGTTCGTTGGCTACAATTCTGCTTAAAGTGGTTTTACCCAACCCTGGGGGGCCATGAAAAAGTATATGATCCAATGCCTCTCCGCGAATTTTTGCCGCTTTAATAAAGATAATCAAATTTTCTATCAACTGCGGTTGCCCCGAAAAGTCATCCAGCTCATTGGGCCGTATGGTATTTTCAAACTCCTTATCGGGCTGGTTTAACTGTTCTTTGCTACTATCTAAATTAGGATTTGACATTGTGTGTGTGATGCAATAATTTTATAAAGTAAATATTTTCTGAGCATATCATCTGCATTATGGCTTCAGTGAAGCTTTTTTGCCGGAATATGCATGGGTAAAACTACAAAAACAATAGCTACGAAGTTATGCGAGTTCATTTCATACAGCATGTTTCTTTTGAAAATCCGGGCAGTTTACTGCAATGGGCTAAAAATATGGGGCATCAAATTCATATAACCCGTGTGTTCAATGAAGAACCCTTCCCTGAGCCAGATCAATATGATATGCTGATTGTAATGGGTGGCCCTATGGGTATATATCAGGAAAAAAAGTTTAAATGGATGACTGCCGAAAAAACCTGTATTGAACAAGCCATCCACGCTGCAAAGAAAGTGCTGGGCATTTGCCTGGGCAGTCAGCTCATTGCTTCCGTTTTAGGTGCCGGCGTGTATGCGCATGTTCAACAGGAAATTGGCTGGTGGCCTATTTATTCTTCCAATCCACATCCATTAGCACAACTATTGCCACAAGCTTTTCATGGCTTTCATTGGCATGGCGATACGTTTGACCTTCCGGCTAATGCAGTTTCGCTTTTTCATTCAGATGCCTGTACACAGCAGGGTTTCATTTATCAAAACCATGTATTGGCATTACAATTTCATCCTGAAATAGAAATGCATCTTTTATTGCAAATGTTACAACATGGCAAACATGAACTCATCAATGCCCCTTTTGTGCAAACAGAACATGCTATCATTAAGCAAACAGAAAAATTTTTGCCACAACAATATCCATTCCTGATAAAGCTGCTGGATATGTTTTTAAAAGACCAATTTGAATAGTTTATTCTTCTTCAATACCTGCCTGCTTTGCATGGTGTTATACCTGATTATTCATGCGATGCTGCATGTTCTGTATTTGCATGTGTTGTTGGCGGATGATATGGGCCTTTACATTGTGCCATGAGTACCAAAAAACAGAAAACAACCGCAAATGATAAAAAAATGGTGAGGGTAAATTTCTTAGTATCTTCTTCCTGGTGTATTTGATGTGACATGTAATGGTTTTTTCGCAAATTTAAACAGAAGAAATTAAAAATCAACCACAGCATAACGCTGCATTTGTAAAATTACATCTGGATTGGGGCAATTTTGGGCATAGTGGTGCAGTTGATTGGCTGCACAAACACCAGGGTAATCACCTTTATAATCTTCCATATCTAACATTAACTGAAAATGAAGATGCGGTGGCCAATAACCATTTTCTTCCGGAACACCCAACCAGGCAAAATTTTCTCCTCGCTTTATCAATTGCCCTTCTGAAACACGGCTCAAACTTTTTAAAGCCAAATGGCCATACAAACTATAAAATTGTAGTTCATGAATATGGTGCGTTAATATAATGGTAGCACCATAATCGCCACAGGCTTTATTGAAAGCAAAACTATGTACTGTGCCGGCTAAGGGTGCCATTACGGGTGTACCTTCTCTTCCCCAAATATCTATTCCTAAATGAATACGGCGGGGTGCAGTACCATCAAACACTGAGCTACGGGCATAAATATTGCGGTGTTCCAAATAGCCGCCAATACCATATTTTGCTTTTGCCTGCCGCAAAACACCATTCACGGTTGTTGCAAACAAAGCCACATTTTCCACTACTTCTTTGCGCCAAATATCATTTTTTGCTGTAAAATCCATTGCTAATAATTTGTCGGAAAACGCCTGAAAAGGCACTATGGAAGCAAAGCTGGTTTGTAGCGGCTGTATCCGTTCATAAAAATCTGTAAGGCTATCCATTTTGCGTGATTATCTTTAATGCTCTGATAAAAATAAAACTAAATGCCATGCAGAAATTTATCTTTTTCATGATGCTGTTAGGTTACAGCATTATAGGTTCTTCGCAAAACAATCCACCCTTGTGGTTACGTTACCCGGCTATTAGCCCTGACGGCAATACCATTGTATTTGGTTATAAAGGCGATTTATACAGTGTACCTGCCACCGGTGGCACTGCCATCCCGTTAACACTAAATGAATCGCAGGAAGAAATGCCCGTTTGGAGTCATGATGGAAAAAGTATTGCATTTGCCTCTGACCGTTATGGAAATTTTGATGTGTTTGTAATGCCTGCGAATGGCGGCGAAGCAAAACGCATCACTTTTAACTCAGCCAATGATTTTCCATGGGATTTTTCGCCCGACAATACCAAAGTGATTTTTGGAAGTAGCCGAAATGATTTGAATACATCTGTTCGTTTTCCACAAAAAGCGTTGTTCTTAAAATTGTATGATGTGCCAGTAAGCGGCGGCAGAAACATTCTTTTAAATACTGCCGGCACTGAAGACGTGCATTACAGCAATGATGGAAAAGAAATTGTGTTTCAGGATAGAAAAGGGTATGAAGACCCCTGGCGCAAACACCATACCAGTAGCGTAACGCGTGATATTTGGTTGTACAACTTCCAAACAAAAAATTATAGAAAATTAACGAGTTTTATTGGCGAAGACAGAGAGCCTGTTTTTTCAGCCGACAACCAATATGTGTATTATTTAAGCGAGAAAAACGGTACACAAAATATTTACAAAATGCCTTTGCAATTAAAAATGGCAGAACAGCAATTGACCGATTTTAAAGATTATCCGGTCAGACATCTTTCCCGCTCTAACAACAACACCCTTTGTTTTTCCTGGAATGGTGAAATATATACGCTGAAGCCGGATGGTAAACCGGAAAAAGTAAACATCATCATTAACGCAGATACCCGGGGCAATGTTGAAAAAAATGTAACCATTAATGGTGGCGCCACTGAAATGAGTGTATCGCCTAACGGTAAGGAAATTGCGTTTGTATTTAGGGGCGAAGTATTTGTAACCAGTACCGATGGTAGTTATACCAAACGCATTACCAATACACCACAACAGGAAAGAATGGTGGCATTTGCACCCGATGGAAGAAGTTTATATTATGCAGCAGAAAGGGGTAACAGTTGGGATATTATAAAAGCTACCATTGCTCGTAAAGATGAGCCTTATTTTTATGCTGCTACATTAATTAAAGAAGAGCCGATAATTGCTACCGAGAAGGAAGAATTTCAACCCATGCCTTCACCCGATGGTAAAAAAATTGCTTATCTGGAAGAAAGAAATACACTCCGAGTGTACGATATAGCTACTAAAACCAGCACCACTATATTACCGGCAGGACAGAACTTTTCTTACAGCGATGGCGATCAACGATATGAATGGAGCCCGGATAGCAAATGGATAGCCGTTAGAAGCAGTAAAGGTGTTTTTGGTTTAAGCGGCGGTGCTATATTGGTATTTAAAGCAGATGGCACTGATGCCACCGGCACTGATGTTACCCAAAGCGGTTTTAGCAATAACCGCCAGCAATGGGCAATGGGCGGCAAAGCCTTGCTCTTTACCTCTGATAAAGAAGGTAAACGCTCATTGGCTATACAGGGGCCCAAAGAAGCTGATGTTTATGCTTTATTCTTTAACAAAGCAGCTTATGATCAATTTCAACTGAATAAAGAAGATGCAGCCTTATTAAAAGAAAAAGAAAACAAGGATACCATTAAAAAGAAAGAAAACATAGTATTGGATTTTAGCAACATAGATCATCAGAAAGTAAGGCTTACCAATGCTTCCATGAATTTGGATGATTATAAATTATCGGCCGATGGCAGCAAATTGTTTTTATTAGCCCGATTTGAGCAAGGCGCCAATTTATGGCAAATGGATACCCGTACTAAAGAAATGAAGCTGCTTACCAAATTAAGCAGTGGGGGTAATATGGAATTGAGCAAAGATGGTAAACAATTATTTGTTTTAGGCGGCGGTAAGTTGATGAAAGTAGATGTAGAAGACGGCAAGGTAACCCCCGTTACTATTAACGGCGAAATGATTTTAAATACTGCCGGTGAACGTGCCTATATATTTGAACATGCCTGGCGCCAGGTAGAAAAGAAATTTTACGACCCCAAATTACATGGCGTTAACTGGGCAATGTACAAAACAGATTATGCCCGTTTTCTACCCCACATCAATAACAACTACGACTTCCAGGAATTGTTAAGCGAATTATTGGGCGAACTAAATGCCTCGCATACGGGTGGCCGTTATACACCACGTAACCCCGATGGCGACAATACCGCCTCATTAGGTTTATTTTATAATGAAATGAAAGGCGGCAATGGATTAGAAATTACAGAAGTGATAAAAGGCGGACCTGTTGATAAAGCCTCCAGCAAAATAAAAGCAGGCGATATAATCATGGCTATTGACGGTGAAAATATTACCGATACCAACGACTGGAATATTTTTTTAAACAGAAAAGCAGGTAAAAATGTTTTGTTGCAGGTGTATAATCCTGCTACTAAAACCACTTGGGAAGAGACCGTTAAACCCATTACCGTTAGTGAAGAAAATGCACTATTATACAAACGCTGGACCAACACCATGTCTGAAATGGTTAACAAACTGAGCAACGGACAAATAGGTTATGTACACATACAAGGTATGAACGATGCGAGTTACAGAGAGTTTTTTGATAAGGTTATGGGGAAAAACTACAACAAAAAAGCACTGATTGTAGATACCCGTTTTAATGGCGGAGGCTGGCTGCATGATGATTTGGTTACTTTCTTGAAAGGGAAACAATACCTCAGTTTTGCTCCTTATGGCTTTAAAGCAGAAGGTGGTGAACCCGCAGGCAAATGGACGAAACCCAGTTGTGTGTTAATGAGCGAAAGCAATTATAGCGATGCATTTTTATTTCCCTATGCTTATCGTTCCAATGGTATTGGCAAACTCATTGGTAAGCCGGTACCCGGCACCGGTACTGCCGTTTGGTGGGAAACACAAATAGACCCTACCATTGTTTTTGGCATACCCATGATTGCTACCATTGGTAAAGAAGGGCGCCCAACAGAAAACCTGCAAATTAATCCGGATATTGATGTAGATAATCCGTACAATGATGTAGTGTTTGGAACAGATGATCAGTTGGCGGCAGCAGTAAAAGAAATGCTGAAAGAAACCACAGCCAATCAATAATAATAACGGTACCGTATATTATTTCAATAGAGGCCGTCTCAAAACTATTTGAGGCGGTCTTTTTATTTTGTATAAATTTCTAAGTTCAAATAATAGGTGCAATTTTTTAAATATTTGTATTTACGACAGGTAGTATAAACCAAAAGGTACTTCCAGAGCCAAAATCACTGATAACATGAATGCTGCCACCCTGTGCTTCCATAAATTCTTTACATATACTAAGCCCTAAACCGGTTCCTTCATTTCTATTGCCGGGTATACGGAAATAGCGATCAAAAATTTTATTGATGTATTGCGGTGCAATACCAATACCAAAATCTTGTACCGAAAACTGAAAATTATTGTTGATTTGCTGTACCTTAATTTCAACAATTGAGTTATCGTAAGAATACCGAATGGCATTAGAAATGAGGTTCGACAATACCCATGCTGTTCTGTCTTTATCAGCCATTACCTCAGGTAAATTTTCGGGTAAATGAATGTTTAAATGAATATTTTTCTGTGATGCCATTTTTTGATTGGCTTCAATAGCATATTGTACAATTTCATAAGGAGTACATGGAGCAACAGAAAGCTCAATTGCCCCACTCTCTAATTGCGATAAATTTAACAACTCACCGGTTATTTTTAGTAATCTTGTGGCATCCTCTTTTATACTTTCAACAAGGCTTATTTGTTCTTCATTTAAAGTTCCGAGTTGTTTTTTACCAAGTAACTCAACACTCAATTGTATGGAGGATAAAGGCGTTTTCAATTCATGTGAAATGGTTGCAATAAAATTTGTTTTTGCAAAATCTAACTCTTTATAAGGGGTAATATTTTGCAGCAGAATTACATTACCTATCAATTTTTCTTCAGTTTCTCCGGTTGGAATAATTCTGATGGGTATAATTTCTTTTTCGAAGTAACTTTCTTTATTATTAGCATATATTTTTATAGGTTGTTTCTTAATACTTTCATTCTTTGTTTCTACAAACATCTCATGTACCAGATTTCTAATCAGGTCATTTTTAACAGCTATATCCTGAACCGGTTTTCCCATTGCATCTGTATTCTTTAACCCGGTTATTTGTAAAGCCGTATTATTCATAAATAAAATTCTTTTTTGCTCATCTAAACCAATAATCGGATCTTCCAAATTATCAATGAGTGTTTCAATTCGTTTTTTGGCCATCATCAGTTTATCGATATTACTAAGCTGATATTCCTCTAATTTTTCTGCCATAGTATTAAATGATGATGCCAGCTCTGCAAATTCATCATGCCCCGAAAAATGAACCCTTTGTGAATAATTTTGTGCTGCAATCTGTTTAATACTATCGGTTAATTCACGGATAGGATTGGCAATACTGCCCGGCAAATTAACAAACATTACAAATGCTGCTAAAAAACAAATGGTACCTGCTAAGGTTATCCAGAATACAGATTTTTGAGCGGTTAAATTAGCAATATTGCTTTTGCGTTGAATGGCTTGCATATTTAACAGCATAATATCGGTAATATCATTTCTAATTTGCTTTAATAAACCTGAATCTTTTGGATTTGCCATTAACTGTTGAAAATGAGAGGTTAAATGACTGGTTAATTCATCCTCGCCAATTTCTGTAATATTATGTTGTTGATGTTGCAGGCTATTTAAAAAAAGTTTAAGATTATCTTTTTGTTCTATACCATTATTTAATGCAATTTCCATATTTCTGGAATAATCAATTGTATTGTAGTTGGCAACGAGAATATTTTTTGAATCGGAAGACAATTTATTGATGTAAAAAATACTCAAAGCAGTAAGCAGAATTATCATTCCAAATAACAATCCTATTCCAATTGACAATTTCGCCTTCGTTTTCATTTGTTATAGTTTGATTTTAGTTACTTGAAAAATAACTCAATCATTTTCCCGATTGGTATGCAGCTTTTATTATGGCTCATTTCATGTTGTTTAATATGTTGTTATTACTTTTTTGGAATAATGAATGCTTTAACTCAATATAACCAGATCTATTTTACTGGAAGATAATTTTTTTAATAATTCATTAAAAACATTGGTAACCAGTATTAAACGAAACAAACTGAGATGGGGTTTGCCAATACAAATGGTAGTAATAAAACGTTCTTCAGATTGTTCAATAATTGTTTTAGCAATATTGTTATTAGATACTTTTATGATTTCTGCCCCTAATTCAGTAGCTATTTTAAAATTGTTGATTAAGTGTCGCTGTTTATCTAATGGTATGCGTTCCGGACTTTCTTTTGGCGTTTGCACATATAATACATACCATTTTGAATTATAATAATTGGCCAATCGTGCTGTTTTGCGAATAACCGTTTTAGCAGTATGCTCATTAGAACTGATACAGGCTAAAAATCGTTCATGTTTTAGTGCATTGCTCTTTATAACTTCTGTTTCAACTTTTCTTTCAACCTGCGAAGCTACCTCTTTCAATGCCAATTCTCTTAATTGCAAAATATGTTCGCTCTGAAAAAAATTTTTCAGTGCTGCGGCTATTTTATCTGATGTATAAATTTTACCTTCTTTTAATCGGCTAATCAATTCATCGGCTGTAAGATCAATGTTAACTACTTCATCTGCCTGATTCAGCACACTATCGGGTATTCGTTCTTTTACTTCAATACCGGTAATTTTTTTAACTTCTTCATTCAGGCTTTCAATGTGTTGAATATTTACAGCACTAATTACACTAATTCCTGCATCTAAAATATCTAAAACATCCTGCCATCTTTTTTCATTTTTGCTTCCCTCAATATTGGTATGGGCCAGTTCGTCTATAATTACTACTTCAGGTCTTAACTGCATAATGGCAGCAACATCTAACTCTTCTAACTCCTTTCCTTTGTAAAATAATTTTCGTCGGGGTATTTGTGGAAGCCCTTCTAACAATGCTTCCGTTTCCTTACGTTGGTGTGTTTCTATATAACCAATTTTTATATCGATACCATTTTTTAACAGGGCATGTGCTTCCTGTAACATCCGGTATGTTTTTCCTACACCTGCACTCATGCCAATGTAAATTTTAAATTTACCGCGTTTCGACTTTTTAATCAAGTCTAAAAAATGTTGTACTGTTTCTTCTTTGCCCGGCATTATAATACAATTGAAATAGAAGTGGTCATTGCAAAATTGTTATGAACAGGTATATTATTATTTTCGAAATAGGTTTCAGCGGCATAAAAATCTCTTGCCTCTATTCTCCATAAAAGTTTTGAACTAATAGCTCTATCATAATTAATGGAATATCCAAATGTTTTAAAACCATTTTGAAAATTTGCAGGAATAATAACATTATCAGGATCTGCATAATATTCTATTCTTGCAGCCCACACATTTTTTGGAGATGGTTTCCATTGTGCAATACATACGTAAGAATACCAATGATTGAAGGAATGACTTCCGGTTGATTTTTGTTGAAAACCTATATCAAAGCCTGCTGTAATACCCCATTGTTGTGTTAGCTGAAATATACCATACAAATTATGAAAATAACGCATTGCACGAATACTGTCAGGAAGTATATTGCCTATAAATGAACTACTGTTGAGGGTAATATTTGATGTGGGTTTAAATGTAATTTGATGGCCAAAAGCAGGTGTATTATTGCCATTGATTCTGCTTATATTTTGCCAGCCGTTCAACAATAATAGAGCCATATACCATTTTTGGTTGGGTGTAGTATATGCTACCCTTACACCACTTTCATAATAGGGTGTATTCTCCGCCAAAATACTTCTGGAGAGTGTCCAACAATCTTTTCCAATAGCACTTTCAAAACCGATATGTGAAGCAAAAATACCGGCATCTGCCCAAATATCCTTTTTGCGGGATAGCTTTATGCCTATATTAGCTTCAAAAATATTTTTAAATACTCCATTTTCTGTTGAAAGATTGGCATTCATATAAGTTCCTGTAGCAAAAGCAAGATTTGCCCTTACCTTATTTTCAGTAATAGCAGCTTTTAAAAATCCAAGATTCAAATTTACCTCATTGTGTTGGTTGTAGCTATATAAAAAAGCAGGTCTGTTATGGTTAGGCGGATTTGCAAAATCATAAGCATAATATACATCCAAATAGCCACTAAGTTGTAGCTTTTGATTCAATGAATCGTTTTGGGCATGGGCATAACCTGTAATTATATAAACGGATAGAAACATAATTTTCTTCATGTACCAGTTCATTTTACATTCTTGCATGCATAGCTGATGTATCTCTTTAATGGTTTGTCAAGGAATCTAAAGCAATGTTAAGCGCCAATACATTCACAGATTCGGGTCCAAAAATTCCTAACAAGGGTTTATCGGTATGCTGCCGCACCAATGATTCAATAATAGTTTTAGGAATATGTCTTATTTGGGCAATTCTGTTTACCTGTATCATAGCAGATTGCACAGCAATATGAGGATCTAAGCCGCTACCACTTGCGGTAACCAAATCAGACGGTATAGCCGATGCTGGAACACCGGGATGATGGACTTGAAATGAATCAACATGTTGTTGTACCGAAAGCAAATAATCCGGATTATTGGGCCCTTTATTACTTGCACCTGCTGCTGCTGCATTATAATTAACAGCAGAAGGTCTTGACCAAAAATATTTATCATCCGAAAATTTTTGTCCGATATTCCGGTACATTTTTTTTCCATGCACCATCCATACTGCAGCCTCTCCTTTATCAGGCGTAATCTGAGCAACGCACCATACTAATGCAGTATACATTACAGAAAAAAGAAGCAAGCAAACCAATGTTAAACGAATGGCAGGTAATAAATAGTATTTCATAAAGTTTTTATATAAAATTTGCAACAACAATATCAATGATTTTAATGCCCACAAAAGGAACAATAATTCCCCCCAGTCCGTATATCAGCAAATTACGCCGTAGCAGTGCGCTTGCACCAATAGGTTTATAAACTACACCGCGCAATGCCAGTGGAATGAGCAGCGGTATAATAATGGCATTAAAAATAACTGCAGAAAGAATAGCGCTTTGCGGGCTATGCAAATGCATGATATTCATTCCCTGTAGGGCAGGTATATAGGTAATGAACAATGCGGGCACAATTGCAAAGTATTTTGCAACGTCGTTTGCAATACTAAAGGTTGTTAAAGTGCCGCGTGTCATTAATAATTGTTTTCCAATTTCAACTACTTCAATCAATTTTGTAGGGTCATTATCGAGATCTACCATATTACCGGCTTCTTTGGCTGCCTGTGTTCCACTGTTCATAGCTACCCCTACATCTGCCTGAGCCAATGCCGGTGCATCGTTGGTGCCATCTCCCATCATTGCAACCAGCCTTCCTGAAGCCTGTTCTATTTTTATATAATTCATTTTATCTTCCGGCTTTGCTTCAGCAATAAAATCATCCACACCTGCTTTTTCAGCTATAAACCTGGCTGTTAACGGATTATCGCCGGTAACCATAACTGTTTTAATACCCATCTTCCGTAAACGCTCAAACCTTTCTTTAATACCTGTTTTAATAATATCCTGCAATTCTATAACCCCCATTACTTTCTCATTTTCAGCAACCACCAATGGTGTACCACCTTTACTTGAAATGGATTGAACAGTTGCATGTACATATTCAGGAAATGTATTTCCTGCATTTTCACAAATTTTTCGGATAGCATCTGCTGCACCTTTTCTGATACGCATATCACCTATATCAATACCCGAACATCTGGTTTCTGCAGTAAATGGTATGAAACGTGGGTTGTTGAGCTGCATCAACGCAGTATCTAATGCAGCTAATTCAATAATCGATTTTCCTTCGGGCGTTTGATCGGAAACCGAACTCATTACAACCAGTTTCTTAAAATAATCGGGATCAACATTTGTAGCAGGATAAAATTGAGTCGCTTTTCTGTTTCCAATGGTAATGGTACCTGTTTTATCTAATAGTAACACATCAATATCGCCGGCAGTTTCTACTGCTTTGCCGCTTTTGGTAATTACATTGGCTTTCAATGCACGATTCATCCCTGCAATTCCTATTGCTGATAACAACCCACCAATGGTAGTAGGTATCAGGCAAACAAATAAGGCAATAAAAGCGGCAATGGTAATAGGTGTATGCGCATAATCTGCAAATGATTTTAAAGTAACTGTAACAATGATAAAAACCAGTGTAAAACCTGCCAATAAAATGGTTAATGCAATTTCGTTGGGTGTTTTTTGTCGTGAGGCACCTTCCACTAAAGCAATCATTTTATCTAAAAAACTTTCGCCCGGTTCACTGGTTACCTTTACTTTAATTGTATCGCTAAGTACTTTAGTACCGCCTGTAACGCTGCTTTTATCGCCACCCGCTTCTCTAATTACAGGTGCACTTTCACCGGTAATAGCACTTTCATCAATGGTTGCCAGGCCTTCTACTATTTCCCCATCGGCAGGAATAATATCATCTGTTTCACATATAAAAATATCCCCTTTTTTTAATTTGGAAGCCGGAACAACAATCATTTCATTCACATACATTTCGCCTACCGGCAATATTAATTTGGCAGGTGTGTCTTCCCTTGTTTTCCGCAAACTGTTGGCTTGTGCTTTACCCCTTGCTTCGGCAATGGCCTCTGCAAAATTGGCAAATAGCAATGTAATGAACAGTAATAATGTAATTACCAAATTGTAAGTTAAACTTCCCTGACCATTTGCTCCGCCAGCAATCCAGATACATACTCCTCCCATTACTACGGTTCCTACCCAAACGGTAAACATGACCGGATTTAAAATCATGGTAGCAGGATTTAATTTCAGGAATGACTGCTTTAATGCACCGGCCAATAATGCTTTATTTAAAAATTGTTTAGATGCAATATGATTCATTTGAATATATTTTTAATGAAAGGAAAAATATTCAGCAACAGGCCCTAAAGCCAAAGATGGAAAAAATGATAAAGCTGCAACAATTATAATAACGGCCATTACCATTAAGCCGAAGGTAACCGTATCGGTTTTTAACGTACCGGCACTTTCAGGAATATATTTTTTTTGTGCCAGTAAACCGGCAATAGCTACCGGCCCAATGATGGGCAAATACCTCGATAACAGCATTACAATGCCATCCGAAATATTCCACCAGGGAGTATTGGCTCCAAGCCCTGCAAATTCGCTACCGTTATTGGCACTGGCAGAAGTAAATTCATATAACATTTCGCTAAAGCCATGAAAACCCGGATTAGAAAGCCAGCCCGCATATTCAGCAGGATGATGCGCATATAAATAAGCAGCAATGGCTGTACCCGATAATATTAAAAATGGATGAATCAAAGCAATAATCATCGCTATTTTCATTTCTTTTGCTTCAATTTTTTTACCCATCAGTTCGGGTGTTCTGCCTACCATTAATCCACTGATAAATACAGCCAGTATCATGAAAATATAAAAGTTTAAAAAGCCTACGCCAATACCCCCATAAAAAGCATTTACCATCATTCCCAACATGGTACACATGCCGGCAAGCGGCATAAAACTATCATGCATCGCATTTACAGAACCATTACTGGTTACTGTGGTAACAATTCCCCAATACGCTGATGCAGCAGCCCCCAAACGCACTTCTTTGCCTTCCATATTGCCCGAGGTTTGTTCTATTCCCATTTTTGCAATGGCAGGATTCCCTGCAGTTTCCATTATAATGGTGGGTGCTAATAATAAAAAGAAACCCACCGTCATTACCCCAACAATTAGCCAGGCTAATTTTTTCCGTTTCAGCATATAGCCCATTGTAAATATTAATGCAATGGGTAATAATGCAATGGCTATGGTTTCAACCATATTGGTGAAATAATTAGGATTTTCAAATGGATGAGCCGAGTTAGGCCCGAAGAAACCTCCTCCATTTGTTCCCAACTGTTTAATGGCAACAAATGCTGCTACCGGCCCTCTGCTTACCTGAACTGTATCGCCCTGTAATGTAGTAATGGTATCTTTACCCTTAAACGTCATGGGCATACCGTTCAATAAAAACAAAACTGCCATTATAAAAGCAATGGGTAATAAAATCCGGGTACAGCTTCTTACAAAAAGAAAGTAAAAGTTACCCAAAGAATGGTTTGCACCCTCTTTCATAGCCTTAAAAACTACAACACATATTGCCATTCCGCAACCTGCACTGATAAATTGAAATAACATTAAAACTAACTGACCCAGATAAGACATACCTGTTTCACCGGAATAATGCTGCAGATTGGTATTTGAAATAAAACTTACAGCAGTATTAAAAGCCAGATCGGCCGACATGGAGGGATTATGATCAGGATTTAGTGGCAAATGCGCCATATTGGTTAAAACCAACATGGCCAGAACAAACCAGATAAAATTAATGGTGAGTAATACTTTTAAATGTTGCTTCCAATTCATTTCTATTTTCGGATCAACGCCTGATATTCGATAAATCAGTTGATCAATTGGATTGAAAATGGGATCTAACCAGGTGGTTTCTCCTGAAAATAATTTACCCATATACCTGCCTAACGGAATGGCTAACAATACCGTTATCATAAACATGGCTATGATGCCATACATTTCAGTATTCATTTGCTTTGTTTAATTTATTTTAAAATATCAATATGTTCACGGTAAAATGCAGCACGGTAGTGGTACAGCTTAACATTCATTACCTAAAATTGACAGCTCATCTGCTGTGTTAAAATTTTTCAGGATGAATTAAAACATAGCACATATATACAAATACTATAATCGCTACAAAAAATAATAAAAGCATAAGTTTAAATTTTTTCGAACCAATGAATCATTACGTTAAACAACAGAAACGCTAACAGACCGGTAATTAGTAAAAGTAAAAACAGCATGTTGGTATTTTTTATGTATAAATAATATAAGCAGTTTAAGTGGATGATACATCATTCCATCCTTAAACTGTGCCAGCATATTGGCAAAACAAGTGCCAGCTAAAATAAAATACATGAAAATCCTTACTGGAAATGAATTATAAAAATAATATAGTATATATATACAACAACAAACCCTTTCAAAATAAAAGGGTTCACACTATCATTTTAAAAGGGTATGCCTTATGCGCAACACCAAAATAAAAATAAAACTATTATTCAACTGAACTCGTTATTTTATATTCTTCAATTTTTCTGTACAAAGTAGTTAGGGCAATATTCAGTAAGCGTGCAGTTTCTGTTTTATTACCCCCGGTATATTGCAGTACTTTTTGTATGTGTGCTTTTTCAACATCAGCCAGTGCTAATGAAGGTGCAGACACATTACCCATTTGTAAATCGGGTACCTGATAAAAATCAACCGGTAGGGAGGCAGGTTCTAAAATATTATTTTCAGTTAAAATAACACTTCGTTCAATAATATTTTTCAGTTCACGGATATTTCCTTTCCATGTATGTTTTTGTAACAATTGTATGTATGCCGGAGCAATGCCGGTTATTTTTTTATTTGTTTTTTCCGAAAAATATTGTAAAAAATGATTGGCTAATAATGTAATATCGTCAATACGTTCCCGTAAGGAAGGCAGTTGTATTTGAAATACTGAAATACGGTAAAACAAATCTTCCCGAAAGCGGCCGGCATTTACTTCCTTTTTTAAGTCGCGGTTAGTTGCCGCAATTAATCTAACATTTACCCTGGTAACATTGTTATCGCCCACTTTCAGAAATTCGCCTGTTTCTATTACACGCAGTAGTTTTGCCTGCAAATCGAGGGGCATTTCACCTATTTCATCTAAAAAAATGGTACCCTCATTGGCTTCTTCAAAAATACCTTTAGTATCTTTTATAGCACCGGTAAATGCACCGGCTTTATGTCCAAATAATTCATTTTCCAATAATTCTTTACTGAAGGCGGAACAATTCACTGCAATAAAATTACCGTTCTTTCTTTTTCCTGCCTGATGTATGGCCTGTGCAAAAACTTCTTTACCGGTTCCTGTTTCGCCGGTTAATAAAACAGTGGCATCTGTTTGTGCTACTTTTCGGGCGGCTTCAATGGCTAATTGAATACTTTTTGAACAACCAAGTATACTGTTTAATGCATATTTATTATCTAACTGTTTTTCTAATTGTTGTACCCTTTTTGCCAGTTTCACTTTTTCAAGTGCTCTGTAAAGCAATGGAATAATTTTATAATTATCATCTCCCTTTGTTATATAATCAAATGCTCCATTTTTTATAGCTTGTACACTATCCGGAATATTGCCATAGGCTGTCATCAAGATAATTTCAAGCGCAGGATACTTTTGTTTGATATTTTTGGCCAAATCAACACCATGCTCATCGGGCAATTTAACATCGCAAAGTACAATATCTATATTTTGCTGTTCTAATTTTTTAAGCCCGGTTTTTCCATCGCCGGCCTGTAATACATCAAATCCTTCTAAACTCAACATTTTTGCCAACAGTGTTCTGAGTTTTACCTCATCATCTATAATTAAAATAGTATTTGCCATGCGTAACAATAAATGTAACTTGAATAAATGTAAAAGCAATTAGTATTATAACCCAAATGTAAGTATGTAAATAACTACATCATTTTATTTGTACCATTCAAATTTTAAAATATAATTAATAAATTGAACTATTATTTCTTTTATACCTGAGCCATAAAAGCAATCATTTTTTCAGAAGTGCTACTAATTTTACAACTATTTTACTGTTGTAATATGCTTAATGTCGTTTATGGCTGTTCGTTGTATATACTTTTACACTAAACACAACCAATTTATTGGAAAGCTTATTTTTAACCTACTTTCATTTTACTATCTATAAAAAGCCCCGCAATAAGCAGGGCTTTTTAGTTATTTAATGCAGCAAACCTTCCGGTATGGGTTTCTTAATTAAATATTTGTAAATGAACTTCGCTTTCAGATTTTGAAAATCATCCCATTTAGCAGGCAAATAAGGCCAACCATGGCGCCCACCGGGATACAACATCATTTCAAAAGGCTTCTTGGCATCTTCCAAAGCACTAATTAATTGTATGCTGTTTTGCATATGTACATTATCATCCATAGTACCATGTACAATTTGCAACAGGCCTTTATACCGACCAATATAACTCAATACACTACTTTTTTTATAACCCTCCGGATTGCTTTCCGGTGTACCCATATAGCGTTCAGTATAATGGGTATCATACAGGCTCCAGTCTACCACACTGCCACCGGCCATACCATAAGTAAACACATCCGATTTGTAGGTTAATGCATAGCACGTCATATACCCCCCATAACTAAACCCTGTAATAGCAATACGGGCAGGGTCGGCACCAGCATTATGAATAAACCATTTGGCCATAGTGCTGTAATCTTCCATTTCCCAATACCCTAAATCATGGTACATATAGTTTACACCTGCTTTACCAAACTGGCCACTGGCACGGTGGTCAAACGCTACTTGTATTAACCCCTCCTGTGCCAATAGTTCGCGGCTGGGGCTCCAGTTCCACCTGTCCCATACGGTACCGGCATTAGGCCCTCCATAAATACTAATGAGCATGGGATATTTCTTCGTTTTATCATAATGTGCCGGCCAGGTAACCAAAGCGGGCAGTTCAAATAAACCATCAGCACTTTTAATACGTATAATTTCAGTTTTAGCAATAGCATACGCATCCATGTCAGGGCCTTTGGCATTACCCAGTTCTTTAACTATTTTACCATTTACATCTACCAATGCCATACGTGCTGGCGTTTGTGTATTACTGTAGGTGGTAATAAAATATTTACCACCGGGTGAAAAATTGATAGTATGGTTATAATTACCAAAAGTTAAGCGTTGGGGTTGTCCGCCATCAAAACTAATTTTATACAAATCGGTACGGGTTGAGTTTTCAATACCACGTGCTGTAAAATAAATGGTGCGATTGGCTTCATCAATATACTCAATTCCGGTAACGGTGAAATTTCCATTAGTAATAACATGTTGCAGGGTACCATCTATATTGTATAAGTACAGCATATTCCATCCACTTTTATCGCTCTGGGCAATATAACCGCTGCCATCTTTTAAAAAGTTAATACGGCCGCCTACCCTGTCTTCCAAATCAATCCAGGTTTTTTGTGTTTCGGTATATACCGGTTTACGTGCCCCCGTTTGTGTATTAACTTCATAAATAATCAGGCTGTCTTGTTTACGGTTCATCCAGGGCAACCATAAACTATTATTGCTGCTGCGCCACATGGGCCAGCCAAAATACTGGTCATCTTTCTCATTAAAATTGGCCCAGGTGGTATTGCCACCATCCGGACTAACAAATCCCATTTTCACTTCCGGATTTTTATCGCCTGCTTCGGGATAACGGGTATATTCCAAATAACCATGTTGCCCCTCGCTACTGTAAATAGGAAACATAGGCACCATACTTTCATCAAACCTGGCATAGGCAATGGTTTTGCTATCGGGGCTCCACCAAAAAGCCCGGTAATGGGTGGGGCGGCCATAAATTTCTTCCAAATATACCCAACTGGCATAGCCGTTTAAGGTAGTAGCCGAACCATCAAAGGTTAATTGTGTTTCTTTTTGTGCAGCAATGTTGTAGCTATATAAATTATTGTTTTTGGTATAGGCTATATAATTGCTATCGGGCGAGAAAGTGGGGTTGTGTTCCTGCGCCGTATCGTTGGTAATGCGTGTAGGCGTTCCGTTTACAAACAAATACAAGTCATGGTTCATTTCGGTAACAGCCTTATCAGGCTTTAACTGTGCAGGAGCAGTATACGATAACATTTTTCCCGAGGGAATATCAAATAAAAATGTTTGTGCATCTTCTCTTTTTTCGCCGCGTTGCAACAACAATACCTGGTTATTGTTCAGCCATTCTATTACAGAAGGCAGCGGTTTGTAAAAGCCGTTGGGCGCTTTTCCGGTAACCAATTGCGCCATACTTATTTCTTTTTGCTGGGCATAAGTAAACAATGCTGTTAAGCAACAGCATGCAATAATGCCAAAAATTTTCCTCATGTGTTTGAATTTTGCATGAAGATAAATATCCTCCTCCTTTTTTACGATACCATTCAAAAAAAAATTATAAACGCCAGTATTTTCGGGCTTTTTTCGAGATTTGTTCGACAGTTGTTCGACTCCGGCCCATACAAATGCAGCATTGATAAGGGTTGTATCGAACCATTGTCGAACATGTATCGAATTTGTCTCGAACAAGGTAGGGAGAAAGGGGTTGGAAATGGGTGGTGGGTGATGGTGGTTAGGAGGTGGGGATTGAGGAGCATGTGACTCCCAACTGTGAAAAGGATGAATAGGCAGTTTAAATGTGTGTATAAAGGGATTTCGTTAGAAAAAATGAGATAATATTTTTTTTATAAATACATAAATTTGATTAGTTTAGGGGGAGAAAAAAAAGCCCCACATTGTAAGGTGAGGCGACTTAAATGTTTTCACAACGGAATAATCCTTATTGTGATGATAAAAAAAGTGACTACCGAATATTATTCAAGCAGTCACTCAGAAAGAAGATCTGCGGCTTATAGCCTTGTTGTGATTTGTCTTTCAAATCAAATGTAGAAAGAAAAATAATCAATATGAAAAAAATTTTAGGACTTGATTTGGGTAGTTCATCAATTGGATGGGCATTAAGAGATGAAGAAAATAATATCAAAACGGGTGTAATAACATTCGATGCAGGAATGTTGAAAGGAACCGGAGGATATACTTCGCCAACTAAAGATAGACGTGAAGCTCGTTCGAAACGAAGATTATTACAAGCCAGGAAATACCGTAAATGGGCTTTGCTTGAGGTGCTGGGCGAAAAATATTCGCCGTTACAACAAACAGAACTTGAGCAATGGAGTAAATACAGGAAAGGGCACCCCCAAAAATTTCCGGAAAGTAAGAAGTTTTTAATGTGGTTGAAATGTGATTTTAGTTATTTAGAAATTGATACCGAATATAAAAATCCTTATGAACTAAGAGTAAAAGCTCTGGATAAAAAATTACATCCACATGAATTTGGCAGAGCATTATATCATTTAGTACAAAGAAGGGGGTATAAAAACATTGGTGAATCAGACACGGATGAGTTAAATATTGATGAAGCAAAAAAAAATATTGAAACAAAAAAACAACTTGAAAGAAGGGAAAGTGAAGGATTTGCTAAGGCATTAGAAACTAATCGTTCTATTGCTGAAGCCCTGAAAAAAGAATTTTTAGATAAAGGGAAACGAGCTAGGAATCAATATCCGCTGCGTAAGGAATATAGGCAAGAGTTTGAACTACTATGCAATGCACAGGGCTTTGACATACACAGAGATAGTGCAGGAATCTATCAGGATTTATTTGTTCAGAAATTATGGAAAGCAATTATCTGGCAGCGTCCTCTAAGAAGTCAAAAGGGGAATATTGGGCGGTGTACTTTAGAAAATGATAAGCCACGTTGTCCTGTTTCGCATCCATTATTTGAAATTTTCAGAGCCTTGCAATTCATCAATACCATCAAAACTGTACGTGAAGAAAATAATGAAACGATAAAAGAAGAATTACCACTTCACATAAGAGAAAAGTTGTATTATGATTTCTTTTTAAAAAAAGATAAAAATGTAAAGTTTGCAGAAATAAAAAAATTTCTTGATAAACAATTTAAACACTCTATTAAGTACAATTATAATTACAAAGATGACCACTCTGCATCTACCATGCCAGTGTGCAAGGGGCTTATAGATGTTTTTGGCACACCCGTTTTTGAACAAATTAAGGAGCTATACAAATATAATATTGGAAATGCACCTAAAATTATCAAAGAAAAGTATTCAGTGTTTGACTTATGGCATGCATTGTACAGTTTTGACGAAGCCTATCTTAAAAAGTTTTCAGTTCAAAAACTAAAAATTGCAGATGAGATAACTTCAAAAGGAAAAAATTATAACCCATTTGTTGAGATAAGGAAAAATATCACCTCTGCATATTCTGATTTAAGTGTAAAAGCTATCTGTAAAATTATTCCATTTTTACAGGAAGGTTTTTTGTATAATGAAGCAGTATTACTGGCAAAAATGCCTGAGTTAATAAATGGCAAATGGGATGTAAAGAAAGAAAAAATTTATGAGGCAATACAAATAGCAAATGGAAATTATAACTGGGAAAAAATGGTTATCGCCATTACAAACAGCTTAATAGACAGATGGAAAGGTTTACAACATGATGAAAAGTTTGCTTATAAAGACGTAAGCTACATTCTTCAACCTGATGATGTTGATGATATAACCCACGCCTGCCTGAAACATTTTGGGGAAACAACATGGAATAGTAAAAGCAGTGAGATAAAAAATAAAATCATCAATGAGGTGAAAGATCAATATCAGAAGTTTTTCAGTAATTCAAAAAGAGCTTTTAGGGAAACTTTTACTCTTGATAAAATACTGAATGATGAATTGAATAAACTGGAAATTCACCTGAAAGGAGAACTCTACCATCACTCCAAACGAGAGAATCTATATCTGAAAAAGACAGGAACAAAGCCTGACGGAACACCGAATCTTCCACTTGACAAAAAAACCGGCAAAGAAATTTTGCCAACTCCATTGATTGACAGTATCAAAAACCCCATGTTTAATAAAGCATTAAGTGTTTTAAGAAAGCTGCTGAATGAACTTATTATTAATGGAGATATCGATAATGATACAGAGATTATGATTGAGGTAGCGAGAGAATTAAACGACAATAACAAAAGAATTGCGATTGAACGTTACCAAAGAGAACGTGAAAATCAAAAAGAGAAGTACAAGGAATTTCTCAAAGAATTCAAGGAGAAAGAAAATATTTCTATTAACGTGGATGAAAATATTTCACTATTTGAAATGTGGAATGAACAAAACTTTTCAAAAGTACAAGACGATAAAGGAAATTCCCGGCTTGTACGAGAGCTTATATTAAAGGAAAAAGATTCTCTAAAAAGATATGAACTATGGATGGAACAAAAAGGCCAATGTATGTACACAGGAAAAATGATTGGCCTGAAACAATTATTTTCTAATGAAGTTGACATAGAACATACCATACCACGTAGTATATTACCGGATAATACCCTGTCCAATCAAACCGTTTGTTATGCATGGTATAACCGCGACAGAAAAAAGAAACAGTTTCCAACTAGTTGTGATAATTATGAAGAGAATGTAGATGACTGGGGAACTGCCATTAAACCACGGCTGAAAGAATGGATTAAAATCAGAGATCATTATGAAATAGAATATGAAAAACACAAAAAACATAAACCCGGAGAAGATGAAGCAGGAAAAAATGATCGTATTCAGAAAAAGCATTATTATAAAATGCACTTTGATTATTGGAATGATAAAATAGAACGGTTTACCTGTACAGAAATTAAAGAAAGCTGGATAAGGAGGCAACTCACCGATACACAAATGATATCAAAATATGCTCGGGAATTTTTAAGCATTTACTTCAATAATGTAAAAGTTCAGAAAGGCACCGTAACCGCCGATTTCCGAAAAATTTTCAGCATACAGGAAGAAGATGAGATTAAGAACAGGAATAAGCATACACATCATGCCATTGATGCTGCTGTTTTGACATTAATTCCGACAAACAGCAGTTATCGGGAACGATTATTGAAAACAATGTATGAGTGGCAAGAGCAAAAAAAGGGTCAATTTACTACTACGCCATTCGCCAATTATAATTCTCAACAATTAATACAAAATATAGACAACTCAGTACTGGTTGTCAATTATGTTACAGACAAAATTCTAAAAAGAACATATAAGATTAATCGAAACAGAGGCCGGATTATTTTCCTGCCTAATATCAAAAATCTTCCGGAACCATTAAAAGATAATCATCAAATCAAAAACGTAGTAGAAAGAGCAAATAAAATACCTAAAATAGCTTGTGGAGATAGTATAAGAACTTCCCTTTATAAACAAACCTTTGTGGCTAAACTCAGAGATGTAGAAAGAGAGAACGGAAAACCATTACGCAATGATGACGGAACGTGGAAGTTCAAAACCGGTGCAGATGAATTCTTTTATGCAGAAAGGGTAAGCATTAATGATGCAAAAAAATATATTAAGGATATCGTAGACCCTACTATTCAAAAACTAGTGAGTGAACAGAAAAATAACCCGATAGTTAAAGACCATCAGGGAAATATCATTCGCCATGTTCGGGTAAGAACAAATGCAGGAAAAATAGTAAAGCAAAGGTTAAATTATCAATCAAAAAATGAATATAAAAATCAATATTATGCAGCTTCTGGTGAGCTTCCTTACGCCGCATTTCTGCAACGGATTAATGATGGTAAGATAGAAAGATTGCTTATACCTATATCATCAGCAGAGTTAGCCAAAACGTATAAAACAAATAGAATATTTAATCTTGATAAATTTATTGAACTAAATTATCCCGATTTCGTGTATTATCCCGACAAAAAACTATTAAAAATTGGTCAGAAAATATTTGTTTTGAAAAATGATGATGAGTATGAAAAAAGAAATGATTTAAATTTCCAAGTGAAAAGGTTATATAAAATCACCCAGTTCCATTATACAGGTAACAAGATAATACTGCAATATCATTTAGAATCAAGAACAAAAGTAGAAATAGACAAATCAATTAAGGAGTCAAAAAACAGCATTTTAAAACCGTATGAACAAAAACTTAATATTCCGGTTATTATGCCAGATGAAAGCATAAGCAATATAGCAGACAGGAAGAAAGAGTATGAAAAAAGGCTTTACGATTTTGATGCACGAATTGAAAATGTCAGATATTATTCTTCGGAGGATTTTGCAAAAAAACTTAAATCTCAAATTGAAGAATTTAAAACTGAATCTTCTGAAATAAATGATAAAAATCCGGCTCCTATTTTGGGCTTAAGTCGAAGCAACTGGACCTTCTTGCTGGAAGGTGAAGATTTTAATATTTCGATGAGTGGAATACTTACATTTAAATAATATTCAATAACTTATTTTATTATCATGCCTCCACTTCTTCCCGGTCGATATTATCATATTTACAACCATGCCAATGGTGATGATAACCTTTTCCGGGAAGCAGAAAATTATCGTTTCTTCCTGCAACAATACTATAAACATATAGATGCTGTAGCAGATACTTTAGCCTGGTGCTTAATGCCGAATCATTTTCATCTACTGGTTAAAATAAAAAACGAAGAAGCGCTGCTGCAAACTTTTCCAAAGTTCGAAACTTTGGAAAAGTTGCTGTCGAAGAAATTCTCCAACCTCTTCAGCAGCTATACGCAGGCTTTTAATAAAGTTTACCAACGCAGGGGTTCGCTTTTTATTAAAAACTTTAAAAGAAAGGAAATTACCTCTGCGCAATATTTACAAACCCTTGTTTTATACATTCATCTCAACCCGGTTAAACACAGTTTTACAAAAGAAACAACTGAGTGGCCCTGGAGCTCTTACCACTATGTTCATGCTCATTTTGAAGAGCTTCCCTTCTTCCGGGAAATCTTCGAAAATAAAAATAGCTTCCTCGCACAACATACCCTTAAACTTGAACGTTTTATTGAATATATCGCATTGGAGGAATCGCTCACCCGGTAAATCATACCAGCATGCTCAAACACACCCTTTGCATAGAAAACCCCTGCCATTTAAAATGCAGTAATGCGCAATTGGTGGTAAGTTAAGTATAATAAAGGAATGAAGTACAATTACCGTGAAAAATTATAAATACATTATACAATTTTCACGGTTCATAGTTTTAGCTTTTAATAATCAATATTTACAACCATTTAGGGGTTTGTTGCAGTTATTTATTCAATGACCAAATTATTGGTTAGAAGGATTATTCTAAAATAATTCAATTTTTAACTACACTTATAATTTTTCAAGATTTAAGCTGCTAAACACAAGCACCATATATACATACCGGAAAGGATTCATTTTTTTGTTCCTCAATTACATTTTTAGGCATAACCCATTTCATTACTTTTTTATTACCGTGAAAAATTATAAATTTGTTGTACAATTTTCACGGTAAAGATGATTCAACGGAATATTATAAAAACACTACAAAAGCAGATGAAACAGTTTCCTGCCGTAGCTATAATAGGTGCGCGGCAGATAGGCAAATCAACTATTGCCAGGCAGATTGCAGATAAAAAAAAATCTACTACAGTTTATTTTGACTTAGAAAAACCATCTGACAGGCGTAAACTGGAAGATGCTGAAACCATGCTGGCCGGATTAAAAGATAAACTGGTGATTATTGACGAAGTCCAAACGATGCCCGAATTATTTGCCATATTACGCCCATTAATTGATGAATACCGAAAACCCGGACGTTTTATGCTATTGGGCTCGGTTTCACCTTTTTTAGTAAGAGGCATTTCTGAAAGTTTGGCCGGTAGAATTGCCCATATAGAACTACCCACCATTAACTTAATGGAAGCCAATAAAGCCAAAATTGCACAGGATAAAATATGGTTCAGAGGCGGCTATCCTGAAGCACTTACCTTAAGAACCAATGCACAATGGTATGCATGGGCCGAAAATTACTACTGCACTTTTGTGGAGCGTGATGTAAATTTTTTAATGAATGAAAATCTATCACCGGCTACTGTTCGAAATCTATGGACCATGTTAAGCGCAATTAGTGGCAATATTGTAAACTACGAAAATATTTCACGTTCATTAGGCATTAGTAGAGCCACTACGCTAAAATATCTGGATTTTATGGAAGGAGCTTTTTTAATCAGACGTTTACAGCCATGGTTTATCAACACTACTAAACGGATCGTAAAATCGCCTAAA
Source organism: Hydrotalea lipotrueae (assembly GCF_019249625.1). Lineage (NCBI taxonomy): Bacteria > Pseudomonadati > Bacteroidota > Chitinophagia > Chitinophagales > Chitinophagaceae > Hydrotalea > Hydrotalea lipotrueae. Next base: position 15,265 of record NZ_JAESDL010000009.1, on the reverse strand, counting down.
ATCTATTTTCGTGATAGCGGCTTATTGCATTACATGAACCGCATACAAACAACTGATGAATTAGCCGGCCACATTGTTTCAGGTGCCTCATGGGAAGGTTTTGTTATTGAACAAATACATCAACTGGTACCATCTCATTTATCTGTATATTACTATCGCACACATCATGGTGCAGAATCAGATGTAGTATTGGTTAACGGAAATATACCCGTAGCCTGTGTTGAAATAAAACGTAATAATGCACCGGAAATTTCAAAAGGCTTTTTAAATTGTATTGCAGATTTGAATACACAAAAAAATTTTATTGTAACACCTGGAAGTGATAACTATACAAACAATCATATTCAAATCTGTTCACTACATACTTTTTTAACCAAATATATCACACATATCTAATGCTTAAACGCACCCTCTGCATAGAGAACCCCTGCCACCTAAAATGCAATAACGAACAATTGGTGCTTAGCTATGCCCACATAAAAGGGTTGGAAGACCGGCAGGATAAAACGGTACCCATTGAAGATATAGGCGTACTGGTATTAGAGCATCCGCAAATTACCATTACCCATTTTTTGTTAGACCAACTGATTACCAACAATATTGCGGTAATAACCTGCAACAGTACCCACCACCCCAGCGGCATGCTGCTGCCTTTAGAGAGCCATACCCTGCAAAGTGAGCGTTTTAAGGAGCAATTAGCCGCCAGTGAACCCCTAAAAAAACAATTGTGGCAGCAAACCGTAAAAGCAAAGATTAATAACCAGGCGGCTGTTTTAAAAAAATGGAACATACCCCATGGCTATTTAAACAATGCCCGGCAAAATGTAAAAAGTGGCGATGCCGATAATGCCGAAGCCAAGGCAGCGGCCTATTATTGGGCGCATTTGTTTCCAGATGCCTGGCAGTTTTTTAGAAAACGGGATGGGCCACCCCCCAATAATTTATTGAATTATGGTTATGCCATTATTCGGGCTGCTATGGCCCGTGCCATTGCAGGAGCGGGTTTATTACCCACACTGGGCATTTTTCACCGCAACCGTTACAATGCCTATTGTTTAGCCGATGATATGATGGAACCCTACCGCCCATTTATAGATGCCATTGTACGCAACATTATTCACGAAACATCGGCAGTAGAAGTATTAACACAACCCATAAAAGTGCAACTGCTGAATGTGTTAACCCATGATACACGGATAGAAGAACAAACCAGCCCCTTATGGGTAGCCATGCAAAAAACAGCTTTCTCTTTAAGCAAATGTTATAGCGGCGAGCAACGAAAATTGGATTTTCCTGAACTACCATTAACATAAGCCCATACAAATAAATATTACTTTTTATTTGTTACCCATAATAATATAATGCCTTACTACGTTTTAATGATGGCAAATGAACATTTGCCGGTTATTGATGACAGACTGTTCCCTTTATGCCCAGGCACAATAACACATCCGAACGTTTCAATGCCTATCGTATTATGTGGATAATGGTATTTTTCGATTTACCTACCGAAACCAAAACAGAGCGAAAAACGGCACAAGAATTCAGGAAGAAAATTATGGCCGATGGCTTTGTAATGTTTCAATTTTCCATATACCTGCGGCATTGCCCCAGCATGGAAAACGCCGCCGTGCATATAAAGCGGGTTAAAAAAATATTACCTGAAAAAGGGCATGTGGGCATTATGACCATTACCGACAAACAATTTGGGATGATGGAGCTATTTCAGGGTAAAAAAGAAGCGCCGGCACAACCCATACCCCAGCAATTAGAGTTATTTTAATGCAATATAACAAAAATAGAAAAGTAAAAAGGCTGCCCTGCCAACTGCAGGCACAGCCATTTCAATCATTTTTTTCTTTCTATTTTCTTTGAAAACCCTTACAGTCATTGTATTACAGCATTTACTGTTGTTATCAAAGATCTGATAAAAAGAATTTGAAAGCAAATCACAACGAAGGTTTATTGCACGATGCTACAGAAGCCGTTGTTATCAAAGATCTGATAAAAAGAATTTGAAAGCAAATCACAACAAGATTACCTTTTTCCCATTTATCATAGATGTTGTTATCAAAGATCTGATAAAAAGAATTTGAAAGCAAATCACAACTTAAACGTTGTTTTAACTGGCGGTTTATTGGTTGTTATCAAAGATCTGATAAAAAGAATTTGAAAGCAAATCACAACTAATCTTTTTTGGTTGCGTAATGAAAAAGTGTTGTTATCAAAGATCTGATAAAAAGAATTTGAAAGCAAATCACAACAATGGGTGTGCGGTATTGTGCAGTTGTATGTTGTTATCAAAGATCTGATAAAAAGAATTTGAAAGCAAATCACAACTCAGGAATTAACTCGGATAGCAAACACATTGTTGTTATCAAAGATCTGATAAAAAGAATTTGAAAGCAAATCACAACTGTAATCCCACATTTGCTTTTGTAACTCTTGGTTGTTATCAAAGATCTGATAAAAAGAATTTGAAAGCAAATCACAACGTAACCGGTGGTTACTTTTTGGTAATATAAGTTGTTATCAAAGATCTGATAAAAAGAATTTGAAAGCAAATCACAACTACTGGAGGTGGCAATACAATTGAAGGATTGTTGTTATCAAAGATCTGATAAAAAGAATTTGAAAGCAAATCACAACGTTCAATGCTTCAACATTTGCATTTTCTTGTTGTTATCAAAGATCTGATAAAAAGAATTTGAAAGCAAATCACAACTACACTATTGCTCGTTTGAATAGGTGCAGGGTTGTTATCAAAGATCTGATAAAAAGAATTTGAAAGCAAATCACAACTAATATCTCCATTGTAATTGGCGTACCAACGTTGTTATCAAAGATCTGATAAAAAGAATTTGAAAGCAAATCACAACAACAACTTTAATCTCACTTAAAGCGTAGCTGTTGTTATCAAAGATCTGATAAAAAGAATTTGAAAGCAAATCACAACAGAGTCGGAGTATTTTGATTAGCACCCCAAGTTGTTATCAAAGATCTGATAAAAAGAATTTGAAAGCAAATCACAACAAATGGGCTAAAACCTAACCTAAGTTCAATGTTGTTATCAAAGATCTGATAAAAAGAATTTGAAAGCAAATCACAACATCAATCAAATTAGCCCAAATATAACTATGTTGTTATCAAAGATCTGATAAAAAGAATTTGAAAGCAAATCACAACTAGAGGAGCCTGTAAAGACAAATGATGATTGTTGTTATCAAAGATCTGATAAAAAGAATTTGAAAGCAAATCACAACAGCTCTCTTGTATGGGTCTGTGTCGTATACGTTGTTATCAAAGATCTGATAAAAAGAATTTGAAAGCAAATCACAACCACAGCCTGTATCATCATCATTAGTTCCTGGTTGTTATCAAAGATCTGATAAAAAGAATTTGAAAGCAAATCACAACCTCAATAATGGTTATGCAGGTATTTTATTAGTTGTTATCAAAGATCTGATAAAAAGAATTTGAAAGCAAATCACAACTGCGTCTGCTTCTGCATTTGCTTTGTTAGCGTTGTTATCAAAGATCTGATAAAAAGAATTTGAAAGCAAATCACAACTGCATGTGCAACAAAAAAAATAATAAAAAGGTTGTTATCAAAGATCTGATAAAAAGAATTTGAAAGCAAATCACAACTCAGGTGGGCTGACGAATAAATGATTTAATGTTGTTATCAAAGATCTGATAAAAAGAATTTGAAAGCAAATCACAACGAGTACCTTTTAAAAAATAAAGATGATTACTTTCGAGCCAGTGTTTTTTGACACATCCCTACTATAATCACCTTTATCGTTGTTATCAAAGATAAGTGTAGTTGCCTGTCAAATACTCGGCAACAATTAACATTTTTAATGTTAACCTTATTTAGTATTAACAATTATATGTAAACTTGTGTTAGGATTATTAACCAAATAGTGTAAACTTTTTTTAGGTCGAGACATACTATCAAACCTTTGTGCAGGTTGACAGTGAAGTGCACCGAAATTGCCAACTACGGCAACACGCAAACTGTTGATAGCAAGCGTATTTTAGCGTCAACCAATTCTGACAATTAAGCAACATTATTAAAGTAAATTTCCTTATTGACACAATTTTATGATAAATAAGATTTGTACAATAATCTTATTATTGTATTTTTGCGATATTAAATGACTAAAAATGACTTTATTACCATACTCTGAAGAACAGGTTCTCGACCGACTAAGATTTGAAAATCCTTGGTGGGTGACAGGAACAGTAGAAGATTATTATACCTCGATGCAAAGGAGATTATATTTTGACTTATTCATGCCACTCGTTACAGAGACAGGTGTTAGACGTGCTGTTGTTCTAATGGGACCTCGAAGAGTTGGGAAAACAGTAATGATGTATCATGCAGTTCAAAATCTTCTTGAAAACGAAATTGACCCTCTGAAAATAGCTTTCATATCTATTGAAACGCCTATTTACAACAATATTAGTTTAGAGCAACTTTTTACCTTTTGCCGAAAAGCAACAAAACAATATAGTCCTAAAGGGTGGTTTATTTTCTTTGACGAAATACAATATTTAAAAGATTGGGAAGTGCATCTAAAGTCATTGGTTGACAGTTATCCTCATACTCGATTTGTGGTCTCGGGTTCTGCTGCAGCTGCTTTACGACTTAAGAGTAACGAGAGCGGTGCAGGAAGATTCACAGATTTCATGTTACCACCTTTAACTTTTAATGAGTTTCTACATTTAAAACAATTAAACAGACTAATCACAGAAACCAATTTGGACTGGCAAGGTAGTTTGACAAAGTTTTACAGCACCAATAATATAAATGAACTTAACAAGTATTTTTTGGACTATATCAATTATGGTGGTTATCCCGAAGTTATTTTCTCAGATAAAATTCAAAGCAATCCGGGACGCTACATCAGAAGTGACATTATCGACAAAGTTTTATTAAGAGACTTGCCCAGCCTTTACGGAATAAGAGACGTTCAAGAACTCAATTCGCTATTTACGGCAATTGCATATAACAGTGCCGGAGAAGTAAGCCTTGAAGAATTGAGTAAAAATTCAGGCGTTCAAAAGAACACCATTAAACGTTACATTGAATACTTAGAAGCTGCATTTCTTATAAAAGTTGTTCATAAAATTTCAAATAAGCCCAAACAATTTCAACGAGCAACACAGTTCAAAATTTACCTGACTAATCCTTCGTTGCGAAGTGCGTTGTTTGCTCCGCTACAACCAACTGACCCGTTCATAGGAAACATGGTTGAAACAGCTATCTATGCTCAATGGCTGCACAGAGATTGGTTCACTCCATATTATGCGAGATGGCAGAAAGGAGAAGTTGATATGGTAAAACTTGACGACAAAAATTTTAAACCTCAATGGGCTGTAGAAATCAAATGGAGTAATCAGTTTTTTGAAAAACCAGGTGACTTAAAACCTCTACTGCAATTCCTTAGAGACAACAACTTGAAAACGTCTTTAATTACAACTATAGACAAAGAAGGCACAAAAGAAATAGACGACTTAAAATTAAAATATATTCCTGCATCAGTTTATGCATACACTGTTGGAAAGAACACTATTTTACAAAAGCAAAGACTAAACACATGACAATAGAACGCCATTAAAGATCTGAAAAAAAATAATTTGAAAGCAAATCACAACGAGTACCTTTTAAAAAATAAAGATGATTACTTTCGAGCCAGTGTTTTTTGACACATCCCTACTATAATCACCTTTATCGTTGTTATCAAAGATAAGTGTAGTTGCCTGTCAAATACTCGGCAACAATTTCCTTTTTTGTTTTTTTTGACTCATTTTGTGCGAAATAAAGTTAACAATTTTGTCAACCTATTTCAGGACAAGTCACTTTGGCTTTTGCCTGTGGGTCGGCTTACTCGTTGTCCGTTTGAAATATGTCTGTATGTTGGTCACCTTTTCGCTTTATTATAATAAAACGAACAAAATGTATATGAATGCTGATTCCACAATGAATGTCTGAGAATTTTTAAATGAATCAGTTGCCTTCGGCTTTCTACCTTCATCAAAAAGCTATCTTCCGCAAACAACCCATCACTTCCCCAAACCTTTTACCTTTGTAACCAATACCCATTTAAACCCGATTACATAAAATGATAGCAATTGATCAGGTATTAATCAGCGATGCTGTAGTAGAAGAACAATTTGTATGCGATTTAAATAAATGTAAAGGCGGTTGTTGTGAGGATGGCGATGCCGGTGCGCCATTGGAAATAGACGAATTGAACGCAATAAAAAACAGCATTGCCGCAGCTAAGCCGTTTATGAGTGCAGCGGGACTGAAAGAACTGGAAAAACAGGGTGAAGCAGTGTACGATAAGGAATTTGGCTGGGTAACCCCAACCATTGGCTCAGGCATTTGTATTTATGGCAAACGTGATGCGCAAGGTGTTATTCTTTGCGCTTTTGAACAAGCATATATGCAAGGCCTAACCCAATGGAAAAAGCCCATCAGCTGTCACTTATACCCCATTCGCATTTCGGCCAGTAAAAAACATACAGATGTGGAATATGTAAATTATGAACCAAGGGAAAAGATGTGCAGTCCGGCCTGTTCGCTGGGTAAACAACTAAAAGTACCGGTATATCTTTTCTTAAAAGATGCACTGATTCGAAAATATGGTACCGAATTTTATGAAGCGCTGTCAGCAACCGCCGAAAATATGCGCCTGGCCAAAAAATAATTTTTTGAATTCAAATTGCAAGTGTTTATCAGCATTAAATTGAGAGGATATGAACAAAAATGCAGCAGGTTTTATTGCAAAAAGCACCATTAAAGCACCCGATTTAGACCATCGCCGAAAAATTAATTTCAATATTGGCAAATACAATGCTGCCGTTCCAAAAGGGCAACAACAATTTGCCGACCTGCCTGCTGTTCGCGAAAAAGCCAAGAATATTAAATGGCGTGCTATTGAACAATTAGATACTTTATTAGAGCAATTCGAAAAACAAATAACAGCCCGTGGGGCGCAGGTTATCTGGGCCGAAAATACCGAACAGGCACTGGCTGCCATTGGCCATATTTGTAAAGCTAAAAACTGTACTACTGTTGTAAAAAGCAAGAGTATGGTTACCGAAGAAATTCACTTAAACCATTTTTTAGAAACCAATGGCATTGAAAGTGTAGAAACCGATTTGGGAGAATACATTCAACAATTGGATGGCGAACCACCCTACCATATTGTTACCCCTGCCATGCACAAAAGCAAGGAAGATGTAGCTAAATTGTTTGCCGATAAATTGGGTGTTCCCGGTGGCTTAACCCCCGGTGAAATTACGCAGATTGCCCGGCAAAAATTGAGGGAAAAATATACTGCGGCGCAAATTGGGATAACCGGTGCCAATTTTATTCTGGCCGATATTGGCAGTATTGCCATTACTGAAAATGAAGGCAATGCACGTTTAACAACCGCCTGGCCCAATACCCATATTGTAATTGTGGGAATTGAAAAAGTGTTACCCTCGGTGTATGACCTGCCTTTGTTTTGGCCCTTATTGTCATCGTTTGGCACTGGCCAGCAAATTACCGTTTATAATTCCATTATTACAGGGCCGCGGCAACCCGGTGAAACAGACGGACCTGAAGAAATGTATGTGATATTATTAGACAATGGCCGCACCAACCTTTTGGCCAATGCAAAAACCCGTGAAGCATTGTACTGTATACGCTGCGGTGCCTGTTTAAATGCCTGCCCAGTATATAAAAATATTGGTGGCCATAGCTATGAAACCACCTACAGCGGCCCCATTGGCAGTGTAATTACGCCCCATTTAAAGGGAATGAAGGAGTATCAACACCTCAGTTTTGCATCCTCACTTTGCGGTAACTGCACAGAGGTTTGTCCGGTACGTATTAATCTGCATGAATTATTGTTAGAAAACAGGCACGAATCGGTTCAGGAAGGCAATAGTGGACTCTCAGAACGTTTGGCCTGGAAAGCCTGGAAAATGGCCAGCCTGCACAGAGGCATGATGAATACAGGCAATGGAAAGCTGAAAACCAAAATGGTGCATCGATTATTCAAAGACTGGACTAAACACAGAACCGCATTACAGTTCAGCCCAAAAACTTTTAATGAGTTGTGGAAAGAACAGGCACCTAAACGATAGCATGTATTACCTATGAAAGCTGCTAACCCCACACACTTGCTGTTTGCAAAAGAACCCTCGCCCAGGTTAACTTATATTATGGAAACCTTGTTAGGCAAACATTGGCAAATTACGCATGACCTGCGCTTTTTTGAAAAGTGTAAATCCATTAAAATTAATTACTCCACTTTAACGGTTCAGTGCCCTTGCTTAAATGTTATACCACACGGACTGTTACACCAAACCGATATACACAAACAACGGATATATATTGACAATTGGTTTAAACTACCCGTTTTTTTTTGTTTTGGATGTGAATTAGGCTTTGATATTTTTGCTGCATCATTTTATTTACTATCCCGTTACGAAGAATACTTACCACATGAAACGGATAGTTTTGGCAGGTTCCCTGCAAACAAAAGCTTAGCCTATCGTGAAAATTTTCTCCAAATACCCATAATTGATTTGTGGTTGCAACAGTTTGAAAAAAAAATGCAATGCCTGTTTCCTGCATACCAATTACCCCAACATTCATTCACATTTATTCCCGGTTTTGATATTGATATGGCATTTAAATACCATTACCGGGGAATCATAAAAAACATGGCAGATTTTTTTAAAGCCATGATAACAGGAAATTTTGAGAAATTTACAGAATCAGCACGTGTATTTACCGGCAACCAACGTGATCCGTTTGACGTATTTGATGAGATGACTCAAATATTAACTACCCAGCACCTTCCTGCATTATTCTTTTTTCTGCTATCCCAAAATAAACATAAATTAGATAAAAATATTGCACCCTATAAAAAAGGAATGCAAAGGCTCATTAAACGCATCAGCCAGCAATTTGAAACGGGCATTCATTTATCGGTACAAAGCAGTACGGCACCGAACTTAGCCGTAGCTGAGCAGGAAATAAAAATCCTTACTAACCTTATAAAATCTCCCATCACCAAAAACCGATTTCATTACTTACACTTTCATTTACCGGAAAGCTATGAACAACTGATTGAGTTAGGTATTACCGCCGACTATTCTATGGGATACAGCACAGCAAATGGGTTTAGAGCATCCTATGCACAACCGTTTCAATGGTATCATTTACCAAAAGAAACTACCACCCACCTAACGGTTTACCCTTTTTGCTGGATGGATACAGCCGCTATTTTTCAACAAAAGCTAACACCACAGGCCGCTTATACCGAGTTACAGCAATTGATAGCAATAACCCAATCGGTAAAAGGTTTTTGCATGCCGGTATGGCATAATCACTGCATTAGTAATGAGTGGAATATGAAAGCGTGGAAACAAGCTTTTTACAATTTTTTTACAACACCGTAAATATGGGTACTACATGCCCTCGGCATCGGCAATGGTCATTGTATGGACTTGTACACTTCTATTCACAATATAAACACCTGCCAAAGTAATCAGCGAACCAACAATATTTGTAAAAGTTAAAGCATCATTCAATAAAGCAGCTCCAATTAACAAAGCTACAATTGGGTTAATATATGCATACAATGCAGCCACCGAAGGTGTTAAATGTTCCATCGTATACAAAAATGCTTTAAAAGCCAGGATTGAACCCGCTACAACAAGATAAGCCATGGCGCACCATGAAGTAAGTGTAATTTGATGAAACGGAATATGATTACCGGTAACAAATGCCAGGAAACCTATAAAAAAAGAAGCAGAAAACATTTGCCAACCCAATGCATATTGCCGATGTATTTGTAAAGTGTTTCCGGCCAGTAAAATAGTACCCACACTCCAACCGAGCGTAGCAATTAAACAAAGTAATATACCCTTCCAATAATGCGGCGTGTTTTGATGTATGGCATTTTCATAAAATACCAATACAATACCGCCTATACCCATTGCAAGCCCCAAAAAAGTGGCAGGACGTGCTATATTTTTTTTGAAGAAAATAATTTCAATGAGAACAACAAATAATGGATACATAGCTGCAATGAGTGCAGCCATACCCCCGGAAATATAATTAAGCCCCCAGGTACTCACTCCATTTGATAAAAAGAAAGTAAAAAAACCCATTCCTGCTAAAAATACAAATTGTCTGCGTGTAGGTAGTGGTTGCCCCTTAGCCATAAAATAACCTATTATCAACAATCCGGCAATGCACTGCCGTATGGCTGAAAATTGTAAACCGGGTAAGGTACCTACCCCAATTTTACTGGCTTCCCATGTACTGCCCCATAAAATACCGGTGGCAGCAAAAGCAATATAGGCTTTAGTTTTTGTTTGCATGGTGTATAAAAGGCCACTTATAAACTGAAGTGGCCTAATTGAATCAGATTAATAAAAAGCACTACAATGGTTGTGTTTAATGTTTAAAGTGGCGCAAGTTGGTAAATACCATAGCCAGTTTATTTTCCACACAATAATCAATACTGTCTTTATCGCGAATAGAACCACCGGGTTGAATAAAACATTCAATGCCGGCAGCATGTGCAATTTGTACACAATCATTAAAAGGGAAAAAAGCATCACTGGCCAATACAGCACCTTTCAGTGAAAAATTAAATTGCTGTGCTTTTTCTATGGCATGCCGCAAGGCATCAATACGCGAAGTTTGTCCGCAACCCTTTCCCACCAACTGTTTATCCTTCACCAATGCTATTGCGTTGCTTTTTAAATGTTTGCAAACCAAATTGGCAAACAATAAATTTTCTTTTTCCCATTCGGTTGTAGTTCTTCCACCTGTTTCTTTGTATTCCAAAATATTTCCTTCATCGGCAGTTTGTTGCAATATGCCGTTGAGTAATGATTTTTGTTGTTGTTTTTCTAATGTAATTTCAGGATGCAATTGCAATAAAATGCGGTTCTTTTTTAACTGCAGAATACGCAGGGCTTCGGCATCAAAGCCCGGGGCAATCAATACTTCAAAAAATATTTCCTGAATAGCGGTTGCGGTTGCGGCATCTACAATATGATCGGTAATCAACACCCCGCCAAAAGCACTTTCCGGGTCGCCGGCTAAAGCAGCTTCCCAGCTTTCTTTCAAAGTCGGCCTTTCAGCAATGCCACATACGTTGGTATGTTTAAAGATGGCAAATACCGGTTGTTTGGCTACCGTTTTAATATCTAACAACAATTGAATGGCCGCTTCTACATCTACCAAATTATTGTACGATAACTCTTTTCCATGCAGTTGCTGAAACAAAGCGCTTAAATTACCCCTGAATGCGGCTTTCTGATGCGGGTTTTCTCCATAACGCAACACTTGCTCTGTTAAAGAAGCCGGGGGTGTAAAATATTGGTGAATAGCTACATCATAATGCATCACTACTTCAAAAGCCTTGGCGGCAAAGGCACGCCGTTGTTCCAATGTAGTGGCACCTTGTTGTTCAGTAAGCAATTGCAGTAAAGCAGCATAATCTTCTTTAGCTGCCACTACCATTACATCTTTAAAATTTTTGGCAGCCGCACGAATCATTGACGGACCGCCAATATCAATTTTTTCAATAATTTTTGCTTCTTCATGGGTGGCAGCAACAGTTTCTTCAAAAGGGTATAAATCCACTATCACCAAATCAATTTCAGGAATGGCATACTGTTGCATTTCGGCCATATCCTGTGCTTCTGCTCTTCTGCCTAAAATTCCGCCAAAAACGGCCGGATGCAGGGTTTTTACCCTTCCCCCCAAAATACTCGGATAATGGGTAAGTGTTTCAACGCCTACACAGGGTACACCCACTTCTTTTTCTAAAAATTGTTGGGTGCCACCGGTTGAATAAATAGTAATTCCTAATGCCTGTAATTGCCGGGCAATGGGCGCTAATCCGTCTTTATAAAAAACTGAAACTAGGGCCGACTTCATTTGTTTTTGCATACTATGGTACGATTGGTTGTTTGCCGGAATAACCCGCGGTGGCTATAAATTTAAAGTAAAAGCCCCCGATTCGGGAATGGAATGAAGGCGCAAATGTAAAGCCTCGGCTTCTTTTTTCCATTGATTGATTTTCCACAAGGAATTACTACCATCGGCAACAAACTGTTTACAAGGCCATTGCCGGTGTATTTCCAGCAGCGAAACGTTTGGATTTTGGGAAAGAATCACTACTTCTGGATGTATAGACGGAGCCGGTAATGAGGATAAAGTTAGCCGATTGTTGAGCCATACAATCTGTTTTTGTTGCAGGGTAATGATTTTAGGTGCGGTTAATTGGGTATCTAACACCTGAATAGTTTGTATACGATGTAAAATACGGGAGGGCTGCAAATGAAAATTTCGCAGATATCCATCTTCCAAAAGTTCAGGCGCCCCTATAAACCGGCAGTTACGCCCCTGAATAATATCGATAGCTGTCGTTTTGGGCACCTGATAAACTATGAGTTTGGTTTGCTGTTGCTTTTCCAATAAATCAGCCGAACGAATGCCGGCAAACAATAAAGTAGCCAGGAGTGCCCAATAAATACCTGCTGTTTTTTTCTGTAAAAACCAATAACCCATGCCGGCAATGGCTATGATTACACACCCTGTCTGCCATGCATTGATTTGAATACCACCCCAAATCGCATGCGGCCAATGATCAATAGCAGTAATACCCGCATTCATCCATTCAATTCCATTGTTCAAAAATTTACCGAAAAGTACCGCAACCGCAGGCCAGCTATGCACCAATAAAAGTGCCATTAACCCATATAATAACAACCCTGACAATGGCACCACCCAAATATTGGCCAATAAAAAATAAACCGGAAACTGATGGAAATGGTACCAACTGATGGGCAAAGTGAGTATTTGTGCAGCAAGCGTAATGGCCATTAATTGTCCTATTTTTTTAAGCAGTCCCGGCCAGTTCAGTTGTTGTTGTATAATGGGCTGAAATAACACAATACTCAATACCGCTGCATAACTAAGCTGAAAACCCACATCCCATAAATTAAAAGGGTTGTACAATAACAAGAAGAATGCAGAAGCGGCCAGATTATTGTAAATATGGGTGTTACGGTTTAACCATTGCCCCAAAATAATGAATGAAAACATTACTGCACTGCGGGCAATAGAAGGCACGCCACCGGCAATTGCGGTAAATAGCCATATAACACTTAACATTAAGCAATATTTCACCGGCCGCCATTTTGCCGAACGTTCCAATGGTGCCAGTAAAAAGAACAATAACCCATATATCATTCCCAAATGCAACCCGCTAATGGCAATGATATGCACCACACCCACATTGCTGTATGCCTGCACCAGTTCGCGGTCTAAATAATTACGATATCCAATCAACAAAGCTGCAGCCACACCCCGGGCATCTTTATCCGGAATATATTTATCTAAAATTTGTAAAACACCTTTGCGTAGTTGCCATAACGTAGTTTGCAGGGTTGATAAATGTCCACCGGTTACCACAACGCATTGCCGCATGGGTACAAAACTCTGATAATAAATACCTTTCCGGTGGCACCAGGCTATGTAGTTAAAAGCACCGGGATTACCCGAATTGGCAATGGGTTGCACAGTAGCCTGCATTAACAACAATGTTCCTGCTTGTATAGCCGGAATATGCCGTAACAAAGCCGTATCTTTTTGAAAATAGAGGATGATTTTACCTTTAGCCATTTGTGGCCTGCCCTTCACAATTTGTTGTTGCAAAGTGGCTACCCCCTTATAAGTTTTATCACGCTCTGTAAGCGGTTCATCAAATTGTACGAGTATTTCCTGTTTTCCCGGCTGTAACAAGGGTGCGGGTTGGGTTTGTTGTACCTGCAGCGTATACACACTCATGCCCAATACTATAAAAATAAACTGCAGTATGCATCCTTTTACCCAAAACCAATGGTAGCGCCAGGCAAGTGGTAATAATTGAAAAGCAGTGAGCAACAGGCAACCGCCCAATCCACCCACCAGCAGCGTTAAAAAAGTAATGGAAAAATGATATTGCAACAAAATACCGGCCATAAAAGGAACCAGCAAACGCAGCATGGGTGCTTTTTGCAGCCAGTTGGGGCCAAAATGTTGCGGTATGGGGTGGGCAGATGTATGCATAGAAAAAAGAAAAATACAACAGATTACACAATCAGGAAAATGTTATCGACGTTTTTGCTGTTTACGGCAGGGTATAAAAAAATTTCCCCAAAACATTCAGAAGAAATTTTGAGGAAATAACTGGGCTAAGCCTTAGGATATTGGATTTGTAAAAACGGTTGGCGGTCAACCCATAGCTAATTTCTATACTTATTTTGAATTGAGGTAATTATTGTTAAAAAAAATAAAACGGTATTTTTTACCGTGCTTTTACGGGGTTTTTTCTGCGGGTTACTACGTGTTTTTGATACCGTGTTTTTACGGTTTTTTACCCCGTGTTTTTACGGTTTTTTTTGCGGGTTTGTACATAAAAAAGGTTAGTGCTGAATTGTTTATGAATGAAATTAATCTGTAATTGATTGATAAACAAAGGGTTCTGAATATAATTCAAAAAAACTATTAAATAGTTTTACTCTGTCATTCAAAAACAACAAATTTTTAAACATCTAAAAAACCTACAGCTATGCAAACTATTGAAAAAAAATCATTAAAGGTTGGTAAATACGTAAATACCGCTCATGTTGACAAAGTAATCCGTAATTACAAACAAGAACGTTGGGTACACAACAGTGAAAGAATTGGTAAAGAAGATTCATTAAGTGGCTGGTGGAGTATTGAAGAAATGGAGGAATTTATTGCCAAAGCCAAAAGCCATGGAGCCGATGGTATTAAATTTTATTTTGGTGCTTACGATGCGGATTATGCGGAAAAACCAGAATATGCCGGCCGCCAAACCTTGGTAATGGTAGGTACCAAACACAACGAAACCGGCGTAGGCATGTTGAATAAAGACATTTACTATACCGATGCCAGCGGGCAAAGCAATGTTCTGGCGTATAATGCAATGAGTTTATGCCCCCCCTTCTGCTCAGGCACATTGGGCAAAAGTATTGATGACAATGAACTGGGGGTTACATTGGTAGACAAAGGGGAAGACGGTATGATTTTAATTTAACATTCCTATTGTTTAAATAAAATAGGATTAGGTAGAATAAGCGCAAAGGGATTTTAGATAATTGTAAGGATGTGGAATTTGATTCATCAATCTTTCCACTACATCATTAAATAGCCACTTAC
>NZ_JAESDL010000008.1:0-116758 GCF_019249625.1 Hydrotalea lipotrueae | reverse complement strand
TAGACCTCAATTTACTAATTTATTTAGTTATTTCACCCCCCTATCTCTTATTTGTAAATGTTCTACCTAATCCTATATTTTAAAATTGTCTGCAATATTTCGGAGGTCTCTTAAATTTCTATTGGTAATTAATTGAATCAGCTTCCCATTTTGCACCATTATTTAAGGTGAGTCCGGGAATATCTATATGTGTAACGTCATTACTGTTGGTGTTCTGCTTTGTTTCATCCTTTCCACTATTGCATGCAATCAACAAAATGGTGATTAAGAATAGAAAAAATTGTTTTTCCGGAATCTCTTTGTAGAGATCCTATTTTTATCTTTTTCATGGTTTTCGATTGAATTGTGATAAAAAATGCTATATAATCATCAATTGATGCTATTAAAATTACTTTAATATTTTTTAATTCAAAAACAATTTTTAGCTTTTCCGATTTGTTTTTTTAAAATGCTCGCTATTAGTTTTTTGTACATGAAAATACTTCTTTATTCTTTAAAGAAGGTAGATGCATTAGCCTGTGCAGTGCTGGTTACAATTAATTCGTTAATGCAAACATGGGCAGGCAGCGTTGCACAGTAATAAGTAATGTTGGCAATATCTTCCGCATACAATGGTGTATAACCCTCGTAAACAGATTTTGCAGTGGTTTTATTTCCTTTAAAGCGTACCAATGAAAATTCAGTTTCTGCGGCACCGGGATGTATGGCTGTAACTTTTATTTTATGTGGTAATAAATCAATGCGCATGGCTTTACTAAGTGCATCAACAGCATGTTTACTGGCACAGTAGCCATTCCCGTTTACATATACTTCTTTACCTGCTATTGAACCAATGTTAATGATATGCCCTTTTTGTTGTGGTATCATAAATGGTAAAACGGCTTTGGTTACATACATCAATCCCTTTACGTTGGTGTTTAACATGGTTTCCCAATCATCAATATCGGCTTTGTCAAAAGGCTCTCTTCCTAAAGCCAATCCTGCATTGTTTACTAAAACTGTTATTCCTTTCCATTCTTCCGGAATATTTTCAATACATGTAAATACAGCATTCCTGTCTTGTACATCAAATACCAATGGCAATGTTTTAACACTATATTTTTGTTCTAATTCTTTGCTGATTTGTTCTAATCTTTCTTTTCTTCTTCCTGTTAATATCAGGTTCCATTTATTTTTTGCAAATAATTGGGCAATGGCTTTCCCAAATCCGGAAGTAGCACCGGTAATGAGTATAATCTTCTTCATACTATAATGGTTTGAATTGATAATTTTAAACGCTGGAACAATGTAAAAGTGATTGCAAAATTACCTGATTAATATGACTGTGCCATTTTTTGAAATGGTATTGCCTAAATAATCCATTCCTTTTGCGATGAACACATAAGCCCCACTGGGTTGTGCAGTTCCATTCATGGTGCCATCCCATCCTGCATTGGGTTGTGAAGTGGTGTAAATTAGTTGCCCCCAACGGTTATAAATACTAAAAAAATCTAAGCGACTGATCCCTAACAATATGGGTCGCATAATATCGTTTTTTCCATCGCCATTGGGTGTAAAGGCTTTGGGTACCAATATATCAGGCCCTGAATTATATACCTTGACCCATAAACTGTTTTCACCAAAACAACCTGAAATGGAATCAGTAGCTCTTACCGTAAATCTTATTTCGTTAACCGGGCTTGTAATGGTGGCAACAGGATGCGAAATAGCCGGGTTATTGAGATAGACTGATGGTGTCCAGTTGTATGCAAAATGACTGCTATCTGCTAATAAAGCCTGTAATTGCAGAGGTTGATTGAGTACTACTGAAGTATCATTTCCCACATTAATTTGTATGGGCTGTACCACTTTTACCAATACAGTATCTGTTACCTGTTTAATACAACCACTGTTATTTTGCCCGGTTAAAACATAATGAGTAGTTTGGTTAGGGCCTGCAATGGGTTGCAATGTATTGCCATTGAGCAGCGTGTTTATCGGCGACCAGCTAAAATTATCTGCATTGGTATTGCCGTTTAATTGGGTTCTATTGCCAAAACAAATAATAGCATTTCCCGAAGCCTGAACGGTTGGGTACGGAAATACCTGTATGTTAACCGTATCATAAGCAGGACATTTGCCTAAGTTGGCTTGCACATAATAAGTAGTATTAGTAAGTGGTGCTACTTTTGGATTCTTAACCGGCGCAATTGGTATACCGTTAGTGCTCGTCCATTTATAACTGAGTGCATAACTTACAGGGTTAAACTGTAAGGTATCGGTTTTGCAAATACTGGTATCGGGTCCTGCATTAATGGTAATGAACTGTAGTACATTTACCTGTATAGAATCTTTATTAATGCAGCCATTATTATTTACAGTTACCACATAAGTTGCCGTGTCTTTTGGATGTACCTGTGGGTTGGGTGCAGTAGCATTGATAATACTACCCGGTGCCTGTATACTTGTCCATTGAAAACTACTGCCGGGACTGTTGGCGATTAATGGTAAGGTATCTATGCTGCAAATCAGTGTATCATGAAAAGGTAAACTTAAGAAAGGTTTATCAGGAACGGCAATGAATTTAGAAAGCGTATCGGTACAACCTTTTGAACTATATACCGTGAAGAAAACCTTTTTAGTTCCGGTGGAAGCATAAGTGTATGTTGGATTTTGTTGGGAAGAAGTATCTGATGTTGTGTTGGCATCTCCAAAGTTCCATTGCCAGCCGTTTATGATTCCATATTTGGTATTACTTGCATCTTTAAACTGATAAGGATTTAAAATACAACTACCAGAAACAGAAAAATCTGCTTTGAATCCGGGGAAAACAGATACCTGAGCAGTTGCAGAATCTTCGCAACCGCCGGTTGCGGTTACTTTTAATTTCATTTCAAAAGTTCCGGTATCTGAATAAGTATAAGTGGGTTTTGGACTTGTTGAAGTATCTTTCAACGGGTTTTTTAAATCGCCAAATTTCCAGGCATACGACTGTATGTTTGGATTGGTACTCTCATTAAAAAAGTTAAATGTAAAATTGTTGCAGTTAATGTATTTCGGATTGAGGCTGGCGCCGTTTACAGAACAATCGCCAATTGTTAATATAAAATCTTTTCGGTGATGGTCTAATAAAACGCCATTACGCCATTCTTCTACAATTACACATACCACATATTTTCCTGCCGGGGGTGCAATACCTGAAATTAAACCGGTGTGAACGTCAATAGTAACACCGCTACCCAATGGACTAAGCCCCGAGTAAGGTGCTATATAATTTACTAAAACGGGTTGTAAAGTGGGAATAAGGCTGGGATCAGGATCGGGATTAGTGCTTACAGTGTAATTACCGGGTGTACCGTCGTATGCCGGCGCAAATTTATAGGCCAATGAATCTCCATCAGGATCAGAAGCTGAGTAATTGAAAGTAAATCCTGTGTTTTTACATACAATGGTCGTATCACTAATGGTAAAAACAGGGCTGCTGTTGGTGCCTACAGGTAATTGCTGTGTGCCGGGAATTTCGGCAGTAAAGGTAGCGCCAACACTGCTGCCTGCTACATTTTGAACCACTGCTCTTGAATAACGAACCCATGAAAGGGTATAGCCTCCTGTATTAATTGGTAATTCTATGGTGCTGCTATAAGTACCTACCTGATAACAAGCCACCGGATTACCGGTTAAGCAGGGATTGATGCCTTGTGTGTTTTGAATTGTGGGTGGATTGCCAGCAAATTGCTGTGCCAGTTTGATAGAGGTAATATAGGTGGCAGTTGCTTTATCATAAATGCCAACCGTTACATTTTCTTCATTCAAGGGTGCTGAATTTGCGGGAGCATTGCACTCTCTGAACAAACGCATGGTAATTAAATATTTAGCCGTGTTGGGTGAGGAGCCAGCACCCTGGTATAAATAGCTTAATTCACCTGCTGCAATATGCACGGCATTTGCATTTTGAACCAGAAAGAGTAATAAAAAACTTATGAATAAATATTTCAGCATATCAACTTCTGCATCAACAATTAGGTGAATAGAATCAGTATTTTATTTTTCAAGCGGATATTGGTTTTTTATATGTACAAAGATGTATTTGCATTTGATAATGCTGCTTATCTGATGAGTACCACTGTTCCCTTTTTATAAATTTTTTTACCTGTAAAATCTATTCCCTCTGCGGTATAAACATACGTACCTGCCGGCTGCATGCTGCCATTATAAGTGCCATCCCAACCTTCCCCAATTTGATTTGTGGTAAAAATAAGTTGCCCCCATCTATTATAAATGCTAAAATATCGTAAATCGGTTATACCAACGGGAATGGGTTTCAGTATATCATTTTTATTATCATGGTTGGGGGTAAAAGCAGTTGGTATAAAAATATCGGGGCCGGTTCTAAAAACTCGAACCCAAAGTTTATCAGCACCGGTGCATCTTGCACTGGTGGTTGCCATTACGGTATATTGAATAGAATCTGTAATTCCGTTAAAGGTTGCAATAGGGTTGGGAATGTTAGGATTACTTAAATAGCTGGTCGGAATCCAGGCATATTGTACTATAATGCCGGTACTATCACTATCATAATTACTGGTAGCCATTAATTGCAAAGGCTGGTTTACTACTACTGCCGTATCATTGCCGGCATTTACTTTAACCGGAGTATACACTGTAACTAAAATAGTATCGGTAACCGGTTTAATACAGCCGGTATCATAACGAACGGTGAGTGTGTAAGGGGTAGTATTGCCCGGTGCAACAATGGGTTGTAAGGTATTGCTGTATAGTATATTTTTATTGGGCGTCCATTCAAATGCGGAGGCATTGGTAGTTGCATTCAACTGTGTTCGTCCTCCAAAACAAATACCTACATCAGGCCCGGCATTGGCTTTGGGATAAGGGTCGGTAATAATACGTGTATAAGCAGTATCCCTGCATTTACCTAAATGAGCGATGAGCCGATAGTTGGTAGAAGTAGTGGGTTGAAATAACGGGTTTTTTAATTTTGGGTTATCTATTCCTGTAGCGGGAAACCATTCATAGCCCAACGCTTCACTTACCGGATATAACCGAAACGTATCATTTAAACAAACCGTTGTATCGGGCACTACTTTTACGGAAATAGAATCTAATACTCGAACGCGAATACTGTCTTTACTCACACAACCATTGTTGTTTACCGTTACCTGATAAGTAGTAGTAATTTTGGGATAAACAAAAGGATTGGGTGTATTGGGATTAATGATATTATAATTAGGTACCCAACTATAAGCGCCAATGCTGGCGGATTGTAGTTGAAGGGTATCAATACTGCAAATCAACGTATCGCGAAAAGGTAACTGCAATGGTGGATTACTATATATAATTACTGATTGTTTGGCAGTGTCAATACAACCTTTATCGCTTTGCGAAATAAGTGTAACATTTACGGTACCTGGGGCAGAATAGGTGTACGATGGGTTTTGTTGTTTAGAACTGGCAGCATTTGAATTGGGATCACCAAAATTCCATTGCCATTTACTAACGGTACCGTATTTTGCCGTACTCTTATCAGTAAATTGAAATGGCCTTAAATAACAATCGCCCTGTACACTAAAATCAGCTTTATATCCCGGATATACCATTACAATAGTACTGTCGGTACCTACACAATCATTAGGTCCGGTAACCGTTAAATGTGCAACAAAACGGCCGGAATACGGATAGGTATATTGCAGGGTAGGTGTGTTGGCCGAGAAGGAAGGATTGGCAGGGTCTCCAACCGTCCATTTATAGGAAAGTATGGAAGAAGACGTGGACTGGTTCTCGAAATAAACAGTATAATCTTTGCAATTTACAATGCTGGAAGGTAAGTCGGCTTCAATAATATCGCAGGATTGTACTTTTAAAATAAAATCTTTTCTATGATACCCAATTTGTTGACCATTCCTGAATTCAGCAATGCAAACATTCACTACATATTGCCCGGCCGGAGGTGCAATACCACTAATAATGCCGGTAACAGGGTCAATGGTTACCTGATTGCCCAATGGCATAGTGCCACTATAACCGCCACCATAAGGTACAGGCGTTAAGGTTAAAAATTGCGATGGTGCCTGATTTTGCCCGGTATTGGGTGCCGAATAAGCATCGCAAAAAGAGTAACTTAACGAATCATTATCGGGGTCCACGGCACTAAAATCCAAATTGAATTTTTTGTTGGCGCAAACCAATGTTGTATCTTTTATTTTGTATTCAGGGCTGCTATTGTGGCCAACGGGCAGGGTATTGGTGCCTGGCAAAAAAGTTACATAATCGCTACCTACATTGTTATTGGTAAGGTTTGAGATATTATCAATACGGCAGCAACCCATTCTGGAAAGTGTATAACCGTTGGCATTAATCGGTAAATCAATTGTGTTGGTATATAATGCAATTTGATAACACACGCTTACATTGCCCACCAGACAGGGAAAATTAGCTGTATTTAACTGAATGGTTGTGATGCCGCCGGTTAATGGCAGGCCCAATGATTTTACCAATGTGGTTCCATCATAAAATCCTACTATCACATTTTCAGATTGCAATAATGGCCCCGTTGAAGCACAGTCTCTAAATAAACGCAAAGTAACCTGATAGCTATTGGTGCCGGGTGTTGTACCAGGACCTAAATATTTATAAAATAATTCACCACCGGCTACATGCCTGGCCCGTGCCAGATGTGCAACTGCCATCAATATTATAATTATCAATAAAATCTTTTTCAAGTGGTATAAAGTTTTATGCTCTATTCACTGCTTCTCATGCTTCGGCAGGATTGTTATATACAGACATTAAAAAACTGTTGATATGCTGATTTACTTTTTCTGTTTCCTCCCACATACCTATGTGGCCTGTTTCAGGAAGAATATACACATAAGAACAGTTGGGCAAATGTGATTGTTGTAATACATCTTCCATAGGTGCAGCTTTATCTTCTGTACCCATAATAAACAAAACCGGGCAACCTGCGTTTTTTAAGACATTGGTTCTGTCTGGCCGCAAACGCATAGCTTCATAATATTGCTGACATGCCTGTGTATTGCTGTTTTTTGCCCGTTCTATTAACAGATCTATTTTTTCGGGATGTGCTGCCTTAAAACGTGCGGCAAATAAATTAGGGATGGTAGTTTTGATAAAAGCATAGGCACCATATTCTTCCATTACCTGGATGCCTTTTAAACGGGTTTCTTTTTTTTCGGCATTGTCTGCAAATGCGGTTGAATGAATGAGTCCAAAACCTTTTAACTGTTCCGGATACAATGCAGCAAATGCTAATGTAATATAGCCCCCTAAACTATGCCCCAACATTACAAAATGGGTGATGTTTTCTTCCTCAATTATTTTTTTGATGGCCTGCGCATAATCTTCCATTTCAACAGCATCTTTTCCTGTTTGCGGTTGTAACATATCGGCATTGCCCGTTCCGGGAATAGATGGTGTAATTACAGTAAAATTATTTTTTAAAAAAGCAACTTGTGCATTCCAAATAGATGCATCTTCTCCAAATCCATGTATTAAGAGTACCACAGGTCCGGCCCCAACTTTGTGATAGGCCAGTTTACCGTTTTTGTAGTTGCAATATCTTTCCATCATACAATTACCTTTTTATCTTCAATTGCCACCATTTGAACAATTGATATAAAATTACCAATAACGCTGCAAATGCCGCCAGTTTGTATAACCAATCGCCCCATTTTACATACAAGGTACTACCGGATGCAGCAGGAATAGGAATATTGAATTTAATTACCGCAGCTTTGTTGTAATCTGTTCGGGTTAAAATTTTGCCCGATGGGTCAATCACTGCACTAATTCCGGTATTGGCACTACGGGCTACAAATTTTCTGGTTTCTATAGCTCTTAAACGGGCATAGGCTAAATGCTGTAAATGACCGGGTGTATTGCCCCACCAACCATCATTGGTGATAATAGTTAATAAATTGGCGCCTTTTTTTACATATTCTGCCACATAAGCACCATATATACTTTCATAACAAATAATAGGTGCCATTTTGTAGGGATTGTTGGTTTCTGAAAAAACCACGGCAGCCGTATCACGGCCATAACCTCCGGTAGTTCCTCCAAATTTTTCAAAAACAGGCCCCATAAAATTTAAAAAGGTAGGCAATGATTCTACACCCGGCACCAATTTGCTTTTGTTATAAAACTGATTGGGGTGGCCTACATTGATGGCAACAGCACTGTTATAGGCATCATAGTATTGTCCATTGGGCATGGCGTGTGCAGTAGGTGTTACTTTTTCATTCCCATACAAAACATAGCTTTCTAACCCGGTTAAAAGGGTAAGATTAGGATGTTGTTGTACAAACTGAAATACAGGTTGGTAAATAGCACTATTATTGAGTTCTTGTTGAATAACCGGTTCGGGCAAAGCTGTTTCGGGCCAAATAACCAATACGGTTTGTGGGTTAATGGCCGAATCGGATAAGTGAATTAAACGTTCTATTTGTGTTTGTGTGGAAAAACTTTCAAATTTTTGGTAGGGGTCAATATTGGGTTGCACAATTACCACATTAGTACTCATATTAGCTGCTTTTATGGTGGGGATAGATAGGTATCCAATCATAAGCGGTAACAGCAAAGTGACCAAAAAAATGCCTGCTAATGGTTTAGAAATGCGTTGACTGGTTTGGTGTATTTGTAACAGTTGAAACAACAAAATATTGACCAATAGAATCCATAATGTTCCACCGCTAACGCCGGTAACTGAATACCATTGCACCCAATTGGGATGGGTAGCAAACACATTGCCGAGCGTTAACCAGGGCCAGCTGAGTTGCCAGTTTAAATGTATCCACTCAAACAGCATCCAGTATACAATCAATGCAACACCGCTATAGAATGGAGTGGTTTTTTTGCGCA
Source organism: Hydrotalea lipotrueae (assembly GCF_019249625.1). Taxonomy (NCBI): domain Bacteria; kingdom Pseudomonadati; phylum Bacteroidota; class Chitinophagia; order Chitinophagales; family Chitinophagaceae; genus Hydrotalea; species Hydrotalea lipotrueae. The sequence goes on along the minus strand of NZ_JAESDL010000008.1, from coordinate 107,884 downwards.
GTTTAAAATAGCCCCATAAAGGAATGCACATTAATATAGTATTCGCTATTATGGCAGCAATACTGCCCACATCGGTTGAGTTCCAAATCCACCAGGTGGTACCCACATTCCATATCAACAGGCTCAAAAATGCATAACCTATAAAACTACGGATTTTAGTAGTAGAAGCTGCTATCCAAAGCAAAGGCACAAACGCAAAAAATATACAAAAGGTGAAGGGCGATACCGGCCAGGATGCTACCAACAGCAGGCCACTTGCCATACTTAAAAAAAACAGTTGACTCTTTTTCAAACAAAATATATTTTTTCGCTCGAAAGTTCGGTTTTTTTTTGAAAGTGCCTGTTTTTTTAAGTTAAGTGGTCATTATTTTTAGTTGTGGTTCGTGCGTCAGAGTAATGCAAGTTTTTTTGCTTTAGGAATCAACAGGTTGTTTTCAATTTGCAGGTGCTCCCCTAAATTTTGATACAAATCTTTTAATGCGATGAAACTGAGCTGAAAAGTTTTACAGGCTTGCGGAGGTGTAGTAAAATTTTGCGTAAGCGTTTTTATTTTTTCCATTAAATCATCAGAATGGTCATGTTCTTTTTCTAAGATGCGCAATAATTTATCTAATTCTGACATGGTATTTTCCTGATTGTCTGTTGGTTGTTTTTTTTCCAAAGCTGTAATGGCCGGAAAAAGCTTTGATTCTTCATAAATTAAATGTGCAGAAATTTCATCTTTCCACATCTCAAAAAAGAAAAACACATCTAATAAAAATGGAAATTTTTCACCATGTTTATTGGCTACTTTTTCTAATTGCCCCAATAACACGGGTAACTGCATTTTTAAATAGGCGTGGTAATTATTGAGAATATAATTGATGAGTTCTGTTAATGAAAGCTGGCTCAAATCGCTGCTGTTGTTATTTGGCTTGAATGCCAATACTTTTTGAATAGCATTTGCTATTACGGAAGCAGGTATTTGTTGGATAGCACAAACCTCGGCCAATGTTTTTTTGCTCAGATGACAATAGTCAACATGAAATTTTTCCAGTACTGCACCTGTTGCCGGCGATTGTGCTACAATGGAAAAAAGTGGTTCTGACAAAATGTTTTCCATAGCTTTTTTTGCAAAGCTACAATGGTAAGAAAGTACAAACTATGATTAAAGTCAGTATGTACGTTTGTTTTTAAAATTTAACCCAAAAATTCCGGCCATTAATACCAGCGCAGCAAAAAGCAATGCTTCATTCGTATATGGAACAGCGTGGTAAGATAAATCTGCAATTCCTTCTATCATCAATAGCAATTCATTGAGTAAAATACCGGCAATAAATACAATCATACCTTTTTTGATACTCGGAGTGAGTATGATTATTTCTGAAACCAAACAATGCGCAATAATGTACAAGGAAATTACCCCCAACAAAACCAAATGCAAATAGCCAATAACAATTGGCCTAAAGCCATAAGTTAAAGTGCTTAATGCAGGAATGGCTGAACCTAATTGCAACAACAACTTTATGCTAAATGCAATGGCTACCAGAAATAATACAATTTTTGTAAACTGTGGCATCTGTGTTAAGAGTTGTTTTTTGTTTTGCAGTATAATTTGTAGCATCATTATCCAGGCAATTACCTGGGCAAATGCAGCGGCTACCACCAGCCAATAAACGATGGTTGGAATGGGTATCCATGGTGCTGACAGAAAATAATCTGGTACACAGGAACCCGCAAAAAGATAAAATAACCATTTTAATTTTTCTGTATTCATGCCACTTTGCTCTAATAAATGATTCCATAAACCCAAACAGGCAAATAAAAACCATCCATTATATTGAAAGTGGAGAAAAAAATATACAGAAGCCAAATAATTGTTCTGTTCAATATGTTGGGTAGCCATCATATAGGCTAAGGCAAAAACACCAATAGAAGAAAGTGCATTGAATAAAACCGCAGCTTTAAAATAGGCGTGTGTGGTACTATACCACTGAATTTTTTTTACATCCTTCCAATATAAAACTGCAAAAACATAACTTACTATAATAGAAAGGGTAGAGAAAGTGATAGAAGCTGCAGCATACCCTTCAAAAGGGAAAGTAAACAACATGCCATAAGCAGCCATTAAATTAGCCCATAAAACCGGTTTGTATTTTTTAAAAGCATGCGGGTTTTGATGATGGGCTAAATATTGCACCAATAACGTCATTAATGCCATACTAACCCAGCCTGTAAATGCAAAATGCGAGTGGGCATGTAATAAATATTTTTGATTTACAACAGGCAGTGCGTAAGCAATCTTATACCGAAGCGTTACGCCGATGATGGCTACAATCAATAAGTTGAACAAACTAACGGATATCCATTTTTGTGTGGCATCTTTCATAGCGTTGCAAAGTAAAAACAGCATTTTGTGTGCCGATATGATTTCAATCATGCCAAAGTATAAAATATTTTAAACATTCATGATTGTTGTAAATAAAATGTTTGTTTACAGGCACATTATCAGAAATATACTTTTCCTTTTGCTATGGCCAATTTTCCTTTATCCTGTAATTGGCGAATACTTCTGATAACCGTTTCTACGCGAAGGCCTGTCATATCGGCTATTTGCTGGCGGGTTAGTTGTACCATATTGCATTTGGGGCAAAAAAATTTTTTATTGTTTTTGAAGTAAGTTAACAGGCTGCATATTTTTTCTTCTGGTTTGTTATTCGCCAGTTCTTTCGACATTAAGAATTTAAATCTTAATCTTTTGGCTAATAATTTCGAAAACATAAAATGAATTTCCGGTTCTTCTTTTATTAATTGGTGAAAATGATGTTTTTGTAATCTTAAAATAATACTTTCTTTATTCGAAACTGCAGTGGCAGCGTATGGTCCCTCATCAAATAACGACAGTTCACCAATGGGTTCGCCGGGTTCAATCATATCCTGAATAAATTCTTTTCCTTCCTCATTGATATTGATCCATCTTACAGAACCTTCAACTAATTGATAATAAAAATGACATTCATCTCCTTCACGGAAAATCACTTCATTAGCTGCTGTTTTTTTGTAGGTAGCCCCAAAAGAAAGTAATAAGTCTGCATCTATCATGGTATGTTGATTCTGGTGAAGTATAAATTTAGATGCCACACTGTGCCCTAAATATGATATTAAGCAGTTGGGCACATGATTTTCGTCATGTTTTTTTGAATTGTTCAATCGAAGCATCTGCTGAAATATTGATGTACAAAGGGTTTTAATAAAAATCTGCAATTATCATTTTTCCTGCAATTCGGGTTGATAAATGCAATATGATTCTACGCATAAAACGGTGCCATCACGCTTTGTAATCTTGTGTTGAAAAAAATCATTATTGTCCGACAAAACTTAACTAAAAAATCGCTGTAATCCTTTGTTGTAAATGATTACAGGCTAAAAAATGATTGTTTCAAAATTGGAGGTAGTACCCCATCTTTTGAAATCGGCTGAAATATGTTTCTGTAAAGGGTTTGGACCATTATTTTACAATTTTAGTCGGACAACAATGAAAAAAAATAAAAAGTTTGTTACATCCCGTTCTTTCAACACTTAACTAAACAATACAATTTAAATTTAAAATTAACATGAAAAAGCTGATTATTTTAAGCATTTTTGGATTATTGATGGTTGCCTGCAGCAATTCAGGCGAAAAAAATGAAACAACTGCAAATACTTCCGGCAGTGCTGCCACTTCAGAAACGGCTTCAAGTAACAATCCATCTTACGATCCCAACAGGGGAGAGGGCAAATTCACCCATGTGGAGGTGAGTTCTACGCTTGATGCAGCGATGGCAGAAGCAGGCAATAAAGTGTACACCGTTAAATGCAGTGCCTGCCATAAACTAACCGGTGAAAAGTTAGTTGGTCCCGGTTGGAAAGGTGTTACACAACGCCATACACCGGAGTGGATTATGAATTTTGTTACCAATACAGATGATATGCTAACAAAAGATCCCAAAGCACAAGCCATGCTTGAAATTTGTCTGGTACGTATGCCTAACCAACATTTAACTGATCAGGAAGCCAGAGAAGTGTATGAGTTTATGCGTAAAAATGATGGTGTAAAATAACCCAATTTTCATTTATAAAATTTAACAAATATGAAAAAGAATAACTTTTTTAACTATGCATGGATATCTCTGCTTGTAATGGGCGGTCTTTTTTCATGCAAACCCAAAAATACCAGTGATGCCGTAAGTGGCGATGCTGCACAAAGTGTATATGTAGCACCGGGAAAATACGATGAGTTTTACAACTTTGTATCCGGTGGTTTCAATGGCCAGTTAAGCGTTTACGGATTACCTTCGGGCCGCTTACTGAAAATTGTACCCATTTTTTCTGTTTTTCCTGAAAACGGATATGGTTATAGTGAAGAAACCAAACCCATGCTCAATACATCGCATGGTTTTGTACCTTGGGATGATCAGCACCATTTGGAATTATCGCAAACCAATGGCGAAATAGATGGTCGCTGGATTTTTGCCAATGCCAATAATACCCCTCGTGTAGCAAGAGTTGATTTAACTACATTCAAAACTGCTGAAATTTTGGAATTGCCCAATAGTGCAGGTAACCACTCCTCACCGTTTATTACAGAAAATACCGAGTATGTGGTAGCAGGTACCCGCTTTGCAGTACCGATGGATAATGATAATGGAGATGTGCCCATTAATTCATACCGCAAAAATTTTAAAGCATCCATTAGTTTTATTAGTGTAGATAAAAATTCCGGCAATATGAATCTGGCATTTCAATTGCAGGTACCTCCGGTTGATTTTGATTTGAGTCATGCCGGAAAAAATAAATCGCACGACTGGTTTTTCTTCTCCTGCTATAATACCGAGCAAGCCAATACACTATTAGAAGTGAATGCATCACAACGCGATAAAGATTTTATTTTGGCAGTAAACTGGAAAAAATTAGAAGAATATGCCAAACAAGGTAAAGGCAAAACAGAAGCAGTTCAATATGCACACAATGTGTATGATGAAAACAAACACATGGCCACTTCTACTATTGAAAAACAAGTACTGGTGTTAGATGCTAAAGATTTGAAAGATGTTTGTTATTTTATTCCCTGTCCTAAATCGCCACACGGGTGTGATGTAGACCCTTCAGGTGAATATATTGTTGGTAGTGGCAAATTAGCCGCATTAATTCCGGTATTTAGTTTCGATAAAATTCAACAAGCTATTACCAATAAAAAATTTATTGGTGATTATGATGGCATTCCGGTAATTGAATATGAAGCTGCATTGTATGGTGAAGTTAAAAAACCAGGTTTAGGCCCATTGCACACAGAGTTTGATGGAAGAGGTAATGCTATTACCACCATGTTTGTTTCTTCAGAAATTGTAAAATGGAATATTAAAGATTTAAAAGTAATTGACAGAGAACCTACTTATTACTCACCCGGCCACTTATGTATTCCAGGTGGGGATACCAAAAAACCAAATGGTAAATATGTAATTGTATATAATAAAATTACTAAAGACAGGTATTTGCCAACAGGTCCCGAACTGGCACAGGCAGCGCAGTTGTTTGATATTAGTGGAGATAAAATGAAATTACTACTCGATTTTCCTACCGTTGGTGAGCCACACTATGCACAAGCGGTAGCCGCTTCACTCATCAGAGATAAATCAGTAAAATATTTCGATATCAATAAAAATCAAAATCCTTATGTAACAAAAGGTGAAGCTGATTCAAAAGTGGTGCGTAATGGCAAGCGTGTAGATATTTATATCACGCAAATTCGTTCACATTTTTCACCCGATAATATTGAAGGTATAAAAGTGGGAGATGAGGTATACTGGCATGTTACCAACCTGGAGCAGGATTGGGATCTACCGCATGGTTTTGCCATTAAAGGTGTGCCTAATAATGCTGAATTACTGGTTATGCCCGGTGAAACACAAACCTATAAATGGAGTCCTGAAAAACCCGGTATATATCCATTTTATTGCACCGATTTTTGCAGCGCACTGCATCAGGAAATGCAGGGTTATGTAAGAGTTTCTCCTGCAAATAGCAACGTGTCGCTTACTTTTAGCACAGGTAAAAATATTCCTGATGCTGCAACGGCACCCCCTTTGCTCGATAAATAATCTCACCCCTATTCTAAAGCCAACTACCGGAATATATCACGATTCCGGTAGTTTATTTCTTTAAATTTTTTATCATGGCCAATCATTTCCATATCTCAAAAATTAGTCGTATTCTTCTGACAATAGGCGGTATTGCATTATTAATCATAGTAAAAGTGCCCATGTGGCGTATCGATTTATCGGCACCACAATATCCGGAAGGATTAAGTATGTTTATTTATCCCAATCATTTGGGCGGTAATCTTGATATCATTAATGGTTTAAACCATTATATTGGAATGAAACATTTACGGACTGAAGATTTTTTTGAATTTTCTATGCTGCCGGGTATTATAGTTGGTTTTGCTGTTTTGTTTTTTATTGCTGCTTTTTTTGGAAAAAGATGGATGGTGCAAACATTGATTGTTTTATTTGTATTATTTGGCATTGTTGCGATGTTTGATTTTTGGAGATGGGAATACAATTATGGCCACAACCTCAATCCGGAAGCGCCGATTATTGTGCCGGGTATGGCTTATCAACCACCATTCATTGGGTTTAAACAGTTGCTGAATTTTGGTGCGTATTCAATTCCCGACTTGGGCGGATGGCTTTTTGTAGGCGTGGGTTTATTGTTGTTGGGTGTTAATATTAAAGAATGGATGGATGTAAAAAAAATAGCTAAAACTCTTCGTCAGCCCGCTACCACTATGGTTGCTACAATGGCTTTTTTATTTTTTTCTTGCAATACAAAACCTACTCCATTAGTTGTTGGAACGGATATGTGCAGTTATTGTAAAATGCCCTACAGCGATAATCGCTTTGGTGCTGAATTAATTACCCGAAAAGGAAAGATATATAAGTTTGATGATGTGCATTGTATTGTTACTTTTATACATGATCATACCGCCGAAACCGAAAATGGGAAAATTTATTTTGTAAATTTTGAAAATGGCCATCAACTCATTCCTGCTGAAAATACTGTTTTAATTAAAAGTGATCAATTGCATAGCCCCATGAATGGGGATATTGCTGCCTTCAACAATGTTGCTGATGCTAAACAGGCCCTTGAAAAATATACAGGTACTGTAATGGAATGGAATGAAATGATAGCTATTCCCAAACCTTGAAATATAGAAAGGCCAAAGCATGTTACCTGAATTTTTTTGTAATATTTTATAAAACATGAAATCTTTTTTATTGTGCATAGGCTTCATGTGGTGTGTGTATTGTATCCCCATTCATGCTGCAATCATTTATGTTGGCAAGGGCCATGCATATGTTAGTATACAACAGGCTGTAACCGCAGCAAAAAATGGCGATACTGTTTGGGTGGCTCCGGGTATTTATAAAGAAAAAAATATTATTATCGAAAAGTCGCTTGTTTTATTGGGCAAAAATTATCCGGTTATTGATGGAGAACATACATACCAGATGATTTCAGTAAGGGCTAATGGGGTAACCATAAAAGGATTTAAATTAATACACTCCGGCACATCCAGCCTTATTGATATTGCAGGTATTAAAATTTACGATGTAAAAAATATTAATATTGAAAACAATGTATTAGAAGATACTTTTTTTGGGATTTATTTACAGGGTGCTACTAATTGTACCATAAAAAATAATCGTTTAACTGCTTATGCTAAAACCGATCAGCAAAGTGGCAACGGTATTCATTGCTGGAAATGTGACAGCTTAAGCATTATTGGTAATGCGGTAACCGGCCATCGTGATGGTATTTATTTTGAGTTTGTAACCAATTCGCTGATTTGGAAAAATCGGTCAATCAAAAATTCGAGATACGGGTTGCATTTTATGTTTTCGCACAATGATGCCTATATCGCCAATATATTTCAAAATAATAGTGCCGGTGTTTCTGTAATGTTTACACATGGTGTTAAGATGTTTAATAATGTATTTGAAGATAATTGGGGCGATGGCTGTTATGGTATTTTTTTAAAAGAAATTACCGATAGCCATATTTCCGGAAACACTTTTCTAAGGAATACCACTGCTATTTTTTTTGAAGGTGCCACCCGTGTGTTGGTTGAAAAAAATACATTCATAAAAAATGGATGGGCTGTTAAAATTCAGGCTAACAGTATTCAAAATACCATTAAGCATAATAATTTTTTAGCCAACAGTTTCGACATTGCTACCAATGGCTCGTTGGTTGAAAATACTTTTAACAAAAATTATTGGGATAAATATGAAGGGTACGATTTGAATAAAGATGGTGTTGGCGATGTTCCCTATCATCCGGTAAGTATGTTTTCAATGATTGTTGCTGAAAATCCTACGGCAATGATTTTGTTTAGAAGTTTTATGGCCACACTTTTCGATAAAACAGAGAAAATTTTACCCAGTTTAACGCCTGAAAATTTAGTGGACAAATTTCCATATATGAAACCTTTACGATTATGATTATTGCAACCAATGTTACTAAAAAATTCGGCAGGCTTACGGTATTAAGCAATGTATCGGTAAACTGTAATAAAGGCGAATGCATTGCATTAATTGGCCCAAATGGCAGTGGTAAAACTACTTTAGTAAAAAGCATATTGGGTATGGTAGTTCCTGATAGTGGTTTTATAACATTTAACGGACTAAACATTTTACACAATTGGCAATACCGCAGACATATTGGCTATATGCCGCAAATTGGTCGATATCCGGAAAATATGACCATCCGACATGTATTTACCATGATGAAAGATATACGTAAAGCAGAACAGCACGAGCCATTAGATGAAGAACTGTTACACTCATTTGGATTACCTGGCATCATGGAGAAACGGATGCGTACCCTTTCCGGGGGAACCACACAAAGGGTTAGTGCTGCACTGGCTTTTTTATTTAATCCGGATGTGTTAATTCTGGATGAGCCTACTGCCGGTTTAGACCCCATAGCTTCTGAAATATTGAAAGAAAAAATTGTAAAAGAAAAAGAGCGCGGCAAATTAATCATCATTACTTCTCATATTTTAAGTGAGTTGGATGATTTGGTTACACAGGTTATTTACATGCAGGATGGGAACTTGTTGTTTCACAAATCTTTGCAAAATCTACAAAAAGATACTGGTGAAACAAAATTGTCAAGAGCCATTGCTTTTATTATGAAAAATAAATAAGGAATATTTAATGATTGAAAGAACCATTTAACCATGATAAAAATTATAAAATATGTTATTGCAGATATTCTGCGTAATAAAATAGTGATTGCTTATACTATTTTTTTACTGGCTATTGGTATGAGTGTTTTTAATTTAGAAGACAATACAACCAAAGGCTTGTTGAGTTTATTGAATATTGTATTAATAGTGGTACCGTTGGTGTGTATTATTTTCTCAACCATTTATATTTACAATAGTGCTGAATTTGTAGAGTTATTGGTTAGTCAGCCATTACAACGAAAACATATCTGGTTAAGTTTATTCAGTGGTATAGCACTGGCATTAACACTTGCATTTTTTATAGGTATTGGTATACCGGTTTTACTTTACTCTTTTACTGCTACCGGTTTAATATTGGTAGGGGTGGGTTTATTGTTAACTACCATATTTGTGGCCATTGCTTTATTGGCTGCGGTGCATACCCGCGATAAAGCCAAGGGTATTGGTATTGCAGTATTATTGTGGTTGTATTTCTCTTTATTATTTGATGGGTTGATTTTATTTATTTTATTTCAATTTTCCGATTATCCTTTAGAAAACTTAATGTTGGTTTTAAGCGCTTTGAATCCGGTGGATATGGGCAGAATATTAATTCTTCTCAAAATGGATATTTCGGCGCTAATGGGTTACACCGGTGCTATTTTTCAGAATTTTTTTGGAACTACAACAGGTATTATATCCACTTTACTGGTGATGCTTTTGTGGATAGTATTGCCGATTGGTTTTTCTTTAAGAAAATTTAAGCGAAAGGATTTATAAAATGGAAGTTGCCGGGAAAATATGCACCGAAATTTTGAATAGCAAAACAAATCATTAATTGTATTGTTACTGATATTTTTTCATGAAAAAAGATATTGAAAATAGAAATGATATTGAACTGCTGGTCAATACTTTTTATGCAGCAGTAAAAAAGGATGCCCTGTTGTGGCCCTATTTTGCTGCTTTATTGGAAGCACAATGGCAGAAACATTTGGAACGCCAATATTTATTTTGGGAAAATGCTTTGTTTTATACCGGTGGTTATTTAGGAAACCCATTGCAAAAGCATAGAAAAATTCATCAAAAAAAAATGATTGAAAACAAACATTTTAAACGTTGGCTTGATTTATTTTTTTCAGTTACAGATAGTTTGTTTGAAGGTGAGAAAGCCGAATTAGCCAAGCAAAGAGCCTATAACATTGCCGTTGTAATGAAGCTGAAATTAGATGACCAGACAGGTGTTCATGAAAACTAACAAAAAATATTTTAAATAAGAAAGCCCCTTTTTTAAAGAGGCTTTGATGCGTTGTATTGTTGCAGTACAAGTGTGCGACGCAACAGAAGCATTATAGTAGTACCATTAGCCGGGTACATACAATTATTTTCTGCTATAGTTGGGTGCTTCCTTGGTAATATCAATATCGTGTGCATGGCTTTCCTTCATACCGGCATTGGTAATTTTGATGAAAGTGGCATTTTGTAAGGCCTTAATATTGGCTGCGCCGCAATAACCCATTCCTGCTCTTAAACCACCTACAAACTGGTAAACAATTTCACTTAGATTGCCTTTATAAGCCACTCTCCCTTCAATGCCTTCGGGAACAAATTTTTTAATATCATCTTCCACATCCTGAAAATAGCGGTCGCCGCTGCCCTGGCTCATGGCAGCAAGACTGCCCATACCTCGGTATTCTTTAAATTTACGGCCTTCGTATATAATGGTATCGCCAGGGCTTTCTTCCACACCTGCAAATACACTGCCCATCATCACTGTATTGGCACCGGCAGCCAGTGCTTTTACCATATCGCCGGTATAACGAATGCCTCCATCGGCAATACACGGTATACCCTTTGCTTTTAGTGCCCGGCTTACTTCCATAATGGCGGTTAATTGTGGCACACCTGCTCCGGCTACAATTCTTGTTGTGCAAATAGAGCCGGGCCCAATTCCTACTTTTACACAATCGGCGCCGGCATCGGCTAATGCTTCGGCACCTTCGGCGGTACCAACATTGCCTGCAATAATTTGTAAATGTTTAAAATTTTTACGAAGACTTTTTAACGCTTCAATTACACCTTTGCTATGTCCATGTGCACTGTCTAATGTAACTACGTCAACGCCCACCAGTATTAATGCCTCTGCACGTTCCAATACATCTTTGGTAATGCCTAAAGCGGCCCCAACCAGCAATCTGCCATAGCCGTCTTTCACTGCATTGGGGTTATTGGTTAATTGCAATATATCGCGGTACGTAATTAAGCCAACTAATTTCCCCAGTTTGTTTACAACGGGTAATTTTTCAATTTTATAGTTGCGTAAAATAGTAGCAGCTTTTTTTAGATCGGTTCCTTCCGGTGCGGTAATCAGATTTTCTTTGGTCATTACTTCTGCAACCTTTCTGGTGTTGTCTTTTTCAAAACGCAAATCACGGTTCGTTAATATACCCACTAATTTTTGCTGATTATTTACGATAGGAATACCTCCAATTTTATTTTCTTTCATTAGCTTTAAGGCATCGCCAATGGTGGCATCTACCAGCAATGTAACCGGGTCAATAATCATCCCGCTTTCACTGCGTTTTACCTTGCGTACCTGTTCAGCCTGCTTTTCTATACTCATGTTTTTGTGTAGAATGCCCAATCCGCCTTCACGAGCCAGTGCAATAGCTAAATTAGCTTCTGTAACTGTATCCATTGCTGCGGAAAGCATAGGTACATTGAGTATAATTTCTTTGGTTAAATGACTGGAAATATCAACTTCACGAGGTAGTACCTGGCTGTATGCAGGCATTAATAAAACATCATCGAAAGTTAAACCTTCGCCAAACAGGCGGGAAGCCGGGACGGAATTGCCGGAGTTTTTTTGTGTTGCCATGTGCAAAGATAGGGTACCATGCTATTACGATACAAATTTGAATGGATAAAAATATAGGAGAGTATGGTATGATTAATTTAAACGATACATTTTCCCCGGTAATGCTGTAATGACATTTTGTAATTCTAAATTGAGTATGGCTGCTGCAACACTGCTACTGCTTAAGCCACTATGCAGGTATAACGCATCAATGGGTAGCGTATCTTTTTGCTGTAGAAGGCTTACTAAAATTTTTTCTTCCTCCGTTAAATCAATAAATAAACTTCTTTGTGCGGGTGCTTTTATTTTTTTGGTTTGCCAACCCAATTCATCCAGCAATTGTGCGGCACTTGTAAAAATAATGGCTTTGTTTTGTTGAATTAATTTTAGGCAGCCACTGCTTTTATTATCAGTTATTTTTCCCGGTACTGCAAATACATCCCGATTGTAAGTGTAGGCCAGTTCCGCGGTGATCATACTGCCGCCTTTAGTTGCAGTTTCTATAACAATAGTGGCATCACTCATGCCTGCAACAATACGGTTTCGTTTGGGAAAGTTGTGTTTATCTGCAATTACTGTACAGCCAAACTCAGTTAGTAAACCGCCCAGCTGCAACATTTCTTTTGCCAATGATTTGTGTTGTTTTGGATAGATTGAACTTAAACCATGTGCCAGCACACCAACGGTGGGCAATTGCTGTTGCAGTGCTGCACGATGTGCAATACTATCAATACCAAATGCTAATCCACTGGTAATTAATACCTGATACGGTTGCAGTTCAGCCACAATTTGTTCTGTTATATTTTTTCCGTATTCGGTATGCAGGCGGGTACCAATGATGCTAATGACTTTGCTGTGATTTAAATCGGCGTTGCCTCTGTAAAATAATACAGATGGCGCATCATAGCAATGCATTAAACGCTGCGGATAGGCAGGGTTCCACAAGGTTAATATTTGAATATGGTGTTTTTGGCAAAATTCAATTTCCTGGTTTGCCTGCTCAAAATCTTTAAAGCCTTTAATTGCTTTTGCTCTTATTTCGCCAATTCCTTCAACATGTGCCAATTCTTTTTTTGATGATTTGAAAACCTGTTGTGCATTGCCAAAATGCTCTATCAATTGTTTGCCCTGCACAGCCCCAATGCCCTGTACCTGTGTTAAGGCAATTTCATAAACCAGTTCATCTAACATAAAAGCAATATTGTTTTGAATAACTAATATAATTTCTTTTTACTAAATGATTGAGTATAATTACATGCCGGTAATAATAAATGTGGTTCTCCGGTTTTTCATTCTGCCTGCTTCAGTGGTATTGTCGGCAATAGGATTGGCTGAACCATAACCTTTGTACGACAATCTTCTGTAATCAATTCCATGTATGGCCAAATAATTGGCAACTGCCTTGGCTCGTAAGGTTGAAAGCGTAATATTATCGGTTTCTTTACCGGTATTGTCGGTATACCCTTGCACTTCAATGGCAACCGATGGATTGTCGTTTAAAAAATCAATCACTTTATTCAATTCAATGGCATCTTGTGGTAACAACTCGTAAGAGTTGATGTTGAACTGAATGTTTTTGAAGGTGAAGCCGGCATTTTTGGTAATGGGTTGCAATGAAATATTTTTTTGATAGGTGCTATCTGCATGGTGTTGTTGCATGTTAAACAATTCGCTGTACAGTAAATAACCTTTTCTGTTCACTACGAAAGTATAATTGCGGCCTACCGGAAGCGGTACAAAGTATTTGCCCAATTCATCCACTTTTATTTGCATGGCCGGTTTGCCGCTATGGTTATCTATCAGTTCAATAGAACAGGGAATGCCTTTTTGCGTAACCGCATCTAATACTGCACCTTTTACAAACAGGGTTTTTAAGGGTTTAATATGAGGAGAAATGGTGAACGAATATAAATCCAATCCGCCACGGCTATCGCTTCTGTCGCTGGCAAAATAACCGGTGGTGCCTAACGAATTGATGGTGATGCTTCCTTCGTTTTCAATCGTATTGATGGGGTAGCCTGCATTTTTGGGTTTGCCCCAGTGTCCGGTACTATCTTTACGCATGATAAATAAATCGGTACCCCCATAGCCGGGTAAACCATCGCTGGTATAGTAAAAAGTTTGATTATCGGCATGAATATATGGGTAAGCATCATCACCGGCAGAGTTAATGGCCGGACCCATGTTGGTAGCCGGTCCCCATTGTCCATTGGGTTGGCGAATACATTGGTACAAATCTCTTCCTCCATAACCACCGGGGCGATTACTGCTGAAGTATAAAATATGATTATCGGGACTCAATGCCGGTGAACTATCCCAATATTCCGAGTTTACATTGGGGCCAAGGTTCTCGGGTTCACTCCAGCCTTGTGGTGTCCAGTAAGAAATATACAGATCAAAATTGCCAAAGCCATTTTTAAAATTACCTGCAAAAATAAGCCAGTCGCCATTTGCTGAAACGGTAATGGCGCCTTTGTAAGGTTCAATATTAATATCACCTTTTACTAATTCGGCTTTTGAAAATTTTTTATTGCGCATTACGCTTTGATAAAAGTTTTCAGAAACGCCATCGCCTCTTCGTGTAAATATGAGCAGGCTGTCATCAATGGTTAAGGTAGGGTAATATTCTGATTGCGGTGAGTTAACACTGTCGCCTAAATTCTTCGGGGCAAAGGCGGTTACGTTATTCATTGGATGTTCCTTTGCATATTGAATGGCAAATGCATAACATTGTTGCCGATAAAGGCCGCTTTTTCGGCTTCGTTCATTTAAATCTGGAATGGCCAGAAATGCATCAATAGCATTGGCTGCATCATTAAAACGGCCTAAACCCGCTAAATTAATAGAGTAGGGCAGATTGTAGGGAAGAAAGTAAACACTATCTGCATTTTTTACTTTTTCATAGTATTGTATAGCCAATGGATAATTTTTTAATTCGCCATATACACCAGCCAATGAAAGCCAGGCATCTAAAAAGGTAGAATCTTTTTCCAATACTTTGTGTAAAACAGGAATGGCATCTTTAACATATCCATCGTTTAAATATTGCATGGCTTTATTGTATTCCTCACGAATGGAACGGCTGCTGTTTGCAGGATGGTATGTTTGCGCAGGAAGTTCAGCAGCAAGTAGGCAGGTAATATAGAGGAAGCAAAATTTCATTGGGATATTTGTATTTTTTATGCAAATGAAAGATACTAAAAACCGTACACAGATTGTGCAATATGATATCCGGATGCGGTTTTCTGTTCACGAAAAGGGAAGATCGGATATGTTATGAAATTATCTTGTTCAAATCAGGGAACGTGAATGTATTTGTGCAATTGCAGACTAAGTTCCCATTGGGGATGTTGTTGAATGTATTCAATAATCAAGGGTGTAACGGTAGCAGCTTTATCCCATTCTGGCTGTAGGTATAGTTTACAATTGGGGTTGGTTTGCCGGGCATAGGTTTCGGCCCATTTAAAATCATGCTGATTAAAAATCACCACTTTCAACTCATTGGCCAAAGACACAATTTCGGGTAGGGGTGCTTTGAATTTTTTGGGTGAAAGGCATATCCAGTTCCAGTTGCCGCTTAGGGGCGATGAGCCTGAAGTTTCAATATTGGTTACAAAACCGACATTTTGCAATGCAGTAGTTAGTGCATCTAAAGGATGTAATAAAGGTTCACCACCGGTTACAACACAAAGCGCATTATGTACGGCGCCAGCCTGCTTGGTTACCTCTTCTACTGCTTTTTGCACAATGGCATCAATGGTGTATAGCGGATGTTTGGCGGCATTCCAACTTTCCTTTACATCGCACCAAACACAACCCACATCACAACCGCCCAAACGAATAAAATAAGCGGCATGCCCCTGGTAATACCCTTCTCCCTGAAGGGTATAAAAACTTTCCATAACCGGCAATTGTTGCATTGTTTGTTGCAATTGAGTTACTTTATTAAATAATAATTTTTTGAATAAGTACTTTTTTTTATGCTGTTACATTGTTTAAATAAGCTTGCAGGGTATTGGTTAATAAGCCTGCAATGGTCATTAATCCAACACCCCCGGGTACCGGTGTAATGGCGGTTGTTTTAGGTGCTACTTCATTAAAGGCAACATCGCCTTTAATACGAAAACCTTTTTTTGCAGTAGCATCTTCCACTCTGGTAATACCTACATCAATTACAATGGCACCGGATTTTACCATATCGGCAGTAACAAATTCGGGTTTGCCAAGTGCAGCTACCAAAATATCGGCCTGCAAACAAATGGCTTTCAAATTTTGTGTTTGTGAATGGGCAATGGTTACAGTGCAATTGCCATAAGGAATATTACTGCTGAGTAAAATACTCATAGGGCGCCCTACAATATTGCTGCGCCCCATCACAACTGCATGTTTGCCTTTGGTTTGTATATGAAAATGTTCTAACAACAGCATAATGCCATATGGGGTGGCTGGTATAAAACCGGGTAATCCCTGTACTAACTTACCTGCATTAACCGGGTGAAAACCATCTACATCTTTAGCAGGATGAATGGTTTCAATTACTTTTTGTTCGCTAATATGTTTGGGGAGAGGTAATTGCACCAAAATGCCATCTACTGTATGGTCATGGTTCAACTTTTCAATGGTTTGTAATAAGGTTGCTTCATCAACTGATGCATCGAGACGAATGAGTAACGATTCAAAGCCTGTTTCTGCACAATTTTTTACCTTGCTAGCTACATAAGTTTCGCTGGCGCCATTGCTGCCTACTAAAATTGCTGCCAGTTTCGGAGGGCGATGCCCATTTGCTGTAAAGTTTGCAACCTGCGCTTTCAGTTTGTCTTTTACGGCCTGTGCCGCAATTTTCCCGTCTAATACTATCATGCGGCAAAGGTAATTTTAAATAATTGCGTATAAAAACGAAAAATCGCTTTTCAAAAAAACAAGAAAACAAACCAATGTTTGTATTTATTTTTTCAATATTTATTTGTATTTAATTTGAAAAATTTAATTTGATAAATAATTGAAAATGAATGATTTGTTGAAAAAATATTTACTTTTTTGGAAAAACAGATTACTATGTAGAAAAATATTTTAATCAAATTCTAATCTCTCTTTGCAGCATTTTTGAATGTATTCTGTCCTTATATTTGACCATTGTTATAATTTAACAAATGCTTAATGGCATTTTTGAGGGTATAACAAGTCATTAACAAATTTTAGAAAATTAAAACGAAACACATGAGAAAATTGCTATCATTAGCTGTGGTGCTTTTGTTGGGTGTGTCAACTCTGTTTGCGCAGACACATTTGGTAAAAGGACGCATTTTGGATGGTGACGGAAAGCCTGTTGATGGGGCTACTGTCCGCGTTAAAAAAGGCAATGCCGCAACGGCAGCCGATGCGCAGGGTAATTTTAAAATTGAAGCCAAAGCAGGCGATGTGCTTGTCATTTCAGCCGTAAATTTTGGAACAAAAGAAGTTAAATTAGGCAATGAAACCGATGTGGCCGTTACATTGGCACGTCAAAGTTCTCAATTAGATGAAGTAGTAGTAACCGCAATGGGTATTAGACGGAGTAGAAATGCACTCCCTTATGCTGCCCAGGAAGTAGGCGGCGATGAGGTAAGCAAAACTCGTAATTCTAACTTTGTGGATGGCTTATCCGGTAAAGTTGCCGGTTTGCAAATTACACAACCCACTGCTTTAGGTGCCTCTACCAATGTGGTGTTAAGAGGTATTAAATCTATCTCTCAATCTAATCAGGCTTTATTTGTCGTAGATGGTGTTCCTTTTGATAATACATCTTCTGCTTCCGGCGGTCAAAGAGCCGGACGGGGTGGTTATGATTACGGTAGCAATGCCGCCGATTTAAACCCCGATGATATTGCCTCTATCTCGGTATTAAAAGGTGCTGCAGCTTCTGCCTTATATGGCTCCAGAGCAGCCAATGGTGTTATTTTAATTACCACAAAAAAAGCCAAAAGAGGCTTGGGTGTTACCGTAAATGCGGGTGTTAATGTAGGTTCTTACGATAAAAGCACTTTTGTGAAATACCAACACGAATATGGCGCTAACTATGGTTCAGGTCCTGAAATTGGTGGTGCATACCCTTACGGTTATGGTTCACCCGATGGGAACTTTTTATATGCACCTTTGCCGCAGTTTGGTCAGAATTCTCCACAACTGATCGTGCCCACAACTGAAGATGCCTCTTATGGTGCGAAATTTAATCCCAATTTATTGGTATACCAATGGGATGCATTTGCCAATTACCCCGGCAATCCGAATTATGGTAAACCAACACCATGGGTAGCTGCCAAGAATGACCCTTCTACCTTTTTTGTAAATCCGGTATCTTACAATACCAGTGTATATATTGATGGGGGTGGTGAAAACGGTTCTTTTAAATTAGGCTATACCCGTACCAGCGATAATGGTATTTTGCCCAATAGTAACATTACCAAAAACATGTTCAATTTTGGTGCAACCCATAACTTAACCAAAGATTTAACCGTGGGCGGTACCATCAACTATTCTGAAATCAGTGGGTTGGGCAGGTATGGTACAGGTTACACTTCAAACAACATCATGTCTAATTTTAGACAGTGGTGGGAAATGAATGTGGATATTAAGCAACAAAAAGCCGCTTACTTTAATTCAGGTGGTAAAAATGTTACCTGGAATATGACCGACCCTGTAAATGGCAATACTAACCCTATATATTGGGATAATGTATACTTTGTGCGCTATCAGAATTATGAACAAGATAGCCGGCAACGTGTATTTGGTAATGCTTATATCAACTATACACCTTCTAAGAGCATTACTTTATTGGGCAGGGTTTCCATGGATACTTATAATTCTTTACAGGAAGAAAGAGATGCCATTGGTTCAGTAAATGTGCCTTTCTATTCCAGAAACAACATCAACTACAAAGAAATTAACTACGATTTCTTAGCTACTTACAATAAAGATTTATCTACCAACTTTAACTTTAAGGCATTGGTGGGTGCCAACTTAAGGCAGGATACTTATTCCAGCATTTTTGCATCTACCAACGGCGGTTTAAATCTGCCGAACTTCTATGCTTTATCTAACTCAGTAAACCCCATTAATGCGCCTGTAGAGGCATTGTTGGAAAAAGAAGTAGGGGGTGTATTTGCCGGTGCAACATTAACCTATAAAGATATGTTGACTTTAGATGGTACAGTTCGTCGCGACCAATCTTCTACTTTACCTGCCGGTAACAATGCCTATACATATCCGGCCATTTCCGGTAGCTGGGCATTTTATAAAATGATTGACAATGCGCCATGGTTATCATTTGGTAAGGTTCGTTTAAACTATGCGGAAGTGGGTAATGATGCCCCTTATCATAGTGTATTGAATACATACACTATTAACTCTCCGTTTAACGGAAATGCATTGGTATCGCTACCTACAGTCAATAACAACCCCAATTTAAAACCGGAAAGAACCAAAAGTTTTGAAACCGGTTTGGAAATGGCGTTCTTTAAAAATCGGTTAGGTTTTGATTTCACTTATTTCACTTCTAAAACCTTCGATTTAATTACACAGGTTAATACTTCTGGTGCAACTGGCTATTTGAGTCAGTATGTAAATTTTGGTTCCATTCAAAACAATGGTATTGAATTGTCCATCAATGGTACCCCCATCAGAACACGTAATTTTTCATGGGATATCAATGTAAACTGGAGCAAAATCAATAACAAAGTATTGTCTCTCTTCAATAACCAGAAAAACCAGGTATTACAATCCTATCAGGGCGGAGTTTCTGTAAATGCAACCGTAGGTCAGCCTTTCGGAACCATTCAGGGAAATGACTTTGTGTATACCAACGGACAAAGAACCGTTGGTAGCAATGGTTATTATTTAAAGGATAATAAAACAACTGATATTATTGGTAATGCTACACCTAATTGGACCGGTGGTATCAACAACAGCTTCCATTACAAATCATTTACCTTAAGTTTCCTGATTGATATGCGCCAAGGGGGTAGTGTATTCTCATTAGATACCTATTATGGTTTTGCAACCGGCCTCTATGATATAACTGCAGGCTTAAACGATTTGGGTAATCCTTCCCGTAATTCCTTAGCCAACGGTGGTGGTATTATTTTAAAAGGAGTAACTGCCGATGGTAAACCCAATACAAAAAGGGTTGATAATAGTGGAAATGGGTATGGATTATATGGATACTACCGAAATCCTGCCAGAGCCTTTGTTTATGATGCCAGCTTTGTTAAATTAAGAGAACTGAATATTTCTTATTCATTACCTCAAAAAGCTGTTGAAAAAATGAAGCCCATTAAAGGAATTGATTTTGCTATTGTGGGAAGAAATTTATGGATTATCAGCAAAAATGTTCCTTATGCCGATCCTGAAGATGGTTTGGGTGCAGGCAATGCACAAGGCTATCAGAGTGGTTCATATCCTGCTGTACGCAATATCGGCTTCAATGTTAAATTCAAATTCTAAAATCAGGTATTATGAAAAAATTAATATTTTATAGCGTCCTATCGGTATTTGCGTTGGCATCCTGTCAAAAAAACATGATCAATCTGAATATCGATACCAAGAATCCCTCTTCTGCTCCTTCTTATGCGTTGTTTACCAACGGACAGAAAAATTTGGTGGATTACATTACTACACCTAATGTAAACTCGAATATTTTTCAATTGGTAGCTCAATACTGGACAGAAGCTACTTATACCGATGAGAGTAACTACAATTTGGGAAACAGAAATATTCCACAAAACTTTTGGAATAACCTGTATGTAGGTGCATTGAATAATTTTCAACAAGCCAAACTGTTAATTCCTACTGATGTTACTGATCCGGCTGTTGTTAAAAACGAGCTGGAAATTACCGACATTATGGAAGTGTATACGTATTATTATTTGGTAAATACATTTGGTAATATACCTTACACACAGGCCAATAATATCAACAAATATCCTTTCCCGGCTTATGATGATGCTAAAACCGTTTATTACGATTTATTAAAAAGGTTGGATACCTGTATTAATGGATTAAATACCAGTGCACCTAGTTTTGGTACTGCCGATTTAATATATGGTGGCAATGTGGCTAAATGGAAAACCTTTGCCAACTCTCTAAAATTAAAAATGGCGATGCTGATTGCAGATTCTGACCCTGCAACGGCTAAAACCAAAGTAAATGAAGCCATTGCCGGCGGTGTATTCCAATCTAATGCCGATAATGCAGTATTTGTATATACTGGTATTACACCCAATGCGAATCCGGTTTGGGTAAACCTGATACAAAGCAACAGAAAGGATTATGTGATTACCAAAACGTTACTGAGCCCAATGGTGGCATTAAATGACCCTCGCCGTTCTGCCTATTATACCAACCAGTATAGTGGTAGTGATGTAGGCGGTACCGTTGGTGTAACCAATACATGGAACAACTTTTCCAATCCCTATTTCAGCCCTTTAACCGGCACAATTGTAGATCCTGCTGCTCCCTCTGTATTATTAGATTATGCAGAAATTTCTTTCCTGCATGCAGAGGCTGTTGAAAGAAATTTTATTGCAGGCAGTGCTGCAACTTTTTATAACAATGGTGTTACCGCTTCTATTGAAGCATGGGGTGGTTCTGCAGCCGATGCTGCTACTTATTTGGCACAGCCTTCCGTTGCTTATGCTACAGCACCGGGCGGATTGGGTGCCGGCGCTATTGGTAGTACCGGAACCAATACTTCTTCTGTTCATTGGAAACAAGCCATTGGATTACAGCAATACATTGCTTATTATATGAGAGGTTTTGATGCCTGGACATCCATCCGCAGATTGTATTACCCTGCAATGGCAGTTCCGGGTAATCCGCAGTCTGCATTTCCATGGCGTTATACTTATCCTGCCAATGAAGCAACAGCCAATGGCCCCAGCTATACGGCAGCTATAAGTGCAATGGGTGGCGATGATGTTACCATTAAATTATTCTGGATGCAATAAACATTTGTTTGTTGTGTATTAAATACTTCAACTAAAAGGCGGCAGAGCAATATTTCTGTCGCTTTTTTATGTTTAGGAATGAATAGCTTGCCCTATCTTCGAACAAAATTTAAATTACATGCAACAAGTGCCCAATAACCAGTTAAATATTGAAATTTCTGAAGAAGTAGCCGAAGGCGTATATGCCAACTTAGCCATCATTACCCATAGCCATGCTGAGTTTGTGGTAGATTTTGTGAATGTAATGCCGGGCACACCAAAAAGTAAAGTAAAAAGCAGAATTGTTTTAACACCCATGCATGCCAAGCGTTTCATGAAAGCATTAACCGAAAATATTCAACGTTACGAGGCTGCCAATGGCCCTATTCAGGATATGGAACAGGTTGAAATTCCACTCAACTTTGGGGGGCCTACTGCACAGGCATAAATAGGTGTTTGGAACATATAATATATAGTATATTAATATATTATGTGTTTTCATTATAATAGTCCCTCATCAGCAAAGCTGAAATAACCTTCATGGCTTACAATAATATGGTCTAATACCACCATGTCAATTAATAAAGCAGCCTGCTTTATTTTTTGGGTTAGTTCTTTGTCTGCAGGACTGGGTTTTAAATTACCACTGGGGTGGTTATGCGATAAAATCATTGAACTGGCATTACATTCTAAGGCCTTTCTTAAAATAATTCTCGGATCGGCTATTGTACCCGTAATGCCTCCGGTGCTAATTACTTCATGCCGTATTATTTTGTTGGCACGGTTTAAATAAATAGCCACAAACATTTCAATTGGTTTGTGTTGCAATTGTGCCCTTAAATAATCGGCGGCATCTTTACTGGTAATAACACATGCTTTCTTTTGTTGAAAAGTATGGGTTCTAATTCCTAACTCTAATGCGGCAACAATGGTTACTGCTTTTGCAGGCCCTATTCCTTTAATTTTTAATTGGAGTATTTCAGGTACACTCATCCCCGCTAATCGGGTTAAATTATTGTTTACTGCATGCAACAAAGTTTTGGCTAATTCCAATGCAGATGTATTGGCAGTTCCATTATTCATTAAAATAGCCAGTAGCTCTGCATTACTTAATGCACCGCATCCTTTCAATAACATTTTTTCTCTGGGGCGGTCATCTACAGCCCATTGTTTAATACTGGTTTGTGCCATAAGCAGTTGATATGAATGAAGATGATTTTTTATGTATTATAAAAATAAACTTTGTTCACAAAATGCGGAAATCCTGTTTTCTCATTTCCTCGTTGAATGGTTATCTTCGCAACTCATTCCAGTTATTATGAATCCTTCAGTTAAAGTTTTTGCCGGTGCCGGTTCGCAAAAATTAGCAGAAAAAATTGCACAACGATTTGGCGCTCCGCTTGGGAAAGTAAATATTCAAAAATTCAGCGATGGCGAAATGCAGCCGGTTTTTTTAGAAAGTATTCGTGGTGATTATGTTTTTTTAGTACAAAGCACTTTTGCCCCGGCTGATAATTTAATGGAATTGTTATTGATGATTGATGCGGCCAAAAGAGCCAGCGCCTATAAAATTATTGCCGTTATTCCCTATTATGGTTATGCCCGCCAGGATCGAAAAGACCGCCCAAGGGTGGCCATTGGCAGCAAATTAGTAGCCAGTTTGTTAGAAGCAGCCGGTGCCAACCGTATTATTACCATGGATTTACATGCACCGCAAATTCAGGCTTTCTTTGAAATACCGGTAGATCATTTAGACAGTTCCGCTATTTTTATTCCATACATAGAACAATTGAAATTAGACAACCTCACCTTCGCATCGCCCGATGTGGGCAGTAGTAACCGCGTTCGCGAAATTGCCAGTTATTTTAATGCAGAAATGGTTATTTGCGATAAACACCGAAAACGTGCCAACGAAATTGCCAGCATGGTAGTAATTGGCGATGTTACCGGAAAAGATATTATTTTAATTGATGATATTTGCGATACAGGCAGTACATTAGCAAAAGCCGCTGCCCTGCTTAAAGAAAAAGGCGCTACCAGTGTGCGTGCCTTATGTACCCATCCGGTTTTAAGTGGTAATGCCTACCAAAATATTGAAAACAGTGAACTGGAAGAATTGGTGGTTTGCGATACCATTCCTTTAGCTAATCCCAATACCAAAAAAATAAAAGTACTTTCTGTAGCCGATTTATTTGCCATTGCTATTAGAAATGCTTACGAAAACAAAAGCATTACCAGCCTTTTCATTCATTCGCAACTAAGAAATACCAGAGTTTAAAGACTATTTAAGTGCCAGAAAAATATAGAAAGCACCGGTAAACGATAAATTTTATTGGCTGGTGCTTTTTTTAGGTGCATTCCCTTACCTTTGCCATCCAAAAAATTATCTCACAATAACTACAATACCCAATAAAAAAAAGTAAGTAGTTATTAAAACAAAAACAACAATGAAAACGATTACAATCGATGGACAACTGAGGACCGAAACCGGGAAAAAAGCCACCCGACAAATTCGCTCTCAGGAAATGGTGCCAGGTGTAATTTACGGTGGCGAAAAAGAAATTAATTTTGCTGCGCCTGTAAAGGCCTTTAAAGATCTGGTGTACACAGCAGAATTTCAGATTGCTGAAGTTAAAGTTGACGGTAAAACCTACCGTTGTATTTTAAAAGATTTGCAGTTTGACAGGGTGAATGATTCATTGGATCATATTGATTTATTAGAACTGCAGGATAACAAAAAAGTAATTGCAACCTTACCCCTTCATTTTACCGGTACTTCTATCGGTGTAAAAGGTGGAGGGAAATTAGTGATTAAAATGAAGGCATTGAAAGTAAAAACTTTACCTAAATACCTGCGTGAATTTATTGAAGTAGATATTAGCAATCTGGAACTAAACGGTAATATCCGCGTTGAAGATGTAAAGGCGGAGCACATGGAAATTTTAAACTCTCCACGTATTCCTATTGCATCTGTTGTTATGACACGCCAGTTAAAACAGGAAGAAGCAGCAGCTCCTGCCAAGAAATAAGGTTCAAATTCAACCCAAATATATCCTCCGGTGTTTGCCGGGGGATTTTTTTTGACCTCAAATTAGCCACGCTCTCAATATATTTACAGCCATAAATGCTTTTGTATAACTGTTTTTGCTTATAACCTTGTGGTACTATATTTCAGTTAGGTCATTGCTAAATGAATACTTACATGAAAAAATATTTAATTGTAGGATTGGGGAATATAGGTCCGGAATACATGCATACCCGCCACAATATTGGCTTTGATGTGGTGGATGCTTTTGTATTAAAACATGGTGGCTTTTTTATGCCCGACCGCCTGGCTTTTAAGGCCGAAGTAAAATGGAAAGGGCATCAGTTTATTTGTATTAAACCCACCACGTTTATGAATTTAAGTGGAAAAGCCTTTAAATACTGGCTCGATAAAACAGCCATACCCTTAGAACAAACCTTAACCATTGTAGATGATCTGGCTTTGCCCATAGAAGTACTCCGTTTACGTGCTTCCGGTAGCCCGGCCGGCCATAACGGGTTAAAAGATATTCAATTAACAATTGGTACCGACCAATACCCCAAATTACGCTTTGGTATTGGCAATAACTATCCCAAAGGCATGCAGGCCGAATTTGTTTTAAGCAAATGGCTCCCCAATGAACAACCCATCGTTCGGCAAAAAATTGAAAAATGTGTAGATATCATTGAACAATTCGCTGCTGTGGGTATAGAAAAAACAATGAATATGGCTAACAGCTATAAGTTTATCCCCTAATCTTATCATTTTTGAGCCAATATGAAAAACTTTACTTCGATTTAAGTAAATTCGCGATATTGATTAGATAAGTGGCAAAGGGTATATTACATAGTAACCCTAAATTAACAGGAGTATGAAAATTTTTTGTGTTGGAAGAAATTATGCAGAACACGCAAAAGAATTGGGAAATGCCATTCCGGAAGAGCCGGTTATTTTCATGAAGCCTAAATCGGCTTTACAAAAAACCAATGTTCCTTTTTATTATCCTGAATTTACCAACGAATTACATTACGAAGCCGAATTAGTTTTCCAAATCTGTAAAAACGGTAAATATGTTAAACAAAAAGATGCACAGCATTTTTACAATAAAATAACTGTTGGTATTGATTTTACAGCCCGTGATATTCAAAATGAATTAAAGAAAAAAGGTCTGCCCTGGGAGAAGGCTAAGGCTTGGGATCAATCGGCCGTAGTGGGCAAATGGATGCCTGTTGAAAAAGATATGATGAAGAAATCGATTGAATTTTCGCTCTTCAAAAACAATGAACAGGTTCAATTGGGCAATACTTCACAAATGATTTATTCGGTAGATTATCTAATTGCACATATTTCCAATTATTTTTCACTCAATATTGGCGATTTAATTTTTACCGGTACCCCTGCCGGTGTGGGTGAATGTGTGGTGGGCGATGAATTAACCGGATTTCTGGGTAAAGAAAAAATGTTTGAATTAACCATTAAATAATTACCGCTACTGCTGGTAACGGTAGGAAAAATATGCTAACGACTGATTTGCTTTTGCGTGCTTATCGCATCATG
The DNA here is from genome assembly GCF_019249625.1 of Hydrotalea lipotrueae. Lineage (NCBI taxonomy): Bacteria > Pseudomonadati > Bacteroidota > Chitinophagia > Chitinophagales > Chitinophagaceae > Hydrotalea > Hydrotalea lipotrueae. Next base: position 81,239 of record NZ_JAESDL010000008.1, on the reverse strand, counting down.
TTTACCGCCCGCTCCATGGCAGCCCTTTACGAAGAAAACCGAACCATTACCAAATATGTACATTCTACCTCAGCAGGCCATGAAGCCATTCAGATAGCCGCCGGATTACAATTATTACATACCGATTGGCTCAGTCCCTATTATAGAGATGATAGTTTAATGATGGCAGCAGGGTTTGAACCTGAACAATTGATGTTACAATTATTGGCCAAAGCCACCGACCCATTTTCGGGTGGGCGTTCTTATTACTGCCATCCCAACAGCCGCGATGCCGATAAACCCAAAATAATGCACCAAAGCAGTGCTACCGGCATGCAGGCCATTCCGGCTACCGGCATTGCACAAGCCATTCAATACCAATTACAACAAGGTTTATTGCCCCAAAACCTTAACCCATTGCCGGTAGTATTGTGTTCGTTGGGCGATGGTAGCGTTACCGAAGGTGAAGTAAGTGAAGCCTGGCAATTTGCCGTTTTAAAACAATTACCCATTATTTATTTGGTGCAGGATAACGGCTGGAGCATTAGCGCTGCCACAACCGAAGTGCGTGCCATGAATGCTTTTGAGTATGCCGATGGATTTAAAGGATTGCATAAACTGCAATGTAACGGTGCCCAGTTTGTGCAAAGTTACCAAACCATGCAACAGGCATTTGCTTATGCCAGAACCGAGCGTAAACCCGTTTTGGTACATGCCACTGTACCTTTATTAGGACACCACACTAGCGGGGTGCGGCGTGAATTTTATCGTAGTAAAGAAAATCTGCAACAGCATAGTGAAAATGATCCCATTCCGCAGCTGCGGCAAACTTTACTGGAAGCGGGTATTACCGAAACAATTATTCTGGAAATAGAAGCTACTGCCCGGCAAATGGCAGATGGGGCATTTGAAAAAGCAGTGGCCGCTCCTGAACCGAATACGGCCACAGTAACCGAACATGTATTTGCACCTGCTGCTATTACTGAAGAAAAGGGAGATCGAAGCCCCAAAACGGCTGAAAAAGTGTTGATGGTAGATGCGGCCTTACATGCCATTGAAGAAATTTTAGCTGCCCACCCTGAGGCCTTATTGTACGGGCAGGATGTAGGCAGGCGTTTGGGAGGTGTGTTTAGAGAAGCAGCTACTTTAGCCGAAAAATTTGGCGATAATCGGGTATTTAATACGGCCATTCAGGAGGCTTATATTGTGGGTTCTACAGCGGGCATGTCGGCTGCCGGTTTAAAACCAATTGTAGAGGTGCAATTTGCCGATTATATTTATCCGGGCTTTAATCAGTTGGTTACTGAAATTGCCAAATCCTGCTACCTCAGTAATGGCAAATTCCCGGTACAAATGGTGTTGCGCATACCCACTGGTGCTTATGGGGGTGGTGGCCCCTATCACAGCGGCAGTATTGAAAGTACGCTATTGTCTATCAAGGGAATAAAAGTAGTATATCCCTCTAATGCAGCAGACATGAAGGGATTAATGAAAGCTGCTTTTTACGACCCCAATCCCGTAATTATGTTAGAACATAAAGGGTTGTATTGGAGCAAAGTGCCCGGTACTGATGGTGCCAAAATGCCCGAACCGGCTGCCGATTACATTTTGCCATTGGGTAAAGCTGCAAGGATTTTAGAAGCTTCCCCACAGCACATTAAGCAAGGCACTTCCATTTGCATTATTACGTATGGCATGGGTGTATATTGGGCCAAGCAGGCAGCACATCCATTTCCCGGTCAGGTTGAAATTGTTGATTTGCGCACCCTGTTTCCATTAGATGAAACTTGCATTAAAGAAACCGTTACCCGCCATGGTAAAGTATTGGTTCTTACGGAAGAACAACAAAATAATTCATTTGCAGAAGCATTAGCATACAGAATTTCCCATTGTTGTTACCAGTTTTTAGATGCCCCGGTTGAAGTAATGGGTGCGTTAAATACCCCTGCTGTACCCATTCATGTAGCATTAGAAGCTGCCATGTTACCGGCAATTACAGAAATAGAAAAACGAATAGCGAAACTTTTAGCTTACTAAACTTTGCCAAACCATTCTATATACTATATTTGCAGCCCGAAATGGCGAGGTAGCTCAGTTGGTTAGAGCGCAGGATTCATAACCCTGAGGTGATGGGTTCAATTCCCATCCTCGCTACAAAAAAAGAGGCCGGTGTTGTTATTGCCGTCCTCTTTGCTATTTTGCAGGGGATTAATATTTAATAATTTGTTGCACGGTTCTTTTCTTATTGCCTTCATATAAAATAACCAGATAAGTACCTGCGGCCCAGTGTGTAGTATTAATTATTGGTTGAAGGGTATTGGGGCGTAGGGAATGTATTAACCTGCCATCTAAATTAGTAATGGTAATAAAGGCATTAGCTAAATCAGTGGTATCGGGTAGTTGAATAGTGAGTGAAGCCCTAAGGGGATTAGGAAACACTCGCACATTGTTGTTGGTATAAGCCTTGGTTTCTGCAAGAGGTTGACCAATAACCGGGCCTGTACTTAAATATCCTTTGCCACCCCCACTGCCGCAGTTAGCAGCAATAGGCCCAATGGTGAAGGAAGTAGTAGCACTGGGTGCTGAAGTACCACATTGATTGGTAGCTTGTACACTTAAATAATCATAGTAGGTATTACCCGGTGTGCTTTGGTTAGGTATGGGTTGTATTTTAAAATAGTTACCATAATAACCGGGATTATTTTGTATTACTTGACCAAAGTTAAAACTCCAGATAAAACCGGTAGAGTTAGGTGGGTTATTACAATAAGCTTCTGCAAAAGAGCCGCACCTGTTATCATAATTTAAATTGGTTATAGTAGGTGGTGTTCCTGTACCAATGGTAATGGTAGCCGTAACTGGATAAGTAAAAGTGCACTGTTGTACAGTAGCAGTTAAAACCACATCTCCATTAAAGCCATTGCTATTGGCGGTAACATTAATGGTGTTGGTATTATTAGGGCCATTAATTTGTGCAAGGGTAGTATTATCTATTTGCCAAAGTACGGTGGCACCGGGCGGTATTCCATTAATGGTATATGCACCAGTAGTAGCATTACATAAGTTAAATGAATTACCTGTTATGCTTAAAGTAGGAGCAGGGCGGGAAATGCTAATTTGGGCAGGAATATAACCATTTGCTAAATTAATGCCACAATCATTTGAAGGTCTAACTTGGATGCTACCATTTATTCCATTTGAAAAATCGGAAGTAACCGTTACATTATTTCCTGCTTTAATCCAGCTTGTACCATCTGAAGTGCTATTACCAATTGACCAGTTTTTCGGTAGCAAATATTCGTATGTTGTAATAGCCCCAAAACAATATGCCGGGTTTTCTCCATAAGTACTCCATTGTATATTTTGGAAATTAATGGGTATGTTAACAATCTGACATCTGGGAACAGTAACCGATGCAATATTGAGTTGTAATGGCTTACAAGTAGTAGAAGGTGTGATGTTGTAAAATAATGACTTTATTTTTTTGAATGAAAACGAATATGATCTAATGGTATCAGGATTAGTTTGGTACCTTACATTAAATACTTGATTAATGTTTACATCACGAAATCTACCAACAAATGTACATGTAGTTTGTGTTGGGGTATTAACAATAGAACTGGGTAAAATTCCGGTTATTACAATTGGGCCATTTGTAGAAGAAGCGACAGATGGAACAGTATTATCTAAAATTCTTGGTAGTGTTACTGTAAAAGTAATATCCTGTAATGGACAGAATTCAGTATCTTCTGCAGGGGAAATAATTTGCGAAAAAGCACATTGAGCAGAAAAAATTAAAGCAATAATGATGAATGAATTTTTCATAATGATATTTTTATTTTTTTAAATGAATCTGAAAGCCTACACTTATTTGAAAGCCTTTAGTAATAGCATTAATGCCACCAACATCAGTTTGCATTTCCTTACTATAATTATATCCGAGTAGCATTTCTAACCCAACCACAGAATTAAAATAAATAACAGGACCTGCTAAAGCAGAAAAAGTGGTTAAATTGCCTGTAGCTATGCCGCCAAAAACCCCGTACTGATAGCTAATTGCAGTTACAATATTAAATGGGTTGGCAGCATTTAAAATATAATATCTGGCAAATGGCCCAATTCGATATCGTTGGACATTTGTAGACATTCCACCAGTACTTGTCACTTTACCTTTTACTGATGAAAAGGTAGGTAGTACACCTACTGCAAATTTGTCCAAGATAAAAATACCAATATATGGTGTTAAACTAATGTTGGTATATTTACTATCAGTACTATAGTTGGGTCCGCTATTTAGAGCTGTATAATTATAATAGCTACCACTACCCCCCACCAGCCAGGTGCCTTGTTCTAATTGGGCATGTGCGGTTAGGGTGCAACAGAGTAGTAATAAAAAGCTGAAAAAAAGTTTCATAAAAAGTAATGATTTTGGTGAAAAAAATGAATAGTGATTCGTTGTTATTTAAACAAAAGGGGGTGCAGCACCGGCGGGCTGCGAGGTATGGCAGGAATATTGGTAAACAGGGTAAGCATAACAGCAAAAATGTTATGCCATAAAAATATACGAAAATTTTCATTTAAAATAACGTATTTCTACGTAGTGAAATCACCTATTATGATAATGTATTAACTTGAGTAAAATACTGAGCGATAAATGTTAAGAGTAGAAGTATTGGTTTGTTGAAGTGCATACAATGAAGTTAAAGTGAAAATAAAAGTGGCTATTATAAATAAAGTTCAATTCCCATCCTCGCTACTTAAAAAAGAGGCCAACGTTTTTACACGTGGCCTCTTTTCTGTTTAATGAATTCCGTATTTTATTGAATAAAATGGTACATCTGCTTCATTCATTTATTCATATTTCAGTACTTGTTGTACAGCTATTTTTTTAGTACCCTCATAAATGGTAACAAGGTAGATACCTGCCGCCCAATGTGTAGTGGAAATAAGCGGGCTAAGGCTATTGGGATGCAGGGTAATTATCCGCCTGCCATCTAAATTGGTAATGGTAATAAAGGTGTTCGATAAGTGAATACTATCGGGCAGTTGAATAGAGAGAGAAGCCTTAACAGGATTAGGAAACACTCGCACATTGTTGTTGGTGTAAGCCTTGGTTTCTGCAAGAGGTTGACCAATAACCGGGGCTGTACTTAAATATCCTTTGCCACCGCCACTGCCGCAGTTAGCTGCTATAGGCCCAACAGTAAAAGAAGAGGTAGCACTGGCTGCCGATACGCCACAATTATTAGTGGCCTGTACACTTAAATAATCATAATAGGTATTACCCGGTGTGCTTTGGTTAGGTATGGGTTGTATTTTAAAATAGTTACCATAATAACCGGGATTGTTTTGAATAATCTGTCCAAAATTAAAGCTCCAAATAAATCCGGTAGAGTTAGGTGGATTATTACAATAAGCTTCTGCAAAAGAGCCGCACCTGTTATCATAATTTAAATTGGTTATAGTAGGTGGTGTTCCTGTACCAATGGTAATGGTAGCCGTAACTGGATAAGTAAAAGTGCACTGTTGTACAGTAGCAGTTAAAACCACATCTCCATTAAAGCCATTGCTATTGGCGGTAACATTAATGGTGTTGGTATTATTAGGGCCATTAATTTGTGCAAGGGTAGTATTATCTATTTGCCAAAGTACGGTGGCACCGGGCGGTATTCCATTAATGGTATATGCACCAGTAGTAGCATTACATAAGTTAAATGAATTACCTGTAATGCTTAAAGTAGGAGCAGGGCGGGAAACCTTTATTAAACCTATATCGGAATTATGCCCTTTGATCAGATTAGCACCACAGGGATTTACTGCTCTTATTTGGATATAAGTATTATCTCCATTCGACAAATCACTGGTAACAGATACATTATTTTTACCGGGTAACCAGTTTGTACCCGTAGCAGTTTGCCCATTCAGCATCCATCCCTTTGGTAAAAGATATTCATAATCGGTAATGGTTCCATAGGCAATAGGGGTGGATAAGGCAGAATTGGAAAATTGTACATTATTAAAATAAATATTAAAATTCTGGCTCTGGCAACGTGGTGCAGTTATACTAGCAGGATTTGGCTTAACCTGAGAATACAGAGGGGAAGGAATATTGAGTGACTTAATTTTAGTAAATGTGAAATCATGAAATGAATTTACTCCATTTATATCTGTATAATTAACAGTAAAGGTTTGATTATCATTGACATCAACGAAACTACCATCAAATTTAAAAGTATAAATTCCACTACTTGAGGAAATGTCATATACATTATTTACAACTATTGGGTTAACATTCAAAGCTTTTGCCTGAACGTTTTGAATACTTTTAGCTTGAATGCTTACAGTAAAAGTAATTGTTGTGCCTGGACATTGTTCAGTAGAAATATCTGGTGCGATTTGAAAACTTTAAGATAAACAGTATTGTGATAGATAGATAAAACTGCATGCAAGAATAACTTTTTTCATAATTAATTTTTTTATTTGAATAAATGAATTTGGAAACCAAGGCTAAATTGATACCCTCTTTTATTATAAATATTATCACTTTGAAAGTGTATTATTTCTTTTTGTTGATAATAACCAAATAAAAACTCTAATGCAACGCTTGAATTTAAAAATAAAGATGGTCCAATTAAGGCACTAAAAGTTTGATTTTCACCCTTAACAGGTGTAGACCAATATAATCCATACTGATAGCTAATTTCTGTCAATATATTATAGGATTTTTCTGCATTTAATAAATAATATCTAATAAATGGGCCTAACATTATTCGATTGTCATTTGATTGCCCACTACCAGGGGCGTATGCTACATTTTTATATTTAGTAAATTCAGGTTTTAGTCCGATTACAACTTTACTTTTAATAAAATAACCAATATCTGATGATATGATAATATTAAGATTATCAGTTGATTGTGTTGTATTCAGATTTGTATACTGTGATTTGTATGACATAAAACTGCCACTACCCCCCACCAGCCAGGTGCCTTGTTCTAATTGGGCATGTGCGGTTAGGGTGCAACAGAGTAGTAATAAAAAGCTGAAAAAAAGTTTCATAAAAAGTAATGATTTTGGTGAAAAAAATGAATAGTGATTCGTTGTTATTTAAACAAAAGGGGGTGCAGCACCGGCGGGCTGCGAGGTATGGCAGGAATATTGGTAAACAGGGTAAGCATAACAGCAAAAATGTTATGCCATAAAAATATACGGAAATTTTCATTTAAAATAACGTATTTCTACGTAGTGAAATAAATTATTTATTAAATATGTTTTCATCACTTTTGTTACCATTGGGCTTTTAAATGCCCCCTTTGGGTACCTATTTGATAGCCTCTGATAACGCTTTCATGGAAAATAATTAGCTGTCATTTTTGCAGTTTTACACCCCGCAAACAGGGTATTTGCAGGCAAATTGGTTCGAGACTTGTTCGAGGCATGTTCGACTTAACAGCGGTGAAAACCGAACTTGCATCGAATATGCCTAAATGTCATTTGCAACGAGCAATTGGTTGATTCGTTGTAGTTTTTAAACCGGTTTTTTGCTTAGCGTAAAGGGTAGTTGAATGGCCATGCGTTTGTATGGAGATTTTGGTTGAAGTAAGTGTGTTATGTGTTTGAATGTACCTTGAAATGGCAAAAGCACTTTGCTTTGTTGTAAAATTTTTAGGTAAGCTAATACCTGCAGGGTGGCATCGGGATAAATCGCGGTAATTATAATCTGAAACTTACTTTATTGCTATTAATATACATAAAATTAATTTATATTTTAAACTCATTCTGTTATAATTTATTACCTTCCAACCAAACGATGGCGATATGGAAAAATTTATTCTGGCTTTTGATGCAGGTACTACCAGCAGCAGAGCCATTATTTTCAATAAAAAAGGCAATATAGTTTCTCTTGCTCAGAAAGAGTTTACCCAGCATTTCCCCCAACCCGGTTGGGTAGAACATGATGCCAATGAAATTTGGAGTACACAAATGAGTGTAGCTGCTGAAGCAGTGATTAAAGCAAAAATTACCATGCAACAAATTGCTGCTATTGGCATTACCAACCAGCGTGAAACTACCGTAGTATGGGATAAACGTACCGGCGAACCCATCTGCCACGCCATTGTGTGGCAAGACCGGCGTACCGCTGCTTACTGCGACCAACTGCGAAAAGAAGGCATGGCACCAACCATTCAACAAAAAACCGGGTTGGTAATTGATGCCTATTTTTCTGCTACTAAATTAAAATGGATTTTGGATGAAGTGCCCGGCGCCAGAGCAAAAGCAGAAAAAGGCCAATTGTGTTTTGGCACTATTGATTGCTGGTTATTGTGGAAGTTAACCAACGGTAAGGTGTTTGTTACCGATGTAAGTAATGCCTCACGTACCATGTTATTCAATATACATACCCTGCAATGGGATGAAGATTTACTGCAATTAATGAACATACCCCTGCAAATTTTACCGCAGGTAAAAAGTAGCAGCGAAGTGTATGGTGTTACGCATGCTATTTTAACCAATGCAGCTTCACCGGTAGCCGGTATGGCAGGTGATCAGCAAGCGGCTTTATTCGGGCAAATGTGTACCGAGCCGGGTATGGTTAAAAACACTTATGGTACCGGTTGTTTTATGTTAATGCAAACCGGTGAAAAAATTGTACACTCACAACACAACCTGTTAACAACCATTGCTTGGCAAATTGATGATAAAACAGAATATGCTTTGGAAGGAAGCGTATTTATGGCCGGAGCTACCGTACAATGGTTGCGTGATGGGTTGGGACTGATTAGGCATGCTGCCGATATTGAAGTATTGGCTTTACATGTAAAAAACACAGAGGGGGTATATATAGTGCCTGCTTTTGCAGGACTGGGTGCACCGTATTGGAACCAGGAAGCCAAGGGTATGTTAACCGGTTTAACCAGGGGTACAACCGCAGCACACATAGCCCGTGCCGTTATTGAAAGTATTGCTTACCAAACTGTAGATGTGCTAAAAGCCATGGAGGCTGATAGTGATATTGCCATTCATGAGCTAAGGGTAGATGGCGGCGCTACTGCCAATGCTTTATTAATGCAGTTTCAAAGCAATGTATTGGGTTGTAATGTAGTGAAGCCTGCCATTACAGAAACAACTGCATTAGGAGCAGCTTATCTGGCCGGTCTTGCTGTGGGCTTTTACAGTAGTAGAGATGAAATAGCTGCCTTATGGCAAATGGAGCAAACCTTTGAACCGCAGGCAACACCCCAAGAAACCCAACAGCTTGTGGCAGGATGGCATCGTGCAGTCAATGCTGCTATTCATTGGGCTAACGATAAATAGTTTTTATTTTTTTAATATTTTAAGTGTCAGGCTATCATGAAAAGAGAAAAGATGATTCAAAATATCCGTGATACACCACATTGGGATGTTATAATTATTGGAGGCGGCGCTACCGGATTAGGTACAGCTTTGGATGCTGCCACCAGAGGTTACAGCACCTTGTTGGTTGAACAATTGGATTTTGCGAAAGGCACATCCAGTCGCTCTACCAAATTGGTACATGGCGGGGTGCGCTATCTGGCTCAAGGCAACTTAAGTTTGGTGATGCATGCCTTAAAAGAAAGAGGCCGTTTGTTGCGGAATGCACCGCATTTGGCACATGCCCAGCAATTTATTGTACCGGTATATTCATTTTGGACAAAATGGTTCTATTTTTTAGGCCTGGCGTTTTACGATTTTTTATCGATAGGATGGGGTATAGGCAGAACCCGTTTACTATCTAAAAAGAAAACCATTGCTGCATTGCCCCTTATTAAAACAGGGAATTTAAAGGGCGGTATTCAGTATACAGATGGACAATTTGATGACAGCCGTTTGTGTATTGATTTAGCAGCAACGGCACACCGCTATGGTGCCACAGTTTTAAATTATGCTGCTGCAGCTTCATTTACAAAAAACGAAGGCGGCCAATTAACAGGAGTTGTAATTCAGGATCACATCAACGGCGAAAAATATACCGTAACTGCCAATGCTATTATTAATGCCACAGGTGTATTTGCCCATTCAGTAATGGAAATGGATGACCCGGAAATGCCCGATTCCATTGCTCCTTCACAGGGTGTTCATTTGGTCATTGATATGGAAAAATTTCAGTCAACGCAGGCACTGATGGTGCCTAAAACCACCGATGGGCGGGTATTATTTGCCGTTCCCTGGCACCACAAAGTAATAGTGGGTACTACCGATACACCGGTTGAACAAATTAGTACAGAACCCAAACCATTGGAAGAAGAAATTCAGTTTATTATTGACAATTATAATATTTATGCAAGCAAGCCCATTTCAATGAGTGATGTTAAAAGCGTGTACGTTGGTTTACGGCCTTTGGTTCGGAAAAAGGGAGCAGGGAAAAATACTTCCATGATATCGAGAGATCATACCATTATGGTATCGGCTTCCGGATTAATTACCATTACCGGCGGTAAATGGACAACCTATCGCCGTATGGCTGCCGATGTGTTAAACCATGCCATTCAATTGCATCTACTCCCTAAAAAAAAGGCCGTAACAGCCACCCTGCCCATTGGTAAATGGGGTTGGCCCATCAATTTTTCAACCCACTGGCATCTGTATGGCACCAATGCCCGCCTTATTCAGGATATTATGAAAGAAAATAAAGATTGGGCAACAACCATTCATCCTGATTATCCTTATACCCAGGCAGAGGTAATATGGTTTGTGCGTCATGAAATGGCACAAACGGTGGAAGATGTGTTGGCTCGAAGAATACGCTTGTTGTTATTAGATGCGCATGCAGCCCTGGAGGCTGCTCCAGCTGTGGCTTATTTAATGCAACAGGAGCTATCTCACAGTGAAGAGTGGAAAGCAGCACAAATATTGCATTTTTCAAATTTGGCAAAACAATATATCTTGTAATGAGTTCTTGCTTTTTTATTTTTTTGTAAACAAAACAAATTACATTCAAACAAAACAATCCGGCACATGGTCATGCATCAATTACTGGGCGAATATTTGGGTACCGTTTTATTAATTTTATTGGGCAATGGGGTAGTAGCCAATGTTCATTTAAAACATACTTATGCCCATGGTGGTGGTTGGATAGTGATTACCTTTGGTTGGGCTATGGCGGTTTTTGTAGGTGTTTTTGTGTCATCCAAAGCAAGCGGCGGACATTTAAATCCTGCTTTTACTATTGCATTAGCTGCCATTGGTAAATTTAGCTGGCGGTTGGTGCCGGGTTATATTGCTGCGCAAATTTTAGGTGCCATGACGGGTGCATTGCTGGTATGGCTTACTTTTTACAAACACTATGCTTTGCAAAATGATGCAAGTACAATTAAAGCAACTTTTTGTACCGAACCTGCCATCAGAAAATTTGGATGGAACATACTTACAGAAATGATTGGTGCTTTTGTGTTGGTGTTCAGTGTATTCAAAATGTCTTCTCCTGCACAAAGCCTTGGTACGTTAGATGCATTACCGGTGGCATTCGTAGTGCTGGCCATTGGTTTAAGTTTAGGGGGTGTTACAGGCTATGCCATCAATCCGGCCCGCGATTTAGGCCCACGTATTATACATTCGTTATTGCCAATTCCCGGAAAAGGTACTACCGACTGGCAATATAGCTGGGTGCCCATTGTTGGGCCAATTATTGGTGGATTGTTGGCTGCATTTGTTTTTCAGATGACTACTTAAAATTTACTTAAAGCGCCATATACTAAGTGGAAAATATGCTGTATTATCAAAAAATAAATATATTTTTATTACATGGATAATGTAATGGACCTGCAAAATAAAGCCGCAACCATACAATGTTGGGTAGCACAATATACCGATACACTTTTTCAGTGGGCCTGGCACAAAACCTCTGATAAAGTACTGGCCGAAGATTTGGTGCAGGATACTTTTTTATCGGCAGTAGAATCATTCCATACATTTCAGGGCAAAAGCCAACCCAAAACCTGGTTGTTTAGTATTCTTAACTTTAAAATTGCCAATCATTTCCGTAAATGTTTTAAAATGCCGGAAGTATCGTGGCAGGATGAATTGTTGCAGCATGGCGATGATTTGATTGAAAGTTTTTTTGATGAAAATGGCCATTGGCGCATGAACAAAATACCTAAAGATAATTGGCAGGATGCCGATTTGCATTTGTTAGATAATCCAGAATTTGCAACAGTGCTGAACAATTGTATGGATAAATTGCCCAAACACTGGTTTTCGGCTTTGCATTTAAAATATTTAGAGGCAAAAAGTGGAGAGGAAATTTGTCAGGAATTGCAGATTTCTACTACTAATTTTTGGCAAATAATACACAGGGCTAAATTACAGTTGCGAAAATGTTTAGATGTACATTGGTTTAAATAATCAGTACCTTCTTATAAAAAATGTAATTAATTTAATTGTTTGAATCACATGCAGTAAAAATAAATTTATGAAGCGGAAGGTAATGCGGTCATTGATGATTTCCTGTTTAAAAGCAACGGAATTGATTGAAAAAAAATCTTTGATGCCCCTGTTATGGATAGAAAAAATAAAATTAAAAGTACATTTAAGTCTTTGCGACCTCTGTGTACATTACGAACACCAAAGCAAAGTGATTGATGATTGGATGAAAACGGAGAAAACAGATATAAACATCCCTGTATCTGATACGAATACTTTGCAGCAACGTATACTAAAATCACTTCCATCTCAAGAATAACCCATTATTTTCTGTTGTAAGTTTCATTTTTTTTACCTGCATAGCGAATACGTTAGCCGTCTTACATTTTCTTTTATCCTTCTGCAGTTTTTTGCTATTGAATGCAATGGTTAAAAAAATATTTTTCTCTTTTGTCAGGATATGAATGGTTGTGCGACTATTGGGTATAATTATTCATTAAACATTTTAAAAAAGCACAAAATGGAAAACAAAAAAAGTATCCTTGCCGGTTCAATTTTAGCCGGAGCATTATTAGCAGTAGCCGGAATCAATGCCAATGCATCCAGCCTGATTCGTTACAATCATGTAACTTCTGCAGATGAAGTAATTGCCGGTCTGCACACAAAAAATGTTAGTAATAACAATTTTGAATTAAAATGTGGCGCAACAAAAAAATCAGACACCACTAAAACCAAGAAAAAAGGAAAAGATGGTAAATGTGGCGAAGGCAAATGCGGCAGTACCAAAAAATCAGGTAATTAAAATTATGTTTTACTAAAGCAGGTAACGCTATGAATAGGGTTGCCTGCTTTATTGTTTCACACCACAAATAAATGTTATGGTAGGCATAGGTTATAGAAAAGATTTTGCAGCCGATTTTGCTGAAAGCAACACCCTGCATCCTGCATTTATAGAAGTAGCACCTGAAAACTGGATGGGAGTGGGTGGCTATTGGAAAAAACAATTTCAAAAAGCATTGGAAAAATATCCTCTGTTTACGCATGGGTTGTCACTTTCTATCGGTAGCCCGGATCCATTAGATTTTGCTTTTTTAAAGCAGGTAAAACAGTTTTTGCAACAAACTAATGCTGTGCTGTATTCAGAACATCTCAGTTATGCCAAATGCGATAATGCTCATTTATACGATTTATTGCCCATACCTTTTACCGAAGCAGCAGTGCACCATGTGGCCGAAAATATTAAACAGGTACAGGATTTTCTGGAGAGAAAGATAGCCATTGAAATTGTAAGCTATTACACACCTGTTGCGCCTGAACTTACTGAAATAGATTTTATTAATGCTATTTTGGAAGAAGCGGATTGCGATTTGTTACTCGATGTGAATAATGTGTATGTCAATAGCTTTAATCATCAGTACAATGCTAAAACATTTATTGCACAATTGCCTATGCAACGGGTAAAATACATTCACATGGCGGGGCACGAAAAAGTTGCCGATGATTTAATTATCGATACGCATGGAGAAGCTATCATAGATCCTGTATATGATTTGTTTGCTTTTACCATGCAGCAATTACAACGCGATGTGCCGGTACTATTGGAACGTGATTTTAATATTCCTGAATTGCATGAACTGCAATATGAAATAAATAAACTCAATCAAATCAAACAAAAAGCCTTACAACCCGCTATGTATGCAACCTTATAATCTTACTCAAAGCTATCAAAGCCAATTAGCCGGGTATTGCAGAACGGGTAAATGGAATGATATTCCCGGCGTGTATACAAATCATGTACAACAATACAGAAGGTTGGTATATAATGTTGTAGATGATATGTTACGCAACGCCTTTCCTGTTATGAATGAACTGGTTACTAAACAAGAATGGGATGATGTAGTACAGTTTTTTTTCAGTAGCCATTCTTGTCATTCTCCCCAGGTTTGGTATATGCCCAAAGAATTTTATCAGTTTGTTTTGAATAGTCAACACGCATTGCTTCAACAATATCCCTGTCTGGCAGCGCTCATGCAATATGAGTGGATGGAGGTTGAATTGTTTATGATGGAAGACAGAAAGGTACCTCATACTACATTGGGTGATGTGGTATTTAGTAAATTAGTATTAAATCCTGAACATACTTTAATGGCATTGCACTATCCGGTACATCAAAAAAAAGCAACAGCCATAACCGAAGCCGACAAAGGCAATTATTTTATAGCCGGTTATAGAAATACCAATGGCGATGTATTATTTACCGATCTCTCGCCTGCATTGGTGCGTATGATAGAATACCTGTCAGTAACGCCTCTTTCTGTAAAGCAGTTGATAGAACAATTAGAAAGTGAATTTCAATTAATATTAACTGAAACAGATAAACAGGCCGTAATACAGTTTTTTGAAACAGCGTATATGCAGCAATTGATTATTGGATTTGCAGATAATTGATAATTGCCATTTATTTTTTACCTGTGAAAATAAAAAGTAACCCTATACCACGAAAAACCGCTTTGCAACAAAGCAAAAACTCAGTTTAAACTTTTCATTCTCATTCATCAACAACCATTTAATCAAAACAACATGAAAAATTCAATCAATACCCTGTGCACAAAATATTTGAATGGAGCCGCAAAAGCCGGTTCATTTCCCTTGCTGTTGATTCGGTTGGTGTTGGCTTATGGATTTTTTGGCCCTGCCACCATGAAGTGGAACGATATACATGCAGTAGGCGATTGGTTTGGAACTCTGGGTATTCCTGCACCGCATTTCAACGCATATTTAGCCGCTACTACCGAGAGTATTGGTGTAATTTTATTGCTGCTGGGTTTGGGTACGCGTTTTATTTCCATTCCGCTAATCATAGTAATGCTGGTGGCCATTCGCACTGCCCATTGGGGCAATGGCTTTGAAGCAGGAAATAATGGTTTTGAAATTCCATTGTATTATATCATTATGTTACTTACCTTAATTAGTTTTGGTGCGGGTAAGTTTAGTATAGATTACCTGCTTGCTAAAAAAATGGCTACTAAAAAAATGTCCATCACTTCGTGATAATTTTTTAGATAAATAGCTTGTACAATCAACAATAAATATTGTTTCTAAAATTTAAAATTGGTTTCAACAGGTTTGTTTAAGTGCATTTTAATATCTTTTTTTATGATTTTCTGAAATGTACTTATATTTATTGCTCGTTTTGCAGCACACTCATTAAAACATTCTATTTTTTTAAGATGATATGCAGCAAAATGAAAGTTAGATGAACTATGAGGATTATCGCATATAAAATGCGATGAATGCTCATGGTTTTTCTTTTTTAAATGATATTCAAAAAAGCAATGATGAAATGAACTGTAATAAATATAAACACATGAAAAAAATGATGAAAACGGTTTCGCTTTTTCTGCTGGCTACTGTATTAATGGTAGCTTGTAAACCTAAAAATGCGTATGAAAAAATTACACATAACCCTTTGTTGTACACCCAAATGCAGCATGAGTTAAATTATGTAATTATCTATGATATTTTTACTCCTCCGGTAGCCTCTCGTGTATTTGCCTACTCCAATTTGGCGGCTTATGAAGTATTGGCGAAGGAAGGAAAACATATTGAAACGCTGGAAGGAAAAATTAAAGATTTAGATAGTATTCCTGCGCCAACTGCTGAAGAAAAAACTGCTATAGATTATCCCTTTGCTGCAACCCTTGCATTTTTAAAAGTAGGGAAGGAGTTAACTTTTTCACAAGATAAAATGCAACACATTACCGATTCGTTGTTAGATGTTGTGCGCCAGTCGGGCATGCCGGATAAAATGTACACCAGCTCGGTGGCTTATGCAACAACTGTTGCCAATGCCATTATTCGTTGGAGTAAAAAAGATAATTATGCACAAACCCGTGGCGCAAGATTTACGGTTACCAATTTGGAAGGACATTGGGAACCCACCCCACCCGGCTATTTTGATGCAGTAGAACCCAAGTGGATGACTATCAGAACCCTGGTGATGGATTCAGCCGGCCAGATAAAAGCACCCGGGCCCATTCCATTCAGCAAACAACCCGGCAGCCCCTTTTACAAAATGGCACAACAAGTGCAGGAAACCGGCAATCATTTAGATACTAACCAAAAATGGATTGCCAATTTTTGGGATTGTAACAGCTTTAAATTGCATGTACAGGGTCACCTCATGTTTGCAACCAAAGCCATGACACCCTGTGGACATTGGATGGAAATTGCAGGTACCATTGCCAAAAATAAAAATGCCGATTTCTATAAAACCGTGTACACCTACACCGGTGTTTCTTTGGGTATATTCGATGCGTTTATTGCTTCCTGGTATGCAAAATATACTTACGATTTGGTAAGACCCGAAACCTTTATTAATAAGTACATTGATCCCAACTGGAAACCCTATTTACAAACCCCTCCGTTTCCTGAATATAACAGTGCGCACTCTACTATTTCCAGCGCATCTGCTGCTGTGTTAAAAACCATTTACGGCAATGAAACGCCATTCAGAGATTCCAGTGAAAGAAATTGGGGCTGGCCCGATAGAAGTTTTCCTTCATTAGATTCTGCTGCACGTGAAGTATCGATGAGTCGTTATTATGGTGGTATACACTACCTGCCTTCCGTTTGGGATGCTTATGCACAAGGCAAGGAAATTGGCTTAATGGTAATGAGTAAATTGTTAAAAAATTACAAAGAATAGTTGCTAAAAATTTCCTTACAATGGCCATTTTCTGCTTTAGTTTAGCAGAGATGGCCATTTTTATTAGTTTATATATTGGAATATTGGAGCATCTTTAAAAAGGTTGGCTGCTTTTCACGTGTTGAACGAAAGGTTTTGTTCATCCGCTGTCTTTCTTTTAAGCCAATCTATTCTGCTTTTTTATAGCAAACTCCTACCTTCGCTGCATGCAAAAAATACAGGTAACCATTACCAATTCATCGCATCATCCCTTGCCGGCTTATGCTACCGCAGGTGCATCCGGAATGGATATACGGGCATTTATACCACAACCCATAACCCTGCATCCATTGGAAAGAGTTTTGATTCCTACCGGTTTACAGATAGCCTTGCCGGAAGGGTTAGAAGCACAAATAAGGCCCAGAAGCGGCTTGGCCATTCAACAGGGTATCACCTGTTTGAATACTCCCGGCACCATTGATGCCGATTACAGAGGAGAAATAAAAGTAATTTTAATTAACTTGTCGAATCAACCGGTAACGATTCAGGATGGTGACAGAATAGCACAAATGGTAATTCAGCAGGTTGAACAAATTAACTGGTTACCGGTAGAAGTTTTATCAGAAACGGAAAGAGGTGTAGGCGGTTTTGGCCATACCGGTAAACAGTAATGTAATATGATGCAAAGAATAATTGTTTTTAACCTGCTTGCTTTAACAGTTTGGGCTTGCCATCCTGTAAAAAAAGTACAATCTATTGAAAAAGCTATCTCTAAAAAAGATACGGCACAGATAGTGATTGTTACTGAAACTCCAAAGGTTGATTCTGCTGCTATAGTGAAAGAGATAATGGAGAAAATAATGAAAAGCTCTATTAACTTCAACACCTTTAATGCTAAAATAAAGGTAGATTATGAGGGGCCTGAAGAAAGCCAGCATGTAAATGCCTACCTGAGCATGATTAAAGACAGTGTTATTTTTGTAAAAATAGCATTGCCTCCCTATGGTGTGGTAGCCAATGTATTGGTTACACCCGATAGTGTTATTCTCATAAAATTAAAAGGAGGAAAATCTATTCAATATCGGAGCATTGCCTATTTACAGGATGTAACACAAATCCCATTTGATTTTTCAACGCTGCAGGATTTAATTGTTGGAAATCCGGTTTTTTTAGATAGCAATGTGGTTTCATATAAATGGAGTAATAATCAATTACTGGTATTAATGGTTGGTAATATGTTTAAACATCTGGTAACATTAGATAACACTGATTTCAGGGTATTACACAGTAAGTTAGATGATGTTGATATTCAACGCAACCGAACCTGCGATATTACTTTTAGTAATTATCAGCCGGTCAATAATTTTTTATTTGCTACCTTTCGGCAAATCTCGGTTGCTGAAAAATCGAAGCTGGATATATTTTTAGATTTTAAAGAGTTTTCATTTAATGAGCCGTTAAAGTATACCTTTTCGGTGCCTAAAAATTATCGGGTGAAATAATATTAAGGTGGCAGGTTCGTTATTCAACCATATTCATTCTATTTTCTATTTAAAAATGAGGATTGTATAATGCGGTTATTATTGTTGTGTTTTTTTGTTTTTCCCTTCTTGCAGTTATCTGCCCAAACACAGGGTACATATCAGCCCCCTACCCGTGAAGCGTTGCAGCAGCAGCAAAAACAATTGCAGGAAGAAATTGATAATTTGAATGCCGCATTGAATTCTATTCGTAAAAACAAAAAACAATCCATCACCGAAGTAGCAATTTTACAGCGAAAATTAGCTGTTCGGGAACGGCTCATTCATAAAATTAATCAGGAAATTCAACGATTGAATGATGATATTTATGATAAACAATTAGAAATAAACCGTTTAAAGCGGCAATTGGATACACTGAAACAAAACTATGCCAAAAGCATTGTTTTTGCTTATAAGAATAGAAGCAGTTATGAATACTTAAACTTTTTGTTTTCTGCCAGAGATTTTAATGATGCGCTCAAGCGAATGGCATTTTTAAAAAGTTACCGTCAATACCGTGAAGCAGAAGCACAAACTATTTTAAAAACCAGCGAACTTCGTCAGCAGGCTATTGCCGATATGAACAATGCCAAACTGCAACAAACCAAGGTATTGGAGGAACAAAGTACGCAGTTAAAAGTATTGGAACAGGATAAAAAAGAAAAAGACCAGGTTGTAAATCAACTAAAAAATAAAGAAAAAGATTATTTGGCACAATTGCGTAAAACCGAAAGGCAACGTAAGGTATTAAACGAAGCGATTAAAGCTGCTATACGGCGTGAGATTGCTGAAGCAGAGCGGAAAGAAAGAGAGCGACTGGCAAAAGCAAAAGCAGATGCTGCAAAGAGGAGTGGTGGGGCTGTGGCCAATACCCCTTCACTAAAAAATAATACGCCTGCTAATAACAATGCGCCAAAAGCGAATGATGAGCCCATTACCGGGGTGGTATCTACCGATAGAAATGAGAACCGCACTTACAGTGTATTTGAAACTACACCGGAAGGAAGGGAAATGTCTATTAATTTCGAAAACAACAGAGGCCGTTTACCCTGGCCTGTTTCCGGGGGTGCTGTTGTTGGGCAATTTGGAACCAATATTGTGCCGGGCACCAAATTAAAAGAAACCAATGATGGAATTTTTATTTCAACGAAAATTGGTGCTCCGGTTCGTTGTGTTGCAGATGGCGAGGTAATATCGGTAATGGATTTAGGCGATTTTCAGGGCGTATTGGTACAACATGGTAAGTATTTTACGGTATACAACAAATTGTCTGATGTTAGTGTTAGCAGAGGCCAGTCAGTAAAGGCGGGTACGTTAATTGGCCATGCTGCGGCCGATTTTGATGGTGAGGGCAAAATTGAATTCAGGGTAATGAATGGCAGTAATAAATTTGTAAATCCTGAAACCTGGTTAAAATCCAGATAATTTGACTTGCATCCGCTTCTATCGGAAAATGAAATAAAGGCGCCATGGCAAAAGCAGCAAATAAAAAATTAGTAGATGTTATAGATAAAATTTTAGATGCCTGCTATCAATACAATCCGGATGCTTTATTTATTTTAAGCTTAATGCACCAGTATGAGGAAAGGGGCAGTTTAAGCAAAAAACAATTGCAGGGGCTATTGCAAAAGGCAGGTAATATACCCAATATGCCGGCTAACTGGCTGGGTACTTTAGAAGCCATTATTTTAAAAATGCCCGATCGACATAAAATTGCGAAGGAAAATACAATTGCAGTTGCCATGCAGCATATACACCCCGATGCTGTTTATTTACCTTTAATTACTGCAATACTTCAAAAATATCCGCAACATAAAGGCGCATTGTTGTTACAAACCAAGTGCAGCTTGCACCAACCCCTTACCAATGCAGAAAAGGTGCAATTAAAACAATGGGAAAAATTATTGAAATAAGAGGTGATTAGATATCAGATATTTTGATTTGCAACCTTCAATATTTTTTTTCATCTCGCCATCTTATCTTTTGTCATGCAATAAATTATTTTCAGTTTAGGTTTAATGGGTGTTATCCACTATTTCATTCAACAATAACTTCTAAATCCTTGATTTGTGTATTATTTTTTTTTAAAAAAATATAATTATCCACATTTATGTGGAAAACTATTTTTAAATTGTACGCTCTATTCATTCCTTAACACCCTTTAAAATTCGGAAGGTGAGAACAATTGCTGTGTACAATATTAAAGGAGGGGTTGGTAAAACCACCACCTCTATTAACATGGCCTGCTTAATGGCCAAAATGGGTTTTAGTGTACTTATTTGGGATTTAGATCCTCAGGGCGGCACCAGCTATTTTTTTAAAAGTGAAGGAGCTAATAATAATCGGTACAAACGCCTGTTCGAAAACGATATTTTAATTTATGAAGTGATCCAAACCTGCGATACCAATCATATTGATATCATTAGCAATGACAGTTCGTTTGGTGATGACGCTTTGAGTAAAGGTTCACTATTGTCGCGGCTTAATTTCGTAAACAATGCAGTAATTCAATCTTTATTAGATAAAGTAAATGACGACTATGATGTGTGTATTATTGATTGCCCACCGGGTAAATTTTTATTACACAACAATGTATTTACTGCCGCTGATTTGTTATTAATACCTAATATACCTGCACCCCTTTCATTGCATTGTTTTGAAGTGTTACAAGAAGATTTAAAAAAGTTTATAAGGGCAGATAAGAAAGTATTGAGTTTCTATAACATGGTGCAAATTCGAAAAAATCTGCATCGCCTTTATTTAGAACAAGGTGCAGGAAGGATACCGACTTTGCATCAATACATTCCTTTTTATTCTGATATTGAAAATATTAGTTTTAGTAAAAAATCTATTTTTCATCAGTTAAAAGAGGCCAAATCCATTCAATTTTATGAGGCTTTGTGGGATGAAGTGTGCGATATATGCAACTGGTCGGCATTTAAAACCAATAAGGGCAGGGTAATTGATTTCCCTGACATCCATTCTATTGCCGGGTTGGCTATAGCCGACTAATCTGTTTTGTTAGTGTTATACTTCTTTTCCGGGATATTGTGTTAATGCAACTGCCAGGCAGTCCATAGCAGCATTAATATCTGTTTTGTTCAGCACGTATGCCAATCGAACTTCTTTTTTCCCCAGTCCCGGTGTTTGATAAAAACCTCCTGCAGGTGCCAGCATAACGGTATGCCCTTTGTATTCAAAAGATTCTAATAGCCACTGACAAAATTTTTCGGCATCATCAACTGGTAATGCAGCAATTGCATAAAATGCACCGCCGGGATTAGGGCAGATAACACCGGGCATTGCCTGTAAACGTTGCACAATCAAATCGCGGCGCGACTGATATTCAGTTTTGGTTGTTTCAAAATAATTTTCAGGTAAGTCCACTGCAGCTTCACCTGCTATTTGGGCAAAAGAGGGCGGGCTTAAACGTGCTTGTGCAAATTTCATCACTGCATCTAATACTGTTTGGTTTTTTGTAACCAATGCTCCAATTCTTCCTCCGCAGGCACTATATCTTTTACTGATAGTATCCATCAACACCACATGTTCTTCAATACCTTTTAAATGCATGGCACTGATATGGGTACCTTCATAACAAAATTCGCGATAGGCTTCGTCTGAAAATAAGTACAACCCGTGTTTTAAAACCAATGCCTGTAAGGCTTCCATTTCTTCCTTGGTATATAAATAACCGGTAGGATTGTTAGGATTACAAATTAAAATGGCTTTAGTTTTTGGTGTAATTTTTGCTTCAAATGCAGCAATGGGCGGTAATGCAAAACCATTTTGTATGGACGAACTAACCGGAATTACATTTACGCCGGCAGCCACGGCAAATCCATTGTAATTGGCATAAAAGGGTTCAGGTATAATGACTTCATCTTCTGCATCTAAACAAGCCATGAATGCAAATAAAATCGCTTCACTGCCACCGGTGGTTACAATAATTTCATCTTTGGTAACGGTAATGGCTTTTCGCTGATAGTATTCTGTTAACTTTTTTCTGTAACTTTCATTTCCGGCACTATGGCTGTAAGCCAATACAGTAAAATCAGTATGTCGTACCGCATCTAAAACGGTTTTCGGTGTTTCAATATCGGGTTGCCCAATATTTAAATGATATACCTTCACTCCTTTTTGCTTTGCAATTTCCGCAAAGGGTACTAATTTTCTGATGGGGCTGGCTGGCATTGCCATGCCACGTTTACTGATGGTTAACATGGCGCAAAGATAACGTGTGTTAGTAAACAAAAAAGCCACTTCTTGCGAAATGGCCCTGTATATTTTTTTAAAAATTTCTTTATTTAGAATGTCCGCTATCTTCCACAATACCTTCAATGGTTAACACAATCGGTTCGTTTACACCGGCTAATTTAACATTCACCTTTTTGGTAAATGCGCCGGATAAAGCAGCATTGTAGGTTACTTTAATTTCTCCTGATTTGCCTTTTCCAATGGGTGCTTTTGGATATTCAGGAGTGGTACAGCCACATTCTGCAGTAGCTACTTCAATTACAACGGGTTTATTGCCTATGTTTTTAAAATGAAAAACATAAGTGGCAGGTATCCCTTTTTTTATTTTACCAAAATCGTGTTTTACGGTATTAAATTGTATCGGACTTTGTGCAAAACACATGGTTCCTGCAAGTAAAAAAAAAGCTACTAATAATTGTTTCATAATGGAATAAATTTTATTGTAAATATAAAGTGTTTAGTGTTATTGTAATTTCAGATGAAATGAATTATTTGCCTGATGCAGTTTATTGGTGAAGAACGGTGCCTGTTTGTTTGTTTTTGGTACTATCAGCAAGTTTGTTTTCCTGAAAAGTTTCTCCTTTAAAACTCACTTGTTTGCTCAGTTTATAATTGTTTAAAAAAATGCCTGCTGTTTTGTAAAAAGCACCTAAAGTATTACCATTAAAGCCCAATACAATAGCAACAGACTGACCGGGTGCAAATTTCCTGCCTCTTTCAAATTGTGGCGTGGTGCAGCCGCAAGACGGGCGAACATCATCAAGTGTTGCAGTATCCTTACCAATATTGGTAATGGTTAAGGTATATTCCGCAGGCTTACCATAAGGTATTTTTCCAAAATCAAAATTATCATTGGTAAATGAAAACTGCTTGCTGATGTCGGCATTTGTAATTTGTGTATGTGCCGTGAAAGTAACACCAGCAATTAAAAAAATGAGTAAGATGAATTTTTTCATGAATATGTGTTTAGTGTTGAAAATACAGTTGATAATTTTTGGAAGTTGAACAAATACAGGAAAAACATTTTTATTCTGCATATCAATGAATGTCGGTTATTGTAGCCTTATTGTTTGCAATTTTCATGCAACTTTTAATATGCTTGTATAATGGTGACATAAAATTATTGATAATAACAATTAAAAAAATTAAGAAACCATGAAATGATGTATTAAAATTTATTGTTAACCTGCCCAATACAGCAAAATATACATTCAAATCTTTCTATACTGGGCATACACCTTAATATTTAAAAAATAAAAAAAAGGTATTTTGTCAATTTGGCATGTATGCCAATTGTTTCCCCAATTTTGATTATCTTAACCCCATTTTACTTTGATTACTGCGAAATAAGTGGGTTACAGGTGAATACATTCCATTTACTAGACTCAGTATTGTGTAAAATTTCTGAATAATTGACAGTTGATGGGATAACAAAAACTTACGGTTGATAGTTTATTAATTTATTTTTGCTTTATGGAACAAACAATTACTGCAATTGATGCCAATGTACTTTCTTTTGAGGGATTCAGACAACAGGTACTGAATGATTTTAAATTAACTGTGATTAGTAGAGAAGCCAGTTTGTTGGGCCGCAGAGAAGTACTAACCGGTAAGGCTAAGTTTGGCATTTTTGGAGATGGAAAAGAACTGGCACAGGTAGCTATGGCGCGTTACTTTAAAGAAGGTGATTTTAGAAGTGGTTACTACCGCGACCAGACTTTCATGTTTGCAGCAGGACTGGCAACTTTAGAAGAATTTTTTTCACAGTTGTATGCAGATCCCAATATTGAACACGACCCCTTTAGTGCAGGCAGGCAAATGGTTTCGCATTTTGCTACACCCAATGTGGATGAGGCAGGTAACTGGTTAGATTTAGCCAATCGAAAAAATGTTTCATCTGATATAGCACCCACTGCAGGCCAAATGCCCCGTTCTTTAGGTTTGGCATTTGCTTCCAAATGTTTTCGAGAAATTCCAGTTTTACAATCCTACAAACATTTAAGCAAACATGGTAACGAAATTTGTTTTTGTACTATTGGTGATGCTGCTACCTCTGAGGGGTCTTTTTGGGAAACCATTAATGCTGCCGGGGTGCTTCAAGTGCCTTTAGCTATTTTTGTTTGGGATGACGGTTATGGCATTTCCGTTCCACGTGATTATCAAACTACCAAAGGTTCCATTTCAACAGCGTTGCAGGGTTTGCAAAAAGATGAGCATACCAATGGTATTCATATTTACAAAGTAAAAGCATGGGATTATGCAGGTATGTGCGAAGTGTTTGAAGCAGCATTACAAAAAGTTCGTGAAACGCATACCCCTGCCTTATTTCATGTA
Organism: Hydrotalea lipotrueae; assembly: GCF_019249625.1. Taxonomy (NCBI): domain Bacteria; kingdom Pseudomonadati; phylum Bacteroidota; class Chitinophagia; order Chitinophagales; family Chitinophagaceae; genus Hydrotalea; species Hydrotalea lipotrueae. The sequence continues at coordinate 56,082 of NZ_JAESDL010000008.1, read as the reverse complement.
GAAGAAGTAACACAGCCTCAGGGACACTCTACCAGCGGCAGCCACGAACGATATAAAAGCCCTGAACGATTGGTTTGGGAAAGAGAATGGGATTGTATTAAAAAATTCAAAGAATGGATTGTGCTGAGTGAGTTAGCCACCGAAGATGAACTCAATAAAATTACGCAGGAAGCCAAATTGTTCGTGAAGGAAGCCAAAGCAAAGGCCTGGGAAAAATTGATGCAACCCATTAAACAGCAGGTGCAACAAACTGCCGAATTGTTGACTACTATAGTTGTGAATGATATGGATGTGTACCGCACCATACAAGAGAAAGTAAAAGAACTACAAACCAATGTAGAACCGCTACGAAGAGATGTTTTGCATACACTGCATACCGCAATGGAGTTAGCTCCGGCATCGCCGTCAATTGAAATGATTCAGCAATACCACCATTCACTGCTGCAAGAGGCAAAACAATTATACAATACCCATTTATACAATGAAGGCCCGGCCAGTGCTTTAAAGGTAGAAGCTGTAAAACCTTTAATTCCTTTTGATGCACCCCTTATTAACGGTTATGAAATTTTAAATAAATATTTTGATGCATTGTTTACACATCAACCTTTGGTCGTTGCATTTGGGGAAGATGTAGGAAATATAGGCGATGTGAATCAGGGCTTTGCCGGTTTGCAGGCCAAACATGGCAGTAGCCGGATTTTTGACACTGGTATTCGTGAATTAACCATTATGGGACAGGCCATTGGTTTGGCATTACGTGGTTTAAGGCCTATTGCAGAAATTCAATACATTGATTATTTACTGTATGGTTTACAAACTTTAAGTGATGATGCAGCAACAACCCATTACCGCACATTCGGACGTCAAAGCTGCCCCGTTATAGTACGTACCCGGGGCCATCGATTAGAAGGTATTTGGCACAGTGGCAGTCCTATGGGAATGATTATTCATGCACTGCGCGGATTTTATGTATGTGTACCCAGAAACATGGTACATGCAGCAGGTATGTACAATACACTGTTGCGTGGTAACGATCCCGGTATTGTGATTGAATGTTTAAACGGATATCGTTTAAAAGAAAAACTACCGGCTAATTTATTAGATTTTACTATTCCATTGGGTATACCCGATGTGATACGGCATGGAGATGATGTTACCATTGTTTCTTATGGTTCTACCTTACGAATTGTAGAAGAGGCAGCAGAACGTTTGGCTAAATTAGAGATTAGTTGTGAAGTAATAGATGTACAGACCTTATTACCATTTGATATTCATCATTCCATTGTAGCATCTCTTAAAAAAACCAATCGTATCCTATTTGTAGATGAGGATGTACCCGGAGGTGCTGCAGCATATATGTACAATCACGTAATGGAAGAACAGGGTGGATACCGTTGGGTAGATGTTGCCCCCAGAACACTTACTGCAAAAGCACACCGCCCGGCCTATGGCAGTGATGGTGATTATTTCAGCAAGCCCAATACCGAAGATGTGGTGGATATTGTATTGGCAATGATGCGGGAGTAATGTAGTTTTTAATTAATGAATGTATAATTGAAATAAAAAGAGAGGCTATACTTTAGGGGTAGCCTCTCTTTATGGTTATTATAGAGAATCAATTAGAAAATGTATCTGATTCCAAATTGCATTTGCCATCTGGATGGTAAATCAGGACTGGTTGTAAATGTACTTTTTTGAGAGGGATCGAACTGATATATAGATTTACCGGTATTATCGGTTCCTAAATAAGTAATAGGTTGATAATAACCGGTAGCGCTGGCATATTTTCTCAAACCCCAATTACTACTAATTAAATTGCCAAGATTTATAATGTCCCAACTTAATTGTATGGTTCTTTTTTTATTACCATCTTTTATAATAAAGTCTTGTAAAATACGCATATCAACTTCGCTAAACCAAGGTGTAACGCCGGCATATTTGCCTGTGTATTGTCCACGATGTTTACTTAAATATTTATCCTGTTCTATAAAAGCTTCGAGTGCGGCACCTTGTTGAGCAGCATTTTGAATATTACCAAAAGCATCAGTTAAGGGTGCAAAATTCATGTTATTGATTTCAGCTTTTGTAGGAATATACATTAAGTCATTGAAACTTGAACCATCCTGATTTACATCTCCACCATATACATAAGAAAAACGATTACCGCTTGACCAGTTGGCAAAAAATGATATGGTTGTTGCATGCTGTTTTTCTTTTCCATATTCAATTTTTTTAATCCCTGCTAATACAAAACGGTGTGTATTACCATATAATGATGGTGAACTTACTGCAATATTAGCATTCCCTATAATGGGGTTCCTATCAAATGCATCCCCTGAAATTTCAGCTGAAATGGAGCTTGCATCATTTGCTGCCAAATAATTATATGAACCAGTGAGAAATAAACCTTTTTTAAATGTATGTTGCATCTGGAAAGTTGCATTAAATGAATTGCCTACTTTTGTATTGGTAAAAACATAGGTGCCTGTGCTTCCTTTATCTGATGGATTATAGATGCTTCTATTATCACCTGTTCCAGAATTTAAATGGCCGGTAGGAGTACCTAATCCATAATCTCTAACCATCATTGCATTTACATCTTTTGTGTATGCCACATCTATTGTGAGAATAGTGCTTGGGGCTGCTTTATAATCAACACCTAAGCTTGATCTCCAAATTTGCGGCCATTTGAAATTATTGGCAGTTACATTATAGTATCCTGAAAAGGGATTGCCAATGGCATTACCGAGCCATACAAATGGAAATCTTCCTGTAAAGAAACCTGTACCACCGCGTAGTTGAACAATTTTATCACCATTTATATCCCAATTAAAACCAATTCTTGGCGACAGCAATGCAGTACCGTTAGGCATACGTGTATTATCAATGGTTTGTCCCGGCCCGTTTTTTACTGGTACACCTTCGGGATTATATAATTTTAAATTATCTGTATTGGCAACAGTTGGCGAACCACTGGTATAGCTTCCGGCAAAAGTGCCATTACTATTCATATTGGGGCTTGTATAACTTGCTTTTGATGGATAGTAAATAGGCTTATCAATCCTTAAACCATAAGTTAATTTAAAGTTTTTTGCTACTTTCCATTCATCTTGTGCATAAGCAGATAGCTGACCTACTGTTAAATAATACCATACCCATTTATCTGCTGCAGCTCTGTTTTTTGCATAAGTTACATCTACATCAAGTGGGTAGGCTCCAAAAATTACATTGCCACCAATTGGAACCTGTGTTTTGAAAGTGTTGATATCTATTGGGCTAAACAACGATGGTCCAAAACCTAACAAATTAAATGAATTACCAAACTTAAATTGTTCGTATGAAGCACCAAATGTTAATGTATGTTTTGCAAGAATTACATTGAAATTATCCGTTAATTGTAATGCATCCTGATTTAATACATTGTGAATTGAAAACGGTTCATATCCCGCCACTATATATGGAACGCCATATTTTGTAATATTTAAAACAGGAAAGGGAGTTGAAAATGCATTACGGTGATCTCTGAATAAAGTATAAACTGCCCTGAATTTATTGGCAAAAGTGCTATTGAAATTTGATTTTAATTCTAATCCAAAAGAATGTAATTTATTAACCATTTGATACCCTGAATTTCGGAATTGCAGCGTAATGGCATCAGGACCTCTTCGGTTGATGGCATTGGGATGTGCAGGTTTTTCCTGTGTAGCATCTAAGCCATTGTATGTAAACGATAATGAATGCTGGTCATTAATTACCCAGTCAATTTTAGCCAGCCATTTGTAATTAATTTGCTTTAAATTAAAACCCTGATAAGGGCCTGTAACATAACCAAAGCGATTGAATAAAATTTTGCTTACGGTATCTAAATCAGACTGTAATACCCTTGATGTTGTTAATCCGCCGGCATTAGAAGCATTTTGTGCTACATAGGCGCTGGCCTGATCTTCTCTTTGTTGAGTTTCAAAATTAACAAAGTAGAATAATTTATTTTTTTTAATGGCTCCACCTAATGAAGCACCTCCCTGAAAATCGGTTAAGGAAGGAATATTGAATTTTGTGCCTTCTACTTTATGGCCGGTTAATGTTTGGTTTCTGTAAAATCCATATACTGTACCGCCAAATTTATTGGTTCCACTTTTTGTAACAGTATTAACACCGGCCCCGGTAAAGCCGGCTTGTGTAACATCATAAGGGGCAATATTTACTTGTATTTGATCAATTGCATCTAATGATATAGGTTGGGCACCGGTTTGTCCACCCGGAGTGGGTGCATCTAATCCAAACGGATTATTAAAAACCGCACCATCTAATGAATAATTGTTGTATTGTCCGTTTCTTCCAGCAAATGAAGTGCCGTTATAGCCTTGTGAAGCAGATGGAGTTAATCTGGTAAAATCATCTGCCGATCTTGATATTGTAGGAAGCTGTCTTAATTGTCTGGAGTTAATATTTGTTGCTGCACCGGTTCTGTTTTCATTAAATATTTTTGAACTTGCTGAAGAAACTACCACATCATTCAATTGATTAATGTTGGTACTTAGTTGTACTGCAACACTTGTATTCTGACCCAGGTCAAGAAAAATATTGCTTTCTGTTTTGGCAGTATAGCCTGTATAGCTTGCTGTTACATTATACGGTCCGCCAACCCTGAGATTGGGTACTTCAAAACTTCCATCTGATTTTGTAATAATTGTTTTATTAATTCCCGCATCAGGATAAGCAATGGTTACAACTGCACCCGATAGTGGTTTACCCTTTTCATCTTTTACCGTACCACTGAGTATTGCCGTGGTAATCTGTGCTGTGAGTGTAATAGCACTTAAAATAGACAGTGCTAACAACAGCAATGGTTTCAACAATTGTTTTTTAATCATTTTGCAAGGTTTATTGAATAAAATAATGTAAAGTTAAAATTACCATTTTGTTAATTAATTTTAACTAAACTTTACTGCCTATTTCAATAATCTTGTTTTTGCAATAATTATGTGCATTGGGTGTGGAAAATATTATTATTGTTGATGCATAAAAGAAATATTGATAAAATTTTATGTTTAACTATGTTGTATTAGTAGACTAATGCCGCTACTCAATAAATCGATTTCTCCATTTTTCATCGGGTATGAAGCAGATATTTTTTTTCCCAAACCAACGGTAACGGTTTGCTGCAATATAGTTGTAAACCTTATCTCTGATGAATTTGGGAATTATCCATCCAATTGCCAACAAGTTCATTGGAAATTTTAACTCAGTGGCAACTTTTAATGCGGCGGTTGATTGGGTGTATATTTTGTTGTTTTGTAAAAGAATAAAACTGCCGAAATGTTCTAAGGGTAAGTTGTATTTTAATAAAATATTTTTCCCGAAATTACTTTGTAAAGAGGCAAATTGAAATTGTTGTTTTGAATCATTGCGCAGTACAAACAATACTGAATGGCTGCATAAATTACAAACACCATCAAAAAAAATGATAGGTTTTAATAAGTTGTGATGATTTTGCATGTTATCACTATTAACAAAAAAAGCAGGGATACGTTGTGTCATTCCTGCTTTTTTACTTTTTAGCTTTTACCCCATATTGTGAAACACTTTTGTTACATCTTCATCCTGCTCTAATCGTTCAATGAGTTTACTTACTTCTTCGGCCTGGGTATCATTTACCGGAATTGTAGTAGTAGGAATCCATTCTAATTCAGCGCTGATGGGTGTAATGCCTTTGTCTTCTAATGCTTTTTGTAATTTACCAAAATCAACAAAAGCGCATCGCAATACAATAATATTATTGCCTTCTTCATCGGTGCTTTCTCCCATTTCTTCTAAACCAAAATCAATTAGTTCTAATTCTAATGATTCAATATCCAAATTTTCGGGTTTTAATTTGAATACCCCCATTTTCTTAAACTGAAAGCTTACACTGCCACTGTTACCTAATGTTCCGCCACCTTTGTTAAAATGGCTTTTAACATTGGCAACGGTACGCACATGATTATCGGTAGCCGTTTCAACCAATAAGGCTACACCGTGCGGGCCATAACCTTCGTATAAAATTTCATCGTAATTGGTGGCCTCTTTGCCCATGGCGCGTTTAATGGCTGCTTCCACCCGGTCTTTTGGCATGTTAACACTTTTGGCGTTTTGCATGCAGCGGCGCAAAGCCGGATTGGTAGCAGGATCGGGCCCGCCGGCTTTTACGGCAATTACAATTTCTTTTCCAATGCGGGTAAATTGTTTGGCCATTCTGTCCCAACGGGCAAACATGGTGGCTTTCCTTACTTCAAAAATCCTTCCCATAATAATATTTATAAATAATAAGTAATTGAAGGCTTGTTTATAGTATGGCAGGTTGTTCATTGAACGTAACAAAGCTCCTTTTTGCAGGAACGTTGAAGTGAGTGACACAACAGGCGATGCCATGCGTACAACAGCCGGCTACAAAAAAATTGTTGGCAAATTTAGCAGTAAACGGTGGTACAACAAAAAACCCCGACGAATCGGGGTTGAATGGTATAAGGTCTTTACTCTTTTTCAAAATCGGTTGCTTTGGGTAAAATATCTCCTGGTGTATTGAGTTTGCTGTGTTTGCGGCTATAAGCAAAGTATACAATAATACCCAGTGCCATCCAGGCAAACGCAACTTTTAAGGTTTCGGGATCTAAAGCTACTATCATCCCCAAACAAATAACGAATCCCAAAATAGGCACCAATGGCACCAATGGCGTTTTGAAAGGACGATGAATTTGTGGCGATTTGATGCGTAAAATCCAAACCCCCAGGCTTACCAATAAAAAGGCAAATAAGGTACCAAATGAAGTTAAATCGCCGGCTACACTACCCGGAACAAATGCAGCAAAAAGACCAACAAAAATAAATAATATCCAGTTGGCTTTATACGGGGTTTTGTATTGGGGATGTAAATCGCCAAATGCTTTTGGGATTAATCCGTCGTTACTCATGGTATAAAAAATACGGCTTTGCCCCATTAACATCACGAGAATAACAGAAGAGAAACCGGCTAAAATTGCTACCGTTACTGCAGTAGCCAGCCAGCTATAGCCTGTCATATAATGTTGAATGGCATAGGCAACGGAAGCTTCTTTTCCGGCTTTTGCAAATTCACTCCAATTGGCCACACCGGTTAGCACATGACCAAATAAAATATAGAGAATGGTACAAACCACCAGCGATCCTAATATACCAATCGGCATATCTCTTTTCGGGTTTTTAGCTTCCTGTGCAGCCGTGCTTACTGCATCAAAGCCAATGAAGGCAAAAAACACAATGGCAGCACCACCTAAAACGCCACCCCATCCATGTTTAAAATAACCACCATGGCCGGGTGCATCGGCGGGTATCAGGTAAGGGGTATGATTTTCGGGCTTAATAAAATGCCAGCCAATGGCAATAAAGGCAATTACAATGGCAACTTTTATAAATACAATAATCATATTAACGGTTGCAGATTCCTGCATACCACGAATTAATAATAAGGTCAATGCAAGCAATATCACTAAAGCCGGCAAATTGATGATGCCCCGAACACCGTTCATAGAAGTTTCGAAGGGCGAGTGGCACCATTCATATGGGATTTGCCCTCCCAGCAAATTATTCAGGTATTCGCTCCAGGCAATAGAAACGGTAGCAGCACCCAGTGCATATTCCATAATAAGTGCCCAACCAATAATCCAGGCAATTAATTCACCCATTGTAAGATAAGAGTAGGCATAAGCACTACCCGCAATGGGTATCATAGAAGCAAATTCAGCATAACATAAGCCGGCAAAAGCACAGCCAACAGCAGCTACAACAAATGATAAAGTAACGCCCGGGCCTGCGGCTTCGGCAGCTGCAGCCGCAGTTCTTACAAACAATCCTGCGCCAATAATGGCACCAATACCTAAGGCTATCAGGTTTCCGGCTCCCAGGGTTCTTTTTAAACCCGATTCACTATCGGAAGCCTGCGTCATAATGCCCTCAATTGATTTTTTTCTAAATAAACTCATGGTACAGTTGATTAGGTTTTACAATTTTCGAATTGGAAAAATAGGAATTTAATTCATTACAGCAGGTAAAACTTTATGAAACAGCGCGGAATAATTGATTTTTTGAAACAGGTGCATAAAAAATTGAAAGCAAATACTGTTCTGAAATACAAGTGTTTCTTTTGCAAAACAATCTGTAAGGAGTATTCATTATACGTGGTTTATACCTATATTGCCGCTTTGTATAACCGGTTTTGAAAAGCCTGCAATTATATTTAATAAAATAGTGCAGTATTCTGGCTGCATGCGCTGCTTAAACAGAAACACCATATGAAGAAAAACAGATTAACCCTCTATATTTTAATAGCGATGTTACTGGGTATTGGCGTTGGTTATCTGGTGCATGAAAATTCATCCCCAACCTTTATTGCTGCTTTTGCGCCAAAAGCCAATTTATTAACCACCATATTTCTGCGATTGGTGCAAATGATTATTGCCCCGCTTGTATTCAGTACACTTGTAGTGGGTATTGCCAAATTGGGTGATTTAAAAACGGTTGGAAGGGTGGGCGGTAAAGCATTGCTTTGGTTTATCTCAGCATCTTTTACCAGTTTATTATTGGGGCTTTTACTGGTTAATATTTTTAAACCCGGTACCGGTATACATTTAACGGCAGCTGATACCGGCGGTGCCAAAGATTTATTGGGTAAAACACAGTCTTTTTCTTTAGATACTTTTGTGAGCCATGTTTTCCCCAAAAGTATTATTGAGGCCATGGCTACCAATGAAATTTTACAAATTGTAATTTTTTCTATTTTCTTTGGTATAGCAACTGCTGCTTTGGGTAATACCGGAAAAATTATTATTAAAGTATTGGATGCGGTAGCGCAGGTAATTTTAAAAATGGTAGGTTATATAATGGGATTTGCACCATTGGGTGTATTTGGTGCTATTGCCGCGGTTATTGCCACCAATGGGTTAGAAGTGTTTAGGTTTTACAGTTTGTATCTCTTGTATTTTATGTTGGGTATTTTTTTGTTGTGGGCATTGTTATTAATAGTAGGGGCTATGATTTTAAAAAACCGATTGCCTGCTTTGGTACGCAGAATTGTTCAACCACTCATTATTGCTTTTAGTACCACCAGCAGCGAGGCAGTTTTTCCCAAATTAACAGAGGAACTCGAACGCTTTGGTTGTAACAATAAAATTGTTGCATTTATTCTGCCCCTGGGCTATTCCTTCAATTTAGACGGAAGTATGATGTACATGACTTTTGCCAGTTTAGCCATTGCACAGGCCTATGGTATTCATTTAGATATTGGCACCCAGCTCACCATGTTAATTGTTTTAATGTTAACCAGTAAAGGTATTGCCGGTGTGCCTCGTGCTTCTTTGGTAGTGGTTACGGCAACTTGTGCAATGTTTAACATTCCACCTGAGGGGATTGCTTTAATATTGCCAATCGATCATTTCTGTGATATGTTTAGAACGGCTACCAATGTGTTGGGAAATGCTTTGGCTACTTCAGTGGTAAGCAAATGGGAGGGGGCAATGGAATTGGAAAATGCAGCTTAAAATACATTCATTTTAATTAAATAGTATGTTGTTATCTTTTGAATGGCATCAGTTATTACAACCACAGTTTTATATTGAGCATGGCGGTCTTTGGGTGCTGCTGTTTATTGTATTTGCTGAAACCGGATTATTTGTCGGATTTTTTTTACCAGGCGATAGTTTATTATTTGTTGCAGGTATTTACAGTAATATGCTAATGGCATCTTTTATCGAATCGAATAGCAGCTTTATTAATTTGGTTTTGTTGATTGTATTGATTTCGCTGGCAGGCATTTTGGGCAATGCGGCTGGTTATTGGTTTGGTAGAAAAGTAGGGCCGGCCATGTATCATTGGAAAGATAATTTTATTTTTAAACAACATTATTTACAACAGGCACACGATTTTTATGAAAAGCATGGCGGCGGTGCCATTATATTTGCCCGATTTATTCCAATTGTAAGAACATTTGCACCTATTGTAGCGGGCATTGTGGCCATGGAGCATAAAAAATTTACCTTCTTTAATATTGTAGGATGCGTAGCCTGGGTAATTGCAATGGTAGCAGGTGGACATTATTTAGACAGGTTTTTTATTGTAAACTATCAGTTTGATATTAAAAAGCATTTAGAAATTATTGTGCTGGCTATTGTTTTGGTAACCACTGCACCAGTATTAATTAAATTGTTTTTGGGTAAACGAAGAAAGCAATAGCTAAAACTGCTGTTCAGGATGTTTTTACAGCTTCTTTTATTCGTTTTGCATCAACCTTTCTCCATTTTATTTATATTCATGCCTTTAAAAATTAGATTGAAACAATCGGTATGAATCAAAAGCAATATGGCATCCTGTCATTACCCGTTATTATAGGCGCATTAGGTTATTTTGTAGATATTTATGATTTGCTCTTATTCAGCATTATACGTGTTCCTTCTTTAAAATCATTGGGTTTAACCGATGCTCAGATTGCAGGCGATGGGTTGTTTATCTTAAACATTCAAATGATTGGGCTGTTGCTGGGCGGCATATTATGGGGTGTTTTGGGCGATAAAAAAGGAAGACTTAAAGTTTTATTTGCTTCCATTATATTATACTCTATTGGAAATATTGCCAACGGGTTTGTACAAACGGTACACCAATATGCATTGGTGCGCTTTATTTCCGGTATTGGTTTGGCCGGTGAATTGGGAGCAGGTATAACATTAGTAAGTGAATTATTGCCTAAAGAAAAAAGAGGGATAGGCACATCAATGGTTGCAGGCATTGGTTTAACCGGTGCTGTATTTGCATTTTTTATTAAAGAAATGTTTGAATGGCGTACCTGTTATTTTATTGGCGGCGGTTTGGGGCTGTTATTATTGTTATTGCGGGTGGGTGTTTTAGAGTCGGGTATGTTTCAATCACTGCAACATAAAAATGTACGCAAGGGCGATTTTTTTATGTTGTTCTTGAAACGAAAATATTTTCTAAAATACATGAAGGCCATTTTAATAGGATTACCCACCTGGTATGTGATTGGTATACTTATTAGCTTTTCAAAAGAGTTTGGAGCGCACATGCAAATTCAGGGTACTGTAGATCCGGGGAAAGCAGTAATGTATGCGTATGTGGCCATTTCAATTGGAGATGTACTGGTAGGCTTTTTAAGCCAGGCATTACAAAGCAGAAAAAAAGCGGTGTTTATTTTTTATGGTATTACGGCCATTTCAATTGTATGGTTTTTTAATCTGCATGGGCAATCGGTAAACATGCTGTATTTGGTAGCTGCTATTTTAGGTTTCGGAACGGGCTTCTGGGCTATTTTTGTAACCATGGCAGCAGAACAGTTTGGTACCAATATTCGTGCAACAGTGGCAACAACGGTACCCAATATGGTAAGAGGTTCATTGGTATTAGTTTCTTTGCTATTTACAGGATTACAATCATATACCGATTATTTAAAAAGTGCCTGGATAACAGGAATTGTTGTAATGCTTATTGCTGTATTGGCTGCCTGGTATACTGAAGAAACTTTTCATAAAGATTTGAATTATGTAGAAGTGGATGAGGTATTGCCATAGCCGGGCAATTTCCTGATAAAGTATATCTTCCGTCAATACAGCATCGTTACAACTGATGGGCGATTGAAAATAGGTGGCCTGTAACATTATTGATTTCTAAAAACTTTGTATGAAGTTGTTGGTGATTCGTTTTTCTTCAATTGGAGATATTGTATTAACCACGCCGGCTATACGTTGTCTGAAGCAACAACTACCCAATGTTGAAATTCATTTTTTGAGTAAACTTCAGTTTAAAGCGGTTACAGAAGCCAATCCATACATCGATCAATTTCATTATTACAATGGCAATTTATCTGCCCTAATCAAAACTTTGAAAGCTGAGCAGTTTGATTATGTAATTGACTTTCATAAAAACTTTCGTTCTTATAAAATTCGTTGGGCTTTGCGTACCAAAGTATTGGCTTATCGAAAACTGAGTGTACAAAAATTTTTACTAACCCGATTTCACATTAACTTAATGCCGGGTAGGCACATATCACTACGTTGTTTAGATGCTTTAGCACCTTTGGGGGTTACTGATGATGGGAGGGGGTTAGATTATTTTATACCATTGCATGCAACACTAAAGCCAGGCGATTTACCGGTATCGCATAGTGCCGGTTATATTGCCATTGTAATTGGAGCATCGTATTTTACCAAGAAGTTGCCTTTGGAAAAACTGCAAGAATTGTGTGCTGCCATCAACTACCCCATTGTATTGGTAGGGGGAAAAGAAGATGCTACGATGGGTGCGGCCATAGCTACTGTTGATGATATTAAAGTTTATAATGCCTGTGGAAAATTTTCTTTACATGAATCTGCCGATATTGTTCGCCATTCCAATCTGGTGATTTCGCATGATACCGGTTTACAATATATTGCCTGTGCATTTCAAAAAAAAGTATTGGCCATTTGGGGTGGTACTTCGCCAGCATTAGATGTGGAACCTTATTACGGAACCGGTTACGTAAATGAAGCATTGCATCATTTGTACCATAACTATGTGGTACCAAATTTAGCTTGTCAGCCCTGTTCAAATTACGGTACTACAACCTGCCCTAAAAAGCATTTTCATTGTATGCAATGGCAGGATGTGGATCAAATAGCAAAGGATGCGTTGGCAATGGTTACAAAAAAATAAGCCCTGCTATTAAAACAGGGCTCATTACGAAGGTATATTGATCATTACAATGTTTTCAGCACATCATTCATGCCTCTAACAGCGGCGGCACTTTTTGCAAATGCTGCTTTTTCATCTTCATTTAATTCAAAATCCAGAATTTTTTCCCAGCCATTTTTTCCAATGATTACGGGTACGCCCATGCAAATATCTTTTTGGTCATATTCGCCATCTAAATAAACACAACTGGTAATTAATTTTTTCTCATCGCGTACAATGCTCTCTACCATAGCTGCACAGGCAGCGCCGGGTGCATACCAGGCCGATGTACCAATTAATTTGGTTAATGTAGCACCGCCCACCATCGTATCATTAATAATTTGTTGTTGCTGTTCGGCAGATAAAAATTTGGTAACAGGTACACTGTTCCAGGTTGCTAAACGAATCAATGGAATCATAGTGGTATCACCGTGTCCGCCCACTACCACTGCATTTAAATCAGCAGGGCTGCAGCCTAAGTGCTGGCTTAACTGATAACGGAAACGGGAGCTGTCTAATGCGCCGCCCATTCCGATTACGCGGTGTTTAGGTAATCCGGTAGCCTGTAATGTTAAATAAGTCATGGTATCCATTGGGTTGGATATGATGATGAAAATTGCATTGGGTGAATATTTTAAGATGTTTTCTGCAACACCTTTTACAATGCCTGCATTTACACCAATCAATTCTTCTCTTGTCATACCGGGTTTACGCGGTAAACCTGAAGTAATTACCACCACATCCGAATGGGCAGTTTTTGAATAATCATTGGTGCTGCCGCTAATGCGGGTATCAAAACCCAGTAAAGCTGCAGTTTGCATCATGTCTTGTGCTTTCCCTTCGGCAATGCCTTCCTTAATGTCTAATAAAACCAGTTCATGGCAAAGTTCTTTTCTGGCAATATTATCGGCACATGTTGCACCAACGGCACCTGCACCTACAACGGTAATTTTCATAAAAACATATTTAATAATTAGTGAATAAATTTATTTCAAAAACCTATTATTATCCAAATGGGATAGCTATTATTTTAAGGTAAGCTTTCAAAATTTTTATTGTAAGGCTTCCATTATTTCCTGAGGTGAAGCGCCCTGTCTGAATTCTTTTACAAACTTACCATGCTTATTATATAAGGCTATAAAAGGGGTAAATTCTACTTTATAAAATGCGGGTATAAAATATTGGGGATCTCTTCCTGCAACCACATTTTTATACTTACTCAGGCCATAATCAAAATAAAATTTTTTAATATCATCAAAAGGGTGGTAGCTAACCCAAACAAAAAATATGTTGGAAAGACTATCCATTTTTTTGTTGAGTTCTTTTGCCTCATATTGGCAATGGCCACAATCGGGGCTGAAGTAAATAATGGCAACCGGAATGTTTTTAGGAAGGGAACGATTGGTAAACCAGGTACTGTCTGTACTTAAAATCTGAAAGGAAGGAATGGTTGGATTTTTTAAATAGGCTGGTAAACTGTCATTATTTGTTTGTGCATTTGTGAGGAAGGGAAGCCAGCAAATAATGGCGCAAGCGATGAATATGTGCTTCATGTTGTATAGTAATTTAACTTGTTTTGAAATGAAACAATTTACAAACCGTAAATGCGGCATAAAGATACGAATACGTTTTTTGATGACGGTTTTAAAACACAAAATTAATTGAGAAAATACCTGCATATTGTTAAAATAGAGGAATTGTTTTGTTGGTGGGAAATTAGGCTATAGCATAAAAAAACCTGTCGAAATCAGCTGATTCGAGCAGGTTCTGAACAACGAAAATACGCTTCTGTTTTTACCCTTTGTGCGTCATGTTTTGTCTGTGAATTTGTCTGTCGGCGCGCTTAACAGGATGTTTTACGCCTTCGGCCTGTAATTGTTTTCTGTCCTGATTCATATCTTTTTTATCAGAGCGAATGTCTTTACCTAAAGCATTTGCTTTTGCTTTATTCCCATTTTCTAAGGCTTCTGCACGTTGCCTTTTGTCTTTTCTAATATCACGCACATCATGACGCATGTCTTTCATGCCTGATTTTACTGCAGGATTTTGAGTAGGAGTGCTGGTGGTAGCTCCGGTTTGTGCCATTGCTGCAATGGTGAAAAATAAACCGCTTGTTAAAAGGAAAACTGTTTTTTTCATGAGTTTCATTTTTTATAGATGGTGTATAATAACAGACCATTAGCGGATGAAGAAGTTTATTTAGCCGGTAAAATAATTTTAAAAAAGAATGTTAAGTATTGAATTGGTGGTAGTAGCTAGGGTATGGGGAAATTGAGTGAACCAATATTTTATGGAACGAATTGAAAGAGGGCGTAAGATATATTCTATTTTTTTTGTGCAGCTTCTATCATGCGCATTTCTTTGGCATCCTGTAAAAATTCAGATGCAAAAATAAAATTATTGAGTAACTGGTCTTTGCTGAAAATGATGTCTTTATTACTGCCTTCCCACTGTTTGCGGCCATTATGGAGATAAATAATATGGTCGCCAATTTCCATTACACTATTCATATCGTGTGTTACCACAATGGTTGTGGTATTAAATTCATGTGTAATATCTTTAATGAGTTTATCAATCAGTAAAGAAGTTTGCGGATCTAATCCTGAGTTGGGTTCATCGCAAAATAAATATTTCGGATTGAGTACGATGGCTCTGGCAATACCTACTCTTTTCTTCATACCACCACTTAATTCAGCCGGAAATTTTTGATTGGATCCGGATAAGTTTACCCTTTCCAGCACTTCATTCACCCGTTTTTGTTTTTCTGTCATGGAAAGTTTACTGAACATATCGAGTGGAAAACGTACATTTTCTTCTACAGTTTTTGAATCGAATAGTGCCGAGCCCTGAAACAGCATGCCAATTTGTTGCCGGAGTATTTTTTTCTCATGTTTGTTCATGGTCAGCATACTTTCACCGCTGTATAAAACATCGCCTGAGTCGGGTGTAAAAAGCCCCACAATACATTTGGTCAAAACCGTTTTACCACTACCACTGGTGCCGATAATGAGGTTACATTTGCCAGCCTCCATGGTAGCACTGATGTCTTCCAAAATGGTTTTATCTCCGAATGTTTTTTTTATGTGGCTAATTTCAATCATATCATATTATGCTAAGCTACAGAACTTCTATTTGGTTCTTCAATAAATCCTGCCAGCTGTCTCTTTTTCTAATTAAATGCGTTTTCCCATTTAATACTAATACTTCGGCGGGCTTAAATCTGCTATTAAAGTTACTGCTCATTTCAAAACCATAAGCGCCGGCATTGTAAAACACTAAAAAATCACCTTCTCTGGTTTCATTTAATAAACGGTTCCATGCAAAAGTATCGGTTTCGCAAATATTACCTACAACTGAATAGTGTATATGTTTACCGTTTGGATTGCTGATATTTTGAATGCGATGATAGGCATCATAAAACATGGGGCGTATTAAATGATTAAAGCCACTGTTTACGCTTACAAATGTAGTAGCAGAAGTGGGTTTCAGTACATTTACCTGTGTAATGAAATATCCTGCTTCACTTACCAGATATTTACCTGGTTCAAACCAAACCTCTAACGGTTTGCCATTTGGGTTGGGGTGCGCCGAAAATGCTCTTTTTACTTCTTTAGCCAGTAGTTCAATATTAGTGCCTTCTTCGTTTTCTTTGTAAGGTACTTTAAAGCCCCCACCCAGGTCAATGTATGTTAAGTGGTTAAATTTTGGAATTAAATCAAACAGCACGGTAATGCCTTGCACAAATACCGAAACATCTTTTATTTCGCTGCCGGTATGTATGTGCAATCCTTTAATGATAAGGTTGTATTGCTGAATAATGTTTAAAATTTCTGCTATTTGGTCAACCGGTATGCCAAACTTGCTTTTATCGTGTCCGGTAGATATTTTTAAATTGCCTCCTGCCAGAATATTGGGGCGTAACCGGATACCAACGGGGTAGGTATTGCCGTATTTTTTGCCAAATTTTTCTAAGTTGGAAATGCTGTCAATATTAATGTGCACACCTTCTTGAGCGGCTGCCTCAATTTCGTCAAAGGCTATACCGTTAGAGGTATATAAAATTCTGTTAGGCGGAATACCTGCATATAGTGCCAATTGCACTTCATTAATTGAACTGCAATCCATATTGCAACCCAAATTGCCAATGTATTTTAAGATACTGATATTGGTTAATGCTTTGCAGGCATAAAAAAAACGGGTATTGGTTTCTTGAAATGCATGGGTTAGTTGTTGGTACTGTGCCTCAATTTTTTCTGCATGATACACATAAACCGGTGTGCCATAATCATGTGCTATGGCTAATAAAGTTTCGTTACTGAGTGGCTGCATGCTGCGAAGATACAGCTTGAAAAAATAGATTGAGGATGATAGAAATGTTTATTCAGGAGAATTTTCCGGTTCAATCAAATCCTCGTTCGCTTCGTTTTCAGAACTGATACTGTCATCCACTAAAAGTTCACCCTGCGCATTTACAACAATGTTGCTGCTGTTATCTTCCTCATTTGATTGGGTGGCACTCATAAAATCTTCCGGTTTAATAACGGTGGCATCAACAGCCTGCTCAGCCAATACTTCTTTTATTTTAGGTAAATCATCAGGTGAGTTTATGCCAAAATAATCCATGAAATTTTTAGAAGTGGTGTATAACAAAGGTTTACCGGGCAATTCTTCATTTCGGCCGCTTATTAATATTAATTCTTTTTCTAATAATTTTTGAACACTGTAATCGCTGTTTACACCGCGAATGGTTTCAATTTCTCCTTTTGTAATAGGTTGTTTATAAGCAATAATGGCTAATGTTTCCAAAGCTGCATTGGAAAGGCGTTTTAAAAATTTATCTCCATTTAGTTGTACAACTGTTTTGTGAAATGCTTTTTTGGTTAGAAATTGCCATCCACCGCCGCTTTCAATTACTTCAAAGGGGTAAAATTCTGATTTGTATTTTTCGGTAATACCTTGAAGCGCCATTTGTATCTGTTCCAGATTAATTCTTTCTTCCATAAAACCAAAAGCATTATTAATCAGCTCTACCATTTCGGAAACTGTCAGTGGTTTTTCGCTGGCAAAAATCAATGCCTCAATATGTGGTATAATAGCACTTAATTCCACTGTTATGTTGCTTAAGGAGTTACTAAAATAGGTTTTTTTGATTAACCTTGTAAAGCGGCTGCTCCACTCACTATTTCTGTAAGTTCGGTTGTAATGGCTGCCTGTCTGGCCCTGTTGTACGAAATACGCAACGATTTTAATAATTCATTGGCATTGTCGCTGGCTTTGTCCATGGCCGTCATTCTGGCGCCATGTTCGCTTGCATTGGCATCCAATACTGCTTTATATAGTTGTGTGTTTAAAATTTTAGGCATCAGCTCAGTAAGCAAAATTTCTTTTTCGGGTTCAAAAATAAAATCTGCTTTTTGTGATCCGGTTTGTTGAATTTTTGGGATGGGTAAAAACTGTTCTGCAACAAAACGTTGTGATGCAGCATTTTTAAATTCGCTGTAAATAATTTCAACCGCATCAAAAGTTTTGTTTTCAAAAGCATACATGGCAGCCTGTGCGGCTTCTTGAACTTTTTCAAAGCTGAGCTGTAAAAAAATATCTTTATAAGTTTCTTCAGTTTTAAAACCCTGCTTTGACAGGCTTTCATAACCTTTTTTACCAATATTCCAAATAGTGATATTGCCTTTTTTTAATTGGGCTGCATATTTTTCGGCAATGGTTTGCTTGGCCAATTTTACTACATTGGAATTATAGGCGCCACAAAGTCCGCGATCGCTGGTAATTACAATCAGTAGCACCTTTTCAACCGGGCGTTCTTCAGCCAATGCAAGTGAGGCACCACCTTCCATATTGCTAACAATATTGCTGAGCATTTCCTGTAATTTTCGGGCATAGGGGCGCATTTGTATAATGGCATCCTGTGCCCTGCGTAATTTGGCAGCACTTACCATTTTCATGGCTTTGGTAATTTGCTGGGTGCTTTGTACACTTTTAATTCTGTTACGTACTTCTTTTAACTGACCGGCCATATTTCAACTTTAAATTGGCTGCAAAAGTAGCAGATTGGTATTAAATTCCCATCCTTCCTTAAAAATCTACTTAAAATTTTGGTTTACAGGTGCCAAACCAATCCTAAACCATTATTGGCAGGCTCTAAACAAAGCTTTGAAAGTCTTTTACCGTTTTGGTGATGTTCTAAGTACTGAATTACATCTAAAACAAATAAAAAGCTGCCCTGAAGTATTATACTGCTGCCAAAACCCTCTGTTTGGTCGTTGTTTTTTCTTAGGCCATGCTCTCTTAAATACAAACCTGTTGTAATGTAAGCTGCATCTAATCCTGTATTCAGCAGTAAAAATTGTTCTGTTTTTTGCTGCTGTAGCCAATTTTGCTGCGGGGTAATTTTTTTTGTGAGCGCTTTTTTGGCCTGTAAAAATCCAATACCTGCTATGGCAGCATTCACGGTGTTCCAATATACATTCATTTTAAAAAAAGTCTGTGTATTTCCTGAAGTACTGGCAGCACTGATACTGCTTTGGATGATATTTAGCCCTGCCCATGCGCCCAAAATACTCATGTTGTTTTTTATCAGCGTTTGGCGATTTATGTAAATACTATCATATTTCTGTTGCAGTGAACTGTCTGTTAAATTGATTTGTGCCTCAATTGTAATGGCAAAAAAGCCACTTGTTACAATTAATAACCAAAACTTTTTGTTCATAATATCCAAATTATTGTGAAATGAATGCAGGAATAGCACTAAAATGATTTCAAACCCAAAATAAATGGTGAATTCGTTAAGTAATTGATAAAGCAGTATTATTGCGCCTGATAAACATTGAGAACCTTCAAATTGTTTACCTTTGATGCCCCTGTTTATGTCATTTTGGCTTAAATGGTTTTGTAGCACTGATTTTGGATAAAAAACTTTTTTTAATACACCACAAGTTATTTTGAGATATGCTGAAATTAATGTCAAAAATTTTAGGTGGAAATAAGAGCGAAAAAGACGTTCAAAAAATTCTTCCTATTGTTCAAAAAATTAATCAGTTTTATGAACAATATAAAACGCTCAGCAATGATGCTTTGCGCAACAAAACTGTTGAATTTAAAGCAAAAATAAAAGCCCATCTTACTGAAATTGATGATGAAATTGCCCTCTTGCAACAAGAGGCAGATGCGTTGCCACCTACCGAAATTCATGAGAAAGATAAATTATACCATCAGCTCGATAAATTAAAAAAAGAGCGGGATAAACATATTGAAACTGTACTGAATGAAATTTTACCTGAAGCTTTTGCCGTGGTGAAAGAAACAGCACGCAGGTTTAAAGAGAACGAAACACTTGTAGCTACAGCTTCTGATTTGGATCGGGAATTGAGTGTGAAAAAAGATTATATCACTATTCGCAACAATGAAGTAGTATTTAACAATAACTGGATGGCTGCGGGTGGTAAAGTGGTTTGGAATATGCTGCATTATGATGTGCAATTGATTGGTGGTGTGGTATTACATCAGGGAAAAATTGCGGAAATGGCTACCGGTGAAGGTAAAACATTGGTTTCTTCTTTGCCTGCTTACCTGAATGCCCTGGCCGGCGAAGGGGTGCATATTGTAACAGTGAATGATTATCTGGCTCGACGTGACTCTGAATGGAATGGACCCATTTTTGAATTTTTGGGCCTGAAAGTAGATTGTATTGATAAACACGATCCCAATACAGAAAACAGGCGCAATGCTTATCTGGCTGATATTGTATACGGAACCAATAATGAATTTGGTTTTGATTACCTGCGCGATAACATGGTTCACTCTCCCGATGAAATGGTACAACGGAAATTCCATTATGCCATAATAGATGAAGTAGATAGTGTATTGATTGATGATGCCAGAACTCCTTTAATTATTTCGGGCCCCATTGGTAAACAAGACAATATTGAACAATTTTTTGAACTGAAACCCCGAATTGAAAAATTGGTAGAAGCACAGAAAAAAGCGGTGAACCAGTTTTTAATTGAGGCCAAGAAAAAAATTGCAGAAGGCAATGACGATCCGAAAGATGGCGGATTATTGCTGTACCGCGCTTTTAGAGGATTGCCTAAAAATAATGCACTCATCAAATATTTAAGTGAACCGGGCATGCGCATGAAACTGCAAAAAGCAGAAAATTATTACATGGCCGATCAGTCGCGGGAAATGCACATTGTAGATGCGGAACTCTATTTTTATATTGATGAAAAAAATAATTCGGTTGAGTTAACTGATAAAGGGATTAACCTGATTACCAAATCGGGCGAAGACCCACACTTTTTTATATTGCCTGATATTAGTGTAGCACTCGGTGAAATTGAGCAGAACAATACACTCAGTGCCGAAGAAAAAATACACAAAAAAGAAGTCCTGATTAATGAATATGCGCAAAAAGCAGATCGTATTCATACCGTACAACAATTATTGAAAGCCTATACCTTATTTGAAAAAGATGATGAATATGTTGTTTTAGACGGGCAGGTAAAAATTGTAGATGAACAAACCGGACGTATTTTGGATGGCAGGCGTTATTCAGATGGTTTGCACCAAGCTATTGAAGCAAAAGAAAATGTGAAGATAGAAGCTACTACACAAACCTATGCTACCGTTACCCTGCAAAATTATTTTAGAATGTACCATAAATTAGCCGGTATGACGGGTACTGCACAAACAGAAGCCGCCGAGTTATGGGATATTTATAAATTAGATGTAGTGGCCATACCCACCAATGTGCCTGTAATAAGAAAAGATAGCAACGATTTGGTATTTAAAACCAAAAGAGAAAAATTTGGTGCAGTAATTGAAGAAATTTTGAATCTGCAAAAAAATGGCCGCCCGGTTCTGGTAGGTACTACCTCAGTAGAAGTAAGTGAGCTACTCAGCAGGATGTTACGGCAAAAACAAATTGCCCATAATGTATTAAATGCCAAACAACATGCCCGTGAAGCACAAATTATTGCTGAAGCCGGTATGGCAGGCGCTATAACCATTGCTACCAATATGGCCGGTCGTGGTACCGATATCAAATTAGGACCCGGTGTAAAAGAAGCAGGTGGTTTGGCCATTCTGGGTACCGAACGTCATGAATCCAGAAGGGTTGATTTACAGCTTCGTGGCCGTGCCGGTCGCCAGGGCGATCCTGGTTCTTCCGTTTTCTTCGTTTCGTTGGAAGACGATTTAATGCGCATGTTTGGCAGTGATAGAATTGCCAAAGTAATGGATTTTGCAGGTTATAAAGAAGGTGAGGTGATTCAGCATAGCATGATTACCAAATCTATTGAACGTGCACAGAAAAAAGTAGAAGAAAACAATTTCGGCATTCGAAAGCGGTTGTTAGAGTATGATGATGTAATGAATAAACAACGTACCGTTATTTATACCAAACGCAGCCATGCTTTGTTTGGAGAACGTTTGGCACTCGATTTAGACAATGCTTTTTACAGTGTAGCCGCAGAAATTATTAACGGATTTAAAGTAGAAGATGATTTTGAAGGATTGCGATTAGCCTGTATTGTACACTTTGGAACCGATACCAATATTACACCGGAAGAACTGAATAAATTATCAGAACAACAGTTAACCGAAAAATTATACAATCAGGCCATTACCAATTACCAAAGCAAGAAAGTAGAACTGGCCACACAAACATTACCGGTATTTAAAAATATTCGTCAACAACAAGGCGCCCATATCGAAAATGTAATTGTACCTTTTGGTGATGGCAGAAAACAATTACAGGTATTGGCCAATATGCAAAAAACACTCGATACCAACGGTATCGAATTGGTGAATGCACTTGAGCGATCTGTTACATTGGCGTTTATTGATGATGCCTGGAAAGAACATCTAAGAGCCATGGACGACTTAAAACAAAGTGTTCAAACCGCAGCCTATGAGCAGAAAGATCCATTAGTAATTTATAAAATGGAAGCCTTTAATTTGTTCAAACAAATGGATAGTGAAGTGAATAAAGAAATTGTTCAATTCCTTTGCCATGCTACCATTCCTTTGCAGGAAGGTGAAACCGTTCGGGAGGGCCGTCAGCGTAAAACTGATTTAAGTAATATGCGCACCCAAAAAGAATCATTGAATGGTGCCGTTAGAGAAGATGATTATTACGATCCCACTCCAGTAAAACAAGAGCCGGTTAAAGTCGGTCCGAAAATTGGTCGTAATGATCCCTGTCCATGCGGAAGCGGCAAAAAATATAAAAACTGCCACGGAAAAGAAGCGTAAACATATATTTTACCGGAAAGGGGTTATCAGCATATTCCTGCTTTTAACCCCTTTTTTATTTACTTTTGAAATAATTAAACTTGCTATATGCCTGCTGTAACAGCATTTTTACCCGATTTTAGAAATACGCCTCAAATAGATCATGTTGGCGTAGAAGAAAGAGCCGCCCGATTTACCAAACGCAGTATTAAAGCCGAAACCAAAGTAAACGGTTTAAAACTGGCCTTGAATATGATTGATTTAACAACCTTAGAAGGAAAAGATACCGACGGAAAAGTAAAACAATTATGCTATAAAGCCATGCACCTGTATGATGCTTATCCCGGCCTACTAACGGTAGCGGCTATATGTGTGTATCCTTCCATGGTTGCTGTTGCTAAAAAAGCATTAGAAGGTTCCGGCATAAAAGTAGCTTCGGTAGCAACAGTTTTTCCAAGTGGCCAGTCATCGCGTGATGTGAAAATTAGAGATACCAAATTTGCCGTGCAACAAGGTGCTGATGAAATTGACATGGTAATTAGCAGAGGAAAATTTCTGCAGGGTGAGTACAATTTTGTGTTTGATGAAATTGCTGCAGTAAAAGAAGCCTGTGGTACTGCCCGATTAAAAGTTATTCTGGAAACCGGTGAATTGGTTACTTACGATAATGTACGCCGTGCCAGCGAAATAGCAATGTATGCCGGTGCCGATTTTATTAAAACCTCAACGGGCAAAATTCAACCTGCAGCTACCATGCCGGTTACCTTAGTAATGTTAGAAGCCATTCGCGATTTTTATTATAGAACCGGAAAAAAAATTGCCATGAAACCTGCAGGGGGTATCTCTAAAGCCAAAGCCGCATTGCATTATTTGGTAATGGTGCAGGAAACATTGGGCAACGATTGGTTGAATAATGAATGGTTTCGTTTTGGTGCAAGCAGCCTTGCTAATGATGTATTGATGCAATTAGAGAAAGAGCGTACCGGTGTGTATCAGGCAGCCAACTATTTCTCAATCGATTAGTGTGAATTGTTTATTTGAATATTTTATTAATCAATTTTTATGGCCAAAATAGCTAAAAATAATACACCTTCCCTCAACTTTAAAACGAACTATGCACCGGCACCCGAAAGTGTGAGTGCTGCTTCATTGAAAGAACAATACCAACTTTTTATAAACGGAAAATTCGAAAAACCACTCAGTAAAAAATATTTTGATACCATTAATCCGGCTACGGAACAAAAAATTGCATCTGTTGCCGAAGCGGGTATTGCCGATGTTGATAAAGCCGTGAAAGCCGCAAGAGCCGCATATAAAGATGTTTGGGTTAAAATGCCAGCTAAAGAACGTGCTAAATATATTTTCCGTATTGCAAGGATGATTCAGGAAAGAGCCAGAGAATTTGCCATTATTGAAAGTTTAGATGGAGGTAAACCCATCCGCGAATCACGAGATATTGATATACCCCTCGCTGCCAATCATTTCTTTTATTATGCGGGATGGGCCGATAAATTAGCTTATGTCTTTTCTAACAGAAACCCGGTACCGTTAGGTGTGGCCGGACAAATCATTCCATGGAATTTTCCTTTACTGATGGCGGCATGGAAAATTGCTCCTGCATTAGCCTGTGGTAATACCGTAGTGTTAAAACCTGCTGAAACAACACCTTTAACTGCATTAAAATTGGCCGAACTGATTCAGGACTGTGATTTGCCACCCGGTGTAGTTAATATTATTACCGGTGCAGGTGCTACCGGTGCTGCCCTGGTCAATCACCCCGATATTGATAAAATTGCGTTTACAGGCTCAACAGAAGTGGGTAAAACTATTCAGCGTGCAACTGCCGCCACGCATAAAAAATTAACCTTAGAGCTGGGCGGCAAAGCTGCCAATATTATTTTTGAAGATGCACCCATTGATCAGGCGGTGGAAGGCATTATCAATGGTATTTATTTTAATCAGGGGCATGTTTGTTGTGCGGGTTCCCGTTTGTTTGTACAGGAATCAGTTTACAAAGAAGTGTTACAAAAATTAAAAGACAGGATTGCTACCTTAATAGTGGGCAATCCCTTAGATAAAAATACCGATATAGGTGCCATTAATTCAAAACAACAATTACAAACCATTCAAAAATACATTGCTATCGGGAAAAAAGAAGGTGCAGAAATGTTTGAAAGCAGTTGCGATTTGCCCGGTAAAGGCTATTTCTGTAGGCCAACTTTATTTACCAACGTTGCACAAAGCAGCCGCATTGCACAGGAAGAAATTTTTGGCCCGGTATTGGCCATTCAAACCTTTAGAACCGATGATGAAGTAATTGAAAAAGCCAATAATACACCCTATGGTTTAAGTGCAGGGGTATGGACGAACAAAGGCTCTCGTATTTTTAACATCACCACCCGTTTGCGAGCAGGCGTAGTTTGGGCCAATACCTATAATAAATTCGATCCCGTTTCGCCCTTTGGCGGCTACAAAGAAAGCGGTTTTGGCAGAGAAGGAGGGTTGCATGGTTTAAGCGCTTATCTTAAATAGCGGTATAGAATTGATGTAGTAAAACCTGATTGGAATGGTTACAAATTATTTGTAGATGGTTTTTTGTAAAATATACCTCTAAAACCATTTTTTGAATTTTTAATTTTGAAGTATGACAGAAAGAATTGATGTACTGAAAACATATAAGCTCTATATAGGAGGCCAGTTTCCCAGAACCGAATCAGGCAGGTATTATGCTATTAAAGATGCCAAAGGGAAATTACTTGCCAATATGTGCCAGTCTTCCAGAAAAGATTTTCGTGATGCGGTAGTAGCAGCTCGTGGTGCTTTAAGCGGTTGGTCGGGCAAATCGGCCTTCAATCGTTCGCAAATACTGTACCGTATGGCTGAAATGTTGGAAAGCAGAAAAAATCAGTTGGTAGATGAATTATTGCTACAAGGAAGTAAAACAATGGATGCCGTTACTGAAGTGAGCACAGCTATTGATCGGTTGGTGTATTATGCCGGCTGGTGCGATAAGTATCAGCAGGTGTTTAGTGCTGTTAATCCCGTTGCATCGCCACACTTTAATTTCTCTGTGCCGGAGCCTACCGGTGTAGTAGCAATTGTAGCCCCACAACAATCAGCTTTCATTGGATTGGTATCTGTAATAGCACCGGTTATTGCAGGCGGCAATACCTGTGTGGTATTGGCATCAGAAAGTTTACCCATTTCTGCAATCAGTTTAGCAGAAATCATTCATTCATCAGATGTGCCGGGGGGGGTTGTTAACATTTTAACCGGAAAATCCAACGAATTATTGAAGTACTTTGCAGAACATATGGATGTAAATGCCATTGTATTCAATCAATTATCAAAAGCAGAGGTGCAGTTGGTGAAAGAAAAAGCATCCTTGAATGTAAAAAGGGTAATTGAATACAATATTAAAAATTGGCTGGATGATACCGCCGGACAGTCGCCTTACTTTATATTGGATACACAGGAAATAAAAACCATCTGGCATCCTATTGAAACGGTTGCTGCCGGCAAATCCGGTTACTAAATATTTTTTTATGCAGCGAATTTTGGTGCTTTTTGTATGCTTATTGGTTGGAAAAACAATTATTGCCAATACACCTGATACGATTATTGTACACAAAGATGTACGAATAGATACGCTGGTAACCAAACAAGCTGCCATGAATAAACGAATGCTTTTAAAGTCATCGGGCGGTTTAGTCAAAGGCTATCGCATTCAGGTAATTACTACCAGCAGTAGGGATGAAGCATTTAAAATTAAATCTGAATTGCTGGCTAAATTTCCTGATCAAAAATCGTATATTTTATTTCAAAGTCCTTATTTCAAAGTAAAAATTGGTAACTTCCTGAAACGAGAAGATGCGGAATTATTACGAACGCAATTAAACAATACATTTCCCTTTAGCGTGTATGTGGTAGATGATATGGTGGAATATGCCGCTACCGGTATGCCTAATTAAAAGGCAATTGATTAGTTTAAAATATGAATATGCTTTTAACAAGAATACAACAGCGGGCTAAATTATATGCAGATGAGTTTGTTGCAGTTCGCCATTGGTTACATGCCCATCCTGAATTAAGTTATCAGGAATTTGAAACCTCCCGGTTCATACAATCTAAATTAAATGAATGGGGTATTGCTTTTGAAGTAAAAGCAGGAACCGGTGTGGTGGGAATGATTGAGGGAAAAGAGCCACATAGCCGAATCATTGCCCTGCGTGCCGATATGGATGCTTTGCCAATAGCAGAAGAAAATGAAGTGCCTTATCGTTCAACCAACGAAGGCGTTATGCATGCCTGCGGACATGATGTACATACTACCTGTTTGTTGGGAGCAGTAAAAATTTTGAACGAATTAAAAACCGAATGGTCGGGTACCGTTAAATTTATTTTTCAACCCGGTGAAGAAAGAAATCCAGGTGGCGCCAGCCTTTTAATTAAGGAAGGCGTATTGGAACATCCCAAACCACAGGGAATTATTGGTTTACATGTTCACCCCGGTTTACAGGTGGGTAAATTAAGTTTCAGAAAAGGGCGTGTAATGGCCAGTGCCGATGAAATATATATTACCATTAAAAGCAAAGGAGGCCATGCCGCAGCACCGCATTTAACGGTAGATACCATACTGGTGGCATCGCATATCATTATTGCTTTGCAGCAGGTTATTTCCAGAAACAATAACCCATTATCGCCTTCTGTTTTATCTATCTGTGCCATACAGGGTGGGCATACTACCAACGTAATTCCCAATGAGGTAAAATTAATGGGCACTTTCAGAGCCATGGATGAACAATGGCGTTTTAAAGCCCATACACTTATTGAGAAAATAGTAATAGGCGTGGCCGAAAGTATGGGGGCTGAGGTGCAGTTACATATTGATGTTGGCTATCCTACGGTGGATAACGATGCACAATTGACGGATACTGCCTGGAAACTGGCCGATGCATACATGGGCAGCGAAAATGTGGAAGAAACAGAAATTAGAATGGGTGCAGAAGATTTTGGATATTATACTCAGGTAGTTCCGGGTTGCTTTTTCAGACTGGGTGTAATGAATACGGAAAAGGGAATTACATCGGGTGTACATACCCCTACATTTAATATTGATGAAGCTGCTATTAAAACCGGAATGGGAATGATGGCCTGGCTGGGGGCCATTGCTACTATTGAATAAGTATACACCACTTACATGCCCATTGAAAAGTATTGATAAATATAAAAATATAAGCACATCACAAAATAAATCCGCAAATTTACTATACTTTTCAACAAAAAAATCAGGTGGTTTCACTGAATTTTTGTAATATGGAAAAACATACCTTGCAGTATGAAATGATGTAATATTCTAAATTACTGCTGAGTATGACTGCCATTGTGATTGCGGAAGATAATCTTACTTTTTTAGATAAAATAACTACCTGGGTATTACGGGAACCGGGGATGGAGCTATTGTATTTTGCCCGTAATGGTATGGCTTTGCTGCAAGATATTATCTCTAAAAAACCTTTGCCCGATGTTATTTTAATGGATATTGAAATGCCATTGATTGATGGCATTGAGGCCACCAGTTTTATTAAGGATCAGTATCCGCAAATCCGCATCATCGGCCTTACATCGCACAGTACAGAGGGAATGGCCATACACGCACTTACTGCCGGTATGGATGGTTTTGCCGGAAAAGCCCTTTCTGAGTATATTTTACCGGAAGCTATTGAAACCGTTTTAAAAGGGAAATTATTTATAGACAACAGATTAGATTTTAATACCGACTATATTTTAGAAACCGTTAAAAAACGAAAAGAACTGATTGCCAACTATCACAATGCATTGCCAACGCTAACACCTAAAGAAATGGCATTTATCATTTTAGCAGCTACTTCTTTAAAATATAAACAGGTTGCTGAGATTATGAATCTCAGCGAAAAATCAATTCATGGTTATTTTGAAGCAGTTTCCAATAAGTTAAAATTATCCAGTCGTCAGCATTTAACCCTGTTTGCCCATCAGCATGGACTAACGCATATGGCCGATTATACCAGTAGTTATTAGGGTTGAATACCAATCATTTTAATTTCTGTATTTTAGTTGTACTTTGCAAGCCTGCTTTTGTAACAGAAGCAGATGCCTGCCGTGCAGCCCATAGTTCGGAACCCTGAAGTGAGTGACACAACAGGCGATGCCCACTGTTGTTAAAGCAGGTACCCAAAAAATGCTTAAATGGATAAGAAAAAATTAAGAAGAGAGGAGGCATTGGAATACCATGCCAAAGGCCGACCCGGAAAAATTGAAGTAATTCCTACCAAAGAAGCCAAAACCCAGCGCGACCTTTCACTTGCCTATAGCCCAGGTGTTGCAGAACCCTGCAAAGCCATTAAAGAAAACCCCGAAGACATTTATAAATATACTGCTAAAGGCAATTTAGTGGCAGTAATTACAAATGGTACAGCTGTACTTGGTCTGGGCGATATTGGACCCGAAGCCAGTAAGCCGGTGATGGAAGGAAAGGGAGTTTTATTTAAAATTTTTGCAGATATTGATGTGTTTGATATTGAAATCAATGAAAAAGATCCCGAAAAATTTGTGGCTATTGTAAAAAGTTTAGAACCCACTTTTGGCGGCATTAATCTGGAAGATATTAAGGCGCCGGAATGTTTTTATATTGAAGAACAATTGCGGCAGCAACTGAAAATACCCATTATGCACGATGACCAGCATGGTACGGCCATTATTAGTGCTGCTGCTTTATTGAATGCATTAGATATTCAGAAAAAGAAAATAGAAAAAGCCCGTTTTGTAGTGAATGGTGCCGGCGCAGCAGCTATGGCCTGTGTACAGTTGTATGTAGCATTAGGTGCCAAATATGAGCATTTTATTATGTTTGATAAAGATGGGGTTTTGCATAAAGGGCGCAATGATTTAGGAGATGTACGCATGAAGTTTGCCGTTGATAAAGCTGATTGGGATTTAGCCAAAGCCATGAAAGATGCAGATGTTTTTTTAGGCCTGAGTGTGGGCAATGTGGTAACGCAGGATATGATAAAAAGCATGGCCAAAAACCCCATTGTATTTGCAATGGCCAATCCCGATCCGGAAATAACTTATGAAGATGCTACAGCTGTTAGAAAAGATATTATAATGGCCACCGGCCGAAGTGATTATCCTAATATGGTTAATAACGTACTGGGCTTTCCGTATATATTCAGAGGTGCATTAGATGTGAGGGCTACACAAATTAATGAAGCTATGAAACTAGCAGCTGTAAAAGCCTTGGCTGAATTGGCCCGCTCTCCGGTACCAGACATTGTGAACTTGGCCTATAATTTAAAAAATTTAACCTATGGGCCTGAATACATCATTCCGAAACCCATTGATCCTCGCTTACTCTCTACCGTAGCACCTGCTGTAGCAAAGGCAGCCATAGAAAGTGGTGTGGCACAACGCATCATTCAAAATTGGGATGAATATGCCTTGGAACTGAATAAACGATTAGGTTTGGATAATCAGTTAATGCGAATTATCAGTAATAAAGCCCGCAGGGCTCCCAAACGAATTGTTTTTGCAGAAGCAGATAATTTAAAAATTTTAAAAGCTGCCAGCATTGCTTATGATGAAGGTATTGCCTATCCTATATTATTAGGAGTGGAAGAAGATATAAAAAGAATTGCACTGGAAAATAGTGTGGATATTTCTGACTTACCCATTATTGATACCCGCAGTGATACTTATGCCGATAAACGTGAATTTTATGGGCAACTGTTTTTCCAAAAAAGGCAACGCAAAGGGTTTAACCGTTATGAGAGTTTTAAAATGATGAAAGACCGAAATCATTTTGGTTGTATGATGGTTGAAACCGGTGATGCCGATGCCATGATTTCAGGATTAACCCGAAATTATGCCGATGCCATTAAGCCTGCATTACAAATTATTGGAACCGATGAAGGGGTGAAAAAAATTGCAGGCATGTATTTGCTGCTTACCAAAAAAGGCCCGCTTTTTTTAGCCGATACCACTATTAACTTTAACCCCACTGCCGAAGAACTGGCCGATATTACTTTAATGGTAGCCAGAGAAGTGCGTACCTTTAATTTAGTGCCACGTATTGCTATGTTAAGTTACAGCAACTTTGGCAGCAGTAATTCCCCGGAAGCTAATTTGGTTGCTGAAGCAGTTCAAATTGTAAAACAACGTAACCCTTCTTTAATTATAGATGGCGAAATGCAGGCTAGTCTTGCTTTTAATAATGAAATTTTAAAAGACAATTATCCCTTTAGTGATCTGGTGGGGCAGGATGTAAATGTATTGATTTTTCCTAATTTAACTTCTGGCAATATTGCCTACAACTTATTGAAAGAGTTGGGTGGTGCCGATGCAATTGGCCCTATTTTGCTGGGTTTGAAAAAACCTGTGCATGTACTGCAATTGGGTAGCAGTGTACGCAGCATAGTAAATATGGCTTTAATTGCGGTGGTAGATGCACAAATGAAGTGTAAATTAGATACGGAAGCCGAGGTACAAAAATCAAAATGGTGGAAAAGGCGGCGTTTAAAAAAGAATTAATATTTTCGTTGATGAATCGTTTTGGCGAAAACATTTAAAAATTAAAACATGTCTTTTTTTTCACATTTAGGTTCGTTTTTATTGCTGTTGAAGGGAATGTTTACACGTCCGGAAAATTGGAAAATGTATTGGAAAGAACTCATGAACCAGTGTGTTGATATTGGCGTGGGTGCTTTGCCTATTGTGGTAATTATTTCTTTGTTTTTAGGCGCTGTAACTACCGTGCAAACGGCTTATCAGTTGGTAAGTCCGTTGGTACCGCAGGCTACTATTGCACAAATTGTTCGCGATAGTATGATATTGGAATTATCACCTACGGTAGTTTGTATTGTTTTGGCCGGTGTAGTGGGCAGTAAAATTGCCAGTGAATTGGGCAATATGCGCATCAGCGAGCAGATTGATGCGATTGAAATCATGGGCATCAATACCAAAAGTTATTTATTGTTTCCTAAAATTATTGCTGCTTTAATTGTTGTACCTGCATTGATTGTAATTTCTGCTGTATTGGGTATTTGGGGTGGAAGAGAAGCGGGCAGTTTAACCGGCATCTTATCGCACGATATATATGATATTGGGTTAAGGCAAAACCTGAATTTATACAATATTCAATTTGCTTTATACAAGTCGTACACCTTTGCCTTTATTATTAGCAGTGTACCTGCTTACTTTGGTTATTTTGTTCAGGGTGGTGCACTTGAAATTGGCAAAGCCAGTACCAGAGCCGTTGTAACCAGTTGTATTTTAATTTTATTTGCCGATTATGCATTAGCAGCCTTACTGTTATAACCGGGTTTTGTTCCATAATTTTACGTTTTTTATAGGTGCATGTTATTATAATTTGGTAGCTTTCATTTTATTTATATCTATGAAAGCAACATCTTTTCAACGCAACATTAGCCACCCGATTTTATACCGCTTATTCTTATTAAAAAATTTACCCATGGCTTTTTTGGCCGGGTTGCAAGTTCAACAATTCACTGAGGCATCCGCGGTAGTAACCACTACTTATCGTTATCTTACAAAAAATCCTTTTCGTTCCATCTATTTCGCTGTATTAAGTATGGCTGCTGAATTAAGTACGGGCATATTGGCTTTTGCACAAGTATACGAACAACCTGTTAAAGTTAGTATGTTGGTGGTTGGAATGCAGGCACAGTTTTTTAAAAAAGCAACCGGTACCGTTCAATTTAGCTGTCATGATGGGAACGCCATTCAAACTGCTATTCAAACTACTATTGCTACCGGTGAATCTGTTACGCTTCTTTGTCATTCAATCGGTACAAACGAACAAAGTGAAGTTGTTGCTAATTTTGAATTTACCTGGAGTTTTAAGAGAAAATAATTGGCATATTCGTTTTCAGGTATTAAATTACAGTAATATTTAAATGTAGTTGTCATTGATGCATTCTAACGGAATGGTGCGTTGATTGCTGCATGAAAAATAATAGATAGGCCCATTTTACATATGCATTAAATTTAAAAAAATGAAAATTGCATTTCACGGAGCAGCAAGAACGGTAACCGGTTCAAAACATTTACTGACTTTAGATAATGGCAAAAAAATGTTATTAGATTGTGGCATGTTTCAAGGGTTGGGAAAAGATACCGAACCCTTAAATATGCAATTTGGTTTTGTTGCCGCAGATATTGATTATTTAATTCTTTCTCATGCACATATCGATCATTCCGGTTTAATTCCCAAATTGGTGAAAGAAGGTTTTCAGGGAAAAATTTTTTCTACACCTGCTACCAAAGAACTGAGTGATGTGCTTTTGCAGGATTCGGCTCAAATACAACGGGATGATACTAAATTCATCAATAAAAAAAGAGCCAAACAAGGATTGCCGCCTTATGCACCTTTGTATGATTTAGATGATGCTTCTAAAGCATTCGATTATTTTAATTTGGTGGAATATGGTGTATGGACTACCATAGAAAAAGGCGTTGAATTATTGTTTACCGATACCGGACATATTATTGGCAGTGCGGCCATGCATTTACGTATTACTGAAAACGGCATAACACGCCAGCTCACTTTTAGTGGCGATGTAGGGAGGTATAACGATGCTATTCTTCGCTCACCGCAAACATTTTCCCAATCTGATTATATTATTTTAGAAAGTACCTATGGTAATAAATTACATGATGAAGTACATGGTATTGCCGATACTTTATTGCAATGGATTGAACACACCTGTATTGAGAAGAAAGGAAAACTGATTATACCGGCTTTTAGTGTAGGCAGAACGCAGGAATTGTTGTATGCTTTGAATCAGTTATCCCTCGAAAGAAAATTGCCTAAAATTGCATTTTATGTTGATAGTCCTTTAAGCAGAGAGGCAACGCAGGTAGTAAAGTCATACCCGCAGTATTTTAATAACAGGATTAGAAAAGTGATGGAACAAGATGAGGATCCTTTTGATTTTCCGGGATTAAGTTTTATTAAAACGGTGGATGAAAGCAAAGCGCTTAATTTTAAAACAGAACCTTGTGTAATTATTTCTGCCAGTGGAATGGCCGATGCAGGAAGGGTAAAACACCATATTTTGAATAATATTGGCGATAATAAAAATACTATTTTATTGGTGGGCTATTGTGAACCCCACACCATGGGGGGCCGCTTATTAGCCGGCGATAAAGAAGTGAAAATTTTTGGCGATTTTTATAAAGTAGTGGCAGAAGTGGGCGAAATGCACAGTATGAGTGCACATGGTGATTATGATGATTTATGCCAGTTTATTGCTTGCCAGCAAAAAGATTTGGTAAGAATTTTGTTTTTGGTACACGGAGAATATGATGTGCAACAGGATTTCAGGAACCGATTAGTAAGAAAAGGTTTTAAAGAAGTGGTAATACCTTCATTACATTCTGAACATTTGTTAGATTAAAAAATTATTTATGCAAATTTGAGAACAAATTTATACTTGAATTATTGATATAAAATATTCTTTTATTATTAATGTATACCTGTGCTAAAACGTTCCACAATACAGTTGTTGCGCATTCCGTTTTCTTTTTTATTAATGCCAGTATTCTGGTTTTCCTTATTATTTGTTGAATATATTCAATGGTGTCATGTCATTTTATTGTTTTTTATTATTCATATTTTAATGTACCCTGCCAGTAATGCTTATAATAGTTACATGGATAATGATACTGAAAGTATTGGTGGTATAGCCAGGCCGCTTGCCCCCACAAAGCAATTGTTTTATGTTTCTTTAGTAATGGATGTTTTGGCTTTTGTATTGGCCTTGTGGATGAACGTTTGGGTAGGCTGTAGTGTGCTTGTTTATATTATTTTTTCCAGATTGTATAGTTACAGAGGCGTTCGTTTAAAAAAATATCCGGTGGCGGGTTTCCTAACGGTTATTTTAAATCAGGGCGGATTGGTTTTTTTTACTGTTTATCAGGCTGCAACAATGCAACCTGCAGTTTCTGTACCCATAATGGGGGTGTTAACAGCCATATTATTAATTGGTGGTTTTTATCCAATTACTCAGGTTTACCAGCATGCGGCCGATAAAGCAGATGGAGTAACAACACTCTCTGTTTTATTGGGTATAAAAGGCACTTTTTTATTTTGTATGGCCATGTATGCACTGGCTTTTTTGTGTATGTTGTATTATTTTACATCCATTTCCTCTATTCATACGTTTATTATGATACAACTATTTTTTTTGCCGGTATTGGTTTACTTTTTTTACTGGATGCAATTGGTCTGGAAAGATGTTCAAAATGCAAACTTTAAACAAACCATGCGAATGAACTGGATTGCAGCTACATTTACCAATATGGCCTTCATTTTTGTATTAATACAACAACACATTGGCTAATATTATTTCAATAGGAACTACAGTGCCTGATTTTTGCCATCAGCAAACCGATATTCTGCAGTTTATGCAGAATATGTATCGATTAGATAATGCACAGAAACGTATATTGTCTTTTTTATACCGCCAAAGTGGTATTCGTCAGCGCTACTCCGTTCTCAATGATTTTTCTGAAAAGCATGAGCACCTGCATCAACTATTTGCTGCACAATCTGTAAATCCACCTATTTCTAAACGGATGGATGTATATCAATTAATGGCGCCGGTATTGGCATTCAAAGCAATTCACAATTGTTTAAATGGAGTGGCAGAACCTCATCAAATTACACATTTAATTACCGTAAGTTGTACCGGAATGAGTGCGCCGGGTATTGATTTGCAATTAGCTGAAATGTTGAACCTGCCCGATACTGTATTTCGAACCTCTGTAAATTTTATGGGTTGTTATGCAGCCATTCATGCATTAAAAATGGCCAATTATATTTGTAAGTCTGAACCTGACGCCGTTGTTGTAATTGTTGCCGTAGAATTATGTACCCTTCATTTTCAGCCCGAATTTACGGAAGATAATGCTGCCAGTAGTTTGTTGTTTGCCGATGGAGCTGCGGCGGTACTTGTTTCAACCCAACAGGTTAAAACCACACCCAAACCGATAATTGCATTGGAAAGTTTTTATTCTAAAATAGAGCGAAAAGGAAAAAATGATATGGCATGGATGATTGGCAATCATGGTTTTGAAATGACACTGAGTGGGTTTATTCCATCCATTATTGAAGCGGATATTGAAGAGCTGGTATATGCTGCTTTGAAAAATTCAGGTTATACGCTACAGGCCATACAGCATTGGTGTCTGCATCCCGGTGGAAGAAAAATTATTGATGTAATTGAAAAGAAATTAGGATTAACTCGTGAAAAAACGATTTCATCCCGTTTTATTTTAGAAAATTTTGGCAATATGTCTTCGCCCACCATATTATTTGTATTAAAAGAAATGATGCAACACAAACCTCTGCAACCGGAACCTGTTTTTGGAATAGCATTTGGTCCGGGTTTAACCATGGAAACTTTTACTGCCCAACTGATATGAATTTGCGTAAACGCTCATACCAACCTGAATTGTTAGATGCGGATGCCATTCCGTTTGAAGATATTTATTTGAATATGAAAGAGTTGAATGTTATTAATACCTGGTTGGGCGGCCATGCGATAACTGTTAATGGATTTAAACAATTCGTCAAAAACAAAAACCAAATAACTGTTTGCGAAATAGGTTGTGGCGGTGGTGATAATTTAAAGGCGATTGCTGAATTTTGTATACAACAACGGATACTCCTTTCAGTAATAGGAATTGATAAAAATGCCTCTTGTATTGAAGTAGCAAAAAAACTAAATGGTAATTGGGTAGATTCCAAATGGATAGTGGCCGATTATGCTTCTGTTGTATTTCAGCAAAAGCCTGATATTATTTTTTCTAGTTTATTCTGCCATCATTTTACCGAAACGCAATT
Source organism: Hydrotalea lipotrueae (assembly GCF_019249625.1). NCBI lineage: Bacteria > Pseudomonadati > Bacteroidota > Chitinophagia > Chitinophagales > Chitinophagaceae > Hydrotalea > Hydrotalea lipotrueae. The sequence goes on along the minus strand of NZ_JAESDL010000008.1, from coordinate 19,205 downwards.
AAATTTTCAATTACTATGGATGCAACAAAATAGTCGATTAGGTTTTTTTATCAATGACTTGCACAGAAATTATGTAGCCTACTACTCCATTCTTTTACTTACAAAACTATTTTCAAAATCCTACCTGGTAAAGCATGATGCACCACTGAGTGTTGCACGTGGATTTATAAAAAAAGAATGGGAAACTTTATTACAGGTTGCAGCCATCCATTACTATTCTGTTACATGGAAATGGGCATTTCGTTATTTAATTATTGTACGCCATGAAATCAGCAATTGATTTTGATGTAGCCATTATTGGTGGTGGTTTGGGTGGATTAACACTGGCCATTCAATGTGCCAATGCAGGATATCGTGTGGCACTTTTTGAAAAGGAAAATTACCCATTTCATAAGGTTTGTGGTGAATATATTAGTAATGAAAGTAAGCCTTTTTTAAACCATCTGGGTATACCATTGGAAGAATGGAATTTACCTGCTATTCAGCAATTAATAATAACAGATGTGAAAGGTAAGGCATATCCGTTTGCATTAGATTTAGGTGGATTTGGTGTTAGCAGGTATCAATTAGATAGTGCTTTATATAAGTTAGCTGTGCAAAAAAAAGTTCAGGTATATAGCCAAAAAAAAGTTTTAGATGTAAACTATTTGAATAATTATTTTGAGGTAGCGGCAATCAATACAAATATTTCTGCAAAAGTTGTAGTAGGAAGTTTTGGTAAAAGGAGCAATTTTGATGTACTATGGAAACGAATACCATCATTTAAACAAAAAAGTCCTTCTTCAAATAATTTTATTGGTGTTAAATACCATATTCGCTATCCTCATCCTTCTAACCAAATTGCATTACACAATTTTAAAAATGGTTACTGTGGTATTTCCATGATTGAAGAGCAGAAATGTTGTTTGTGTTATTTAACAACGCTGGATAATTTGCGTAACAATGAAAGCCGAATTGAAGTGATGGAAAAAAAAATACTTTTTAAAAATCCTGCGTTAAAAAAAATATTTTCTGGAGCTGATTTTTTGTATAATGCACCACAAGTAATTACGCAGGTATCTTTTGCGCCTAAAACACAAATTCAAAATCATGTATTAATGGTTGGTGATGCTGCCGGATTAATAACTCCACTTTGTGGCAATGGTATGAGTATGGCAATGCATGCCGGAAAGTTAGCCTTTCAGGCGATTGACGGTTTTTTGCAGGGTACCGTCAATAGAACGGAGATGGAACACCAATATGCTAAAAACTGGCATCTCCAATTTCAGCAACGATTATGGGTTAGCAGAAAAGTACAGGCATTGATGGGTGCCGAATGGTTAACTTCTGTTTCTTTAAATTTGTTACAGCGTTTTCCTTTTTTGGCTAAACAGGTAATTAGTTCAACCCATGGTCAACCTTTTTAGTGTACACATTGTTAATGTAACTGGTTGAACAAATACGATTGTATGAAAAGTATTTTTTTAGGATTATTTTGCCTGTTGAGGATGACACAGTTATTTGCACAAACCCTACACCCGGATGATGCTACTTCGCAAGTTTTATTTACCATTAAAAATTTTGGTATAAATACAACTGGAAGTTTAAATGGGTTGCAAGGGGATATTATCATTAATGAACAGGATTGTTCAAAAGATTATTTTCATGTAAGTGTAAGTGCTTCTTCTGTAAATACGGGTATTAGTGCAAGAGATCATCATTTACGTTCCAATGATTATTTTAATGTTGCTACTTTTCCTGACATTCAATTCATCTCCGAATCTGTATATCAAAATAAAAGTGATGGAACATGTTGGGTAACCGGAAAATTAACCATTAAAGCAGTTAGTCAATTTATCAAATTCCCTTTTACAGTTGTTCGTACGTCAAATGGTTATCGTTTGAAAGGTGCATTTTTCATCAATCGGTTAGATTACGGGGTTGGATTATCCAGTTGGGTGTTGGCCAATACAGTGTTGGTGCAATTAAATGTATTAGCTGTTCAATAAATTGAGGTTATTAGATAAATGTTCGGGTGCCAAAATCGGTATAGGTTTCTCTAAAATTTTTTGGTGTACAATTTTTTCGTTTTTTAAATGTACGATTAAAATTGCTCATATTATTAAACCCACATTTATCGGCAATTTCATTAATACTATGGGTGGTTTCAATCAATAATCTGGCCGCATGACCAATTCTAATTTCATTTAATGTATCAACAAATGTTTGTCCGGTTCTGGTTTTAAAAAAACGGCTGAAAGAAACTTCAGTCATGGCTGCAATTTTAGCTACTTCGGTAAGGGTAATGGGTTGTTCAAAATGTTGAAGCATATATTCCATTACTTTTTCTATTCTTCTGCTGTTAAAAGAAAAATGATTTGTATTGGCAAAAGATGTATCAGATAATATTTGCATATTTTTGGAAGTAGAAAGTTCATGCAAAATGGCGAGTAATTCCAAAACAGAATCGAAACCTTTTTTTTCGGGTAATTCCAGTAATCTGGGTTTTAACAATGCTGTTGTTTCTGCTGAAAATAAAATGCCTCTGGAAGAATGGTCCAGCATATTTTTAATAAAGTTCAACTGATTACGGCGTAAAAATTTTTCATCAAACAAATCCGGATGAAACTGAATGGTAATTTCTGTTATTTCATTACTGGTGCACTGGTTTGTAAACCAGCCGTGTTGTAAATTAGAGCCTACTAATACCAGTTCAATTTCACCTACTTCTCCAATATGATCACCAATAACACGTTTGGCTTTTGGGGCATTAACAATAAAGTTTAATTCAAACTCTTCATGATAATGTAAAGGAAAATCAAATCCTTTTTTCACTCTTGAAAAGATCGTAAAACAATCGTTTTGTGTTAACGGAATTACTTCTTTTAAAAGTTCAGGGGGGGTATACATAAAAGTTTATTTTAAGGTTGGCTAAGACAAATTAAAATTTGAAATGCTGCATGCGTTCTAAAATTACTGTTAATTTGATAAAAAAGTATTACTATCTATATTTTTTTGATTTTTATCAAACCTTTATGTAGTGTTATTTTTACACAGTGGTTCTTTTAATAAATGCTAAAATAACAATATAATTTGATAAAAAAGTATTTAAAATGCAATCGGTTGATATTTATTTTTGGTGAAACAAATTGCTATATGAAAAAATTAAGGCTACAACGCTTTTTTTTGGCGTGGTTATTAGTACTCTTCTCATTTGCTGCTTTTGCTCAAAGCAGAAAAATTACCGGAACAGTTACAGATGAAAATGGTGCCAGTTTGGATGGTGCTACCATTGTGGTAAAAAATACAAAAATTAGAACCACTACTAATGAAAATGGTATTTTCTCCATTAATGTTCCAAATGATAAGCATGTTTTAGTGATTACTTATGTAGGATTGAGAACGCAGGAAATAAACATAAATGGAAAAAATGTGATTAAGATAGTTCTAAAACCCTCTTCAGGCGATTTGAATGATGTAGTAGTAATTGGTTATGGCACACAAAAAAAGCAGGATGTAAACGGAGCTATTTCAACTGTTAGTGCTAAAGATATTGCAGATATTCCACAACCTTCTGTTGATCAAATGTTACAAGGGCGGGCAGCTGGTGTTACCGTTACACAAAACTCCGGCCAACCCGGAGCTGCTGTTTCTGTACGTGTAAGAGGCATCACCTCATTTACCGGTACTGAACCACTGTATGTAGTTGACGGAGTCGCCATTGACGGCAATGCACCTTCACAGGCTTCATCAAATGATAAAACCCTGGGTGGATTATCTCCAAGTGAGCAAGAGCAAAAACCAAGTGTATTAGCGAGTATTAATCCAAATGATATTGCATCAATTGATATTTTGAAGGATGCCTCTGCCACAGCAATTTATGGTAGTCGTGGCGCCAATGGTGTTATAATTATTACTACTAAAAAAGGTAAGAATGGAGAAGCCCGGATTAATTATGATGCTTACTATGGCAATCAGGAACAGGGTAAGTATTTAAAAATGATGAACCTGCCACAATATGCAAAATTTGAAAATACATTAGCAGATCTGTATGGCTTAACTCGCCGAATAGATTTTGCAGATCCGAGTAAATTAGGGCCCGGTACTAACTGGCAGGATGCTGTTTTTAAGAGAACCGCACAAATGAGCCATACACTTTCCATGTCTGGTGCAAATGGAAAAACAGACTATTATATTTCCGGTGGTTATTTTGAACAAAAAGGCACTGTAATTGGTTCAGATTTTAACCGGTTTGCCTTTCATACCAACATTAACTCTCAGGTAAAAGATTGGTTTAAAGTGGGAACAAGTATTACTGCCAATCAAAATAAGGCTAATATAGGTTTAGGCAATTCATATGGTATTATTTATAATGCATTATTGCAGGCTCCTGATGTAGCAGTGTATAACGCAGATGGATCATATTCAGGGCCGGCTGTAGTTAATGGCACCATACAGGGTGGCCCTAACCCTGTTCAACAAGCAATGAGTATTACCAATTATTTAATTAGAAGTAATATTCAGGGTATGTTGTATGGCGATATTAAATTTTCAAAAGACTTTACTTTACATTCAGAAGTGAATGGTAATTTTAATTGGGGACAGGCAAAAATTTTCCGCCCAACTTATTCTTATGGTGCACCAGGTTCCGCACCTGCTTTCGTCAATACACAGGCCGTTTTGTTAGAAAATAATAATTTTGATCACTATTGGAGTTGGTTAGAACATTTAAATTATAACCACACTTTTGCAGGCAAGCATGCTGTTCAGGCTTTAGTAGGTCATGAAGTATGGGCATCTGCATATGATGGTATTGTAGCCAGTACCAAGGGTTTTACTGCAGGCAATGCCATTCAAACTTTAAACCTGGGTACGCAAACCTCCAACACGTTAGATGAACCTAAGGGTAGCACATCTATGGAGTCCTGGTTAGTACGTGTTATTTATACTTTTGATAATAAATACAGTATTACTGCAACTGATCGTAGAGACCAGTCATCCAACTTTGCTCCCGGCCATCAGGTTGGGTATTTTCCCGGCGTTGCAGCGTCATGGAGAATTTCTCAGGAGCCTTTCATGGCAAAAATTAATTCTTTATTCAGTAATCTTAAGTTGCGGGTAGGTTATGGTACTACCGGTAATTCTAATACAAATGGAGGATATAAATATGGTTCAGCTATTACACCTGTTGTTACAGGAATAGGAACAGGGTTTAGTTTTGCCAACTTTAGTAATCCCAATTTAACATGGGAAACTGCTATTCAAAGTAATGCAGGTATAGATTTCAGTATGCTTCATAACAGAATAGATGCATCTTTTGATATATACAAAAAAACATCAAAAAACTTTTTATTCCAACAGCCTTTACCTGCTTTTTTGGGCGGGGGAACGGCTGAATATTCCAATGCTGCTGTGGTACAACCACCTTGGGTAAATGCCGGCGAAATTCAAAATACCGGTTTTGAATTTAGTATTACCAGCCGTAATATCATTAAAAAAAATTTTACCTGGACAACCAATGTAGTGTTTTCACATTATAACAATAAGGTTATATCATTGAACGGATTTCCTGCTATTATCGGCAATGTTTCTACCGGTTTTGGGCCTCAAATACCTGCTACTTATACACAGGTTGGCGGACCCATCGGAGAGTTTTATGGTTATAAAACATTAGGTATCATTAAAACACAAGATCAATTAGCTTTTTTGGCCCAGCATCCGCAAAATGTAATTGGCCAGCCCGAATTAATTAGTAGCAACAGATCGCAAACAAATGCCATTTATTTAGGTGATATTTTATATGATGGTAATGATGGTAAAGGCGGGCCTAATAAACAATATGCTTTAGGTAATCCCAATCCCGATTTTACATACAGCATTACCAATAGTTTTACTTATAAAGATTTTGATTTTTCCTTTTTCTTAGTGGGTTCACAAGGTGGTAAAATTTTAAATGCTGTTTCATTTCAAACAATGGGAATGTACAGTTTATACATGAACCAAAGAGCCAATGTTGCTAATTTCTGGACTCCTTCTAATCCTAATTCCAACATACCTGCTCCAAGGTCTGGTTTCGGAAATAATAACCTCGTTATGTCTGACAGATTTCTGGAAGATGCTTCTTATTTAAGAATACAGAATGTTCGAATAGGATACAATCTGCCTCAGGCATGGGCAGCAAAAGTAAAAATGGCCAGATTAAAAGCTTATATAAGCGGACAAAATTTATATGTATTTACTAAATACAGTGGCCTTGACCCGGAAATAGGTTCTTTAAATCAAAACCCAGTTTTGCAAAATATTGATTATGGCAGGTATCCTACACCGCGTACAATCACCTTTGGATTGAATGCTGAATTTTAATTTATTAACTACTTAAGTGAAAACTACAATGAAAACAAAATATATATTCAGTTTCATAGTCTTCTCAAGCTTGCTTTCATTAGGCTGTAAGAAAGATTTCTTTAACAGACCGCCTGAAAACGCTTCTACTGTTGGCACTTATTACCAAACTGCTGATCAGGTACAATCCAGCACCAACATATTGTATGCAGCACCCTGGTTCGGATTTAATGGGAAAGCATTTTTAGCTATTGGAGATTTACAGGCCGGAAATGCTATTTGTTATGCAGGTACAGATGGTTCGTTTGATGCCTTTGGTGCTTTCGGTGCCGGAAATGCAACTCAAACTGTTGCCAGTGCCTGGAATTCTTTATACACAGTAATTGCACAAGCTAATGCTTTGCTAAATAATCTGCCCTCTGCAGTACCTGCATCAGTGCCTCCTGCTGTTGTAAATAATGCATTAGGTGAAGCACGTGTAATGCGAGCTGCTGCTTACTTTTACTTAACAAGGCTTTTTGGGAATGTTCCCATTATTACAGATCCTTCTCCATACGTTGGTAGTTTTTCCAGTGTGCGTACAAATCCTGTAACAGATGTATATAAATTTATTACAATGGATTTGCAGTTTGCAGAAAAAAATTGCTCGTCAGGGGTTGCATCCACAGGGCATGTTTCAAGTGCCTCAGCTTCGGGTTTATTAGCTAAAGTATATTTATATCAACAGAAATACGATAGTGCACTAATTGAAGTACAAAAAGTAATTAGTAGTGGCGAATTTGGTTTGGTTGGGTTAGATGCACCTGGAAGCTATACTCAAATGTTTGAATTGGCCGGCAATAATAATAAAGAATCTATGATTGCTTTACAATGGACTTCTAACGGAGGGTATGGTTTTGGTAATCAACTACAATCGGTAATTGCGCCAAATACTAATATTACCGGCACCGGCGACGGATGGGGAGAACTAGGCCCCAGCTTAGATTTGCAAAATGCTTTTAAAAATGCTGGTGACTCAATTCGAAGACATGGATGTATTATGGTTGATGGCGATTTTTATCCGGAAATACAGAAAAAAATAGGCGGCTATTACGTACATAGAATTGATAGGGGTATGGGTGCTGTGAATGCGCAGGGTACAGGTGCAGGTATGAAAAAATATGTTGTAGGTACACCCGATGATAATGGCGGTTTAAGTGCTTTTCAGGCTACTTCCAATAATACCTATTTATTGCGCTATGCTGACGTGTTATTAATAGGTGCGGAAGCCATAATGGGCAAAATTGCAGGTGCTCAAACCGGGCAGGGTATTGATACCAATGCTGTTTGTTCTGACCCGGTTGCATTAGGTTATTTGAATAAAGTCCGGCAACGAGCAGGCTTGCAGGCATTGGCCAGTTTTACTTACAAACAATTGCTTAATGAACGAAGATTAGAGTTTGCCATAGAAGGGGATTATTGGTATGATTTACAAAGAATTGATGGCTTTAATAATGCACATCATCCAACTGCTATTGCTATGATTAATGCACAAGACAGACGCACTGTAAATGTAGATAATACCACCGGACAAATAACCAGCTATAATGTCGGAAGAAGTTTTACACTCAGCGATGCAAATTTTATATTGCCTTATCCGGTAACAGAAACTGCAGCTAATCCTTCATTATTAATGCCTCCTGTTCCCTATAAATTTTAAACATTAATGTTATTTCATATGAAAACAACAAATAAATATATTAAAAAAAGGCATATTTTATATGCTTGTATGATACTAACCTTTGCTTCAATAGTGGTTTCATGCAAAAAATATGATAGTCTCGGGTTTACACCCGGAACCGGTAAACCTACTATCAGTTCAGTTCATACCTGGAGTAAAACCGATACAACAGTTTATTATGATACCGTCACATCTATTGATGCATCAGGAAATATAACTAAAACACCGGTAGCCAGAACCAACAAAATTGTGCCGTTTGATTCAGCCACTACTGCAGGTGCATTAGGCAATTATTACATTATTTATGGGTCTAATTTAGGTAGTACAACATCAATCACCTTCAATGGATACAATGCCTACTTTAACAGAGCATTGTTAACCGATAACTCCATAGTAGTGCAGGTACCATCTAAAACTCCTTATTTACCCCCATTAGCAAATGACAGTTTAGTTGTTATAACTTTATATGGTAAAGCAACTTATAAGTTCAGCATTTTGGCACCACCACCAACGCCATCGGCTTATTCTAATTACGATTTTTATTCCGGTTCTCAAATTACACTTAACGGGGTGGGATTTGCGACTATTTCTTCTGTGAACTTAACCGGTGTTAGCGGCGGCACAGCTAATGTAAGTATTGTTAGTCAGAACGATTCAGTAATGGTTTTGCAATTTCCTTCTACAACCATTACTCGGGGTAACTTAACCTTTTCTTATAATTCAGGGGGAACTACTCAAACGTTAACTGATAAACAAGAATTGGTAGATCTGGATAATGCCTATCAAATTTTTACGGATGATTTTCAAAACAGTTGGACAGATGGTTCATGGGCATCACCTTCCGGAAAATCAACCAACGCATTTAAAACAGGTAATGCTGCATTTATTGCTTCATTCCCCGCTGGCGGATGGAAAATTGAGGGCTTTGCTAATTGGTGGCCAAGTTTGCCTTATGATGCTTCGTATAAATACATTATTTTTTGGATAAAAGGAGGTACTGTATCACATACGTTGAATCTTGAAACAAATACTTCATCTGTAGGTTACGGACAAAACTCGGTAAATCCAATTGTGGTACCTCCCAATGTATGGACTTACTTTAAGATACCACTCAATACGCTTAATTTCTGGAAACCCGGAACGACGCTGCAACAATTGGGTTTCTTTTTGAAAGGGCAAAGTGGTGATGTGGATGAAACTTATTATTTTGATGATGTGGTGTTAGTAAAATAAGAAGATTGTTTTAGCATGTACATTAAAGCTATTGTTTGAAAAAAGTTCTGTTTTTTGAAGCACTGATGATTTAAAAAAACATTACTTAAATTAGGGCAAATCCAGTTTCCGGAAAGCTTCAATTTGGTAACTTTTTAACATTAGTATTAAATGATTGAACTATTTGGTCAAGTGGTAGCATCTCATCAAGAGCATGATACCACTTATTTCAAAAATCGAACTTATTTGTTGAATTCAGTTTTTTTAAAAGTGGAATCTATGCTTTATTTTATTTTTTTTAATTTTAAACCATGCAGCCCCCAACCATGTATACGCATTTGCTATATGTAAGACAAAAGTGTTCAATAACGTTGATTGGCATATTGTTTCTTGTAATGGTATCAACAAAAATATATGCACAACCCGTTGACATTGCTGCTACTAAAGAAACTTTACATTTGTATCAGTTCTTACAAAAAACCTTGTATCTGGGAATATTATTCGGCCACCAGGATGATTTGGCTTATGGGGTGAATTGGAAATATGTTGATGGAAACAGTGATGTGCAATCTGCAGTAGGCGCTTATCCTGCCGTTTATGGTTGGGAATTGGGACGAATAGAAAATGATGCAACGAATAATATTGATGGAGTACCATTTGCGAAGATGCGGCAATATATACAAACTGCATATGAACGGGGTGGTATCATCACCATCAGCTGGCATTTAAATAATCCATTAACCGGAAAAACAGCATGGGATCCCTTTCCCGGAACGGTTGCTTCTATTTTACCCGGTGGAGAAAAAAATGCAGTATACAATAGTTGGTTAGATAAAGTGGCCAATTTTCTTCAATCTTTAACAGGAAAATATGGTGAAGTTATTCCAGTTATTTTCAGACCATTTCACGAACTAAATGGGAATTGGTTTTGGTGGGGAAAAGCACATTGTACCCCAGATGAAATGATTCGTTTATACAGATATACTGAACACTATTTGAAAGATGTTAAAAATATTCACAACTTGCTTTATGCTTTTAATACCGATCAGTTTGCCAATCTAAATGAATATGAAGAAAGATATCCGGGCAATGCATTTGTAGATATTGTTGGTTTCGATATTTATCAACGTGATAATAGCGGTAAAGCGTTTGTGCATAATATTGGAAGAATGTTAACTGATTTGGATGCATTTGCTGCAACCCACAAAAAAATTCCTGCACTAACAGAGTTTGGGTTTAATGAAATTCCGGATAAAAACTGGTGGACAACCGTTTTTGCAGCCGGATTAAAAGGGCATCAGGTTGCTTATGTATTAGGGTGGCGTAATGCTGGTGCAAAAGCCGACGGCAGTATAGAATATTATGTTCCTTTTCAGGGAGAAGCCTCGCAGCCCGATTTTCAGAAAATGAAAAAAAGTGGCTTGTTTATTTTTCAGGATAAGTTAAGTTTTAGTAAAGTATACCAATAACAGCAAAATGTTTTTTCTCATAAGTAGTAGTCGTTTATTAAGATTTGAAACACCGACCGTAGTGTCTACTATGGTCTTTTTTCTTTTGTTATGCACACCTGCAGCTTTTAAGAAATTATTTTGCATTCATTCAATTGCAACACTTCAATGAAACTTCAACTCATAGATGTATTAATTCTTGTAGCCTACCTTATTACAATGGTTGCTATTGGTTTATGGATGCGTAAACGGGCAAGATTAAGCAAAGAAAGTTACTTAATGGGCGGAAAATCGCTGCCCTGGTATATGTTGGGACTAAGTGATGCATCTGATATGTTTGATATTAGTGGTACTATGTGGATGGTAACTTTGTGTTTTATCTACGGATTGAAGAGTATTTGGATTCCCTGGTTATGGCCTGTATTTAACCAGGTATTTATGATGATGTTTTTAAGTAAATGGTTAAGAAGAAGCAATGCCAATACCGGTGCCGAATGGCTGCAAACCCGTTTTGGTGTACATGGTGCCGGCATAAAGGCCTCTCAGTTAGTCGTTATTGCCTTTGCATTAATTAGTTGCCTTGGTTTTTTAGCCTATGGATTTGTTGGCTTAGGTAAGTTTATGGAAATTTTTATACCATGGGATAATGTGAAGGGATATATTCCTTTTCATGTAGCCGATAAATATGTGCCTCATATTTACGGTATCGTATTCACACTCTTCGCTATGTTTTATTCAATTCTCGGTGGCATGCATAGTATTGTGCTGGGCGATGTAATTAAATATGCCATCATGACAGTTGCCTGTATTGCCATTGGTGTAATTGCCTGGCATCATTTAAATGGCCATCAGTTGCCGGTTCCTGAGGGATGGAAAGATCCATTTTTTTGTTGGCGATTGCATTTAGATTGGTCAAATATTGTAGCTGATGCGAACAAAAAAATTGAAGAAGATGGATTTGGATTATTTGGAATATTTTTTATGATGATGTTATTAAAAGGTGTTTTTGCTTCATTGGCGGGCCCTGCACCGAATTATGATATGCAAAAAATTTTAAGTACCCGAAGTCCAAAAGAAGCCAGTAAAATGACTGGTTTTGTAAGTATTATTTTATTACCTATACGGTATACAATGGTAATTGGCTTAACGGTATTGGCTTTGCTCTACTATCATACATTGCCTTTAAAAGGACCAGATGGTGTAGTAGACTTTGAACGTATTTTACCTGCTACCATTAATAGTTTTCTGCCTGTTGGTATTATGGGTATTGTTTTAACAGGGCTTCTTGGAGCGTTTATGGGTACATTCAGCGGAACTGTGAATGCAGCTCAGGCATATATTGTTAATGATATTTACTTAAAATACATCCATCCTACTGCTAATAATAAGCGTATTATTTCCATGAACTATTTGGTGGGTGTAATTGTGGTAGCCACGGGTGTATTTTTTGGTTTTTTAACCAACAACGTAAATGATATTTTACAATGGATTGTTGGTGGTTTATATGGAGGATATGTGGCGGCCAATTGTTTAAAATGGTATTGGTGGCGTTTTAATGCAAATGGATTTTTTTGGGGTATGGTAGTTGGTATTATCGCTGCATTAATCATGCCTTATGTAACAACGGGACTGCCTTTATATTGGTGGCCTGCATTATTTGTTTTATCACTTGCCGGTTGTTTTATTGGAACCTATATGGCTTCTCCAACCGATGAAGCTGTATTAAAACATTTTTATAAAACAGTTCGTCCATGGGGTTTTTGGAAACCCATTCATCAACTTGTTCTTAAGGATAATCCTTCCTTTAAGGAAAATAAAAATTTTTGCTTAGATATGTTTAATGTTTCAATCGGTATTATTGGCCAACTGTGTTTTACATTGTTTCCAATGTACCTGATTTTGAAAATGCAAACACCATTTTGGATCAATCTTTCTATTATTCTGATAATCGTATTTATATTAAAAAAAACCTGGTGGAACAGGTTAGAAGATTAGTATTTCGAAAAACTAAACCAAACACGCATGCATGACTATTTAACACGTTTCAACTGGTTAAAGGATAACTATGAATCACTCATCAAAAAAAATAATCAACCCATTCAACAACTGAGTGGGCTTTATGTACGATATTCAAATCCTGTACTTACTGCTGCTCATACTCCTTTAATGTGGCGGTATGATTTAAATCCGGCTACGAATCCATATTTGTTGGAAAGATTTGGAATCAATGCAGTATTCAATGCAGGTGCCATTAAGTTCAATGATAAGTATTTATTGATGGTTAGGGTAGAAGGTACCGACCGAAAATCTTTTTTTGCAATTGCTGAAAGCCCAAATGGTATTGATCATTTCAGGTTTTGGGACTGTCCGGTTCTTATTCCGCAAACCAATATACCTGATACCAATATCTATGATATGCGATTAGTGGCACACGAAGATGGTTGGATTTATGGCATCTTTTGTACGGAACGACGAGATCCTTCGGCTCCTGAAGGCGATCAGTCTGCAGCCATAGCACAATGCGGTATTGCCAGAACAAAAGATTTAAGGCAATGGGAACGTTTACCCGATTTAATTACACCTTCTCCACAACAACGTAATGTAGTATTGCACCCTGAATTTGTAAATGGAAAATACGCATTTTATACCCGACCGCAAGATAGTTTTATTGAGGCCAGAAAAGGCGGGGGTATTGGGTTTGGATTAGCTGATAATATTACCCATGCTGTTATTCATGAAGAAACGATTGTAGATAAAAAAGTATATCATACTATTTATGAAGCAAAGAATGGGGCAGGACCTGCTCCCATTAAAACCAAATATGGATGGTTGCATCTGGCGCATGGCGTTAGAAATACTGCTTCCGGATTACGGTATACCCTTTATGTATTTATGACTGATTTGAATGATTTAACCAGAGTGATACATAAGCCTGCCGGTTATTTTATTGCCCCCGACGGTGAAGAAAGAACCGGTGATGTTTCGAATGTAGTATTTAGTAATGGATGGATATTGGATGATGACGGCGAAAATTTGTTGATTTATTATGCTTCATCCGATACAAGAATGCACGTTGCAGCAACTTCACTCTCTATTTTGTTAGATTATGTGCTCCACCATCCGGAAGATGGGTATAGTTCTGCCGCATCGGTACAAACATTGCAACAAATTATTGATAATAATTTTGCTTATCTCAATCAGACTGCCTGTAGCGTGCAACATATAGTTTCAGCAGAATAAAATTTTAGTTGTTTAACCTATACAATTTGAAAAAAATATTAAAATATAGAAATCAAATGGAAACAGAGCTGCAGCAAATTTTGCAGTTTTGGATGAATCATGCGGTTGATCAGCAAAAAGGTGGTTTTTTAGGAGCACTCAATCATCAAAATATTCCCGATTTAGCTGCCCCTAAAGGAATTGTATTAAATGCCAGAATACTATGGACATTCTCGGCTGTTTATCAATGGAAGCCAGATACCCAATATATCATGCTGGCAGAAAGGGCTTTTGATTATTTAATGGAGTATGGATTGGATAAAAAATTTGGAGGTGTTTTTTGGAAATTATTGCCTGATGGTAATGTTTTAGATGATCGTAAACAAATATATGCACATGCATTTGTTATATATGGATTGAGTGAATTCTATGAAGCAACAAAAAATAAGAAGGCTTTAGATGCAGCCATTAGTCTATTTTATCTGATTGAAGAAAAAAGTTATGATGTAAAATATGGTGGTTATTTTGAAGCATTTACACGAAACTGGTCTGCCATTGAAGATGCTCGTTTAAGTGAAAAAGACCGGAATGAAAAAAAAACTATGAATACACATTTGCATATAATTGAAGCATATGCCAATTTGTATAAGGTTTGGCCAAACAGAATTTTAAAATTCAAAATTATTCATCTGCTGCAATTATTCAAACAGTATTTTATTGATGCCAAAAGTTTTCATCTGAATTTATTTTTTACTGAAAATTGGCAATTAAAACGCGATGTTATTTCTTATGGACATGATATTGAGGCAGCTTGGCTTTTGTTAGACTGTGCTATTATAATTGGTGATATTGAATGGATGCACACATTGGAACAAATGGCGGTATCCATTGTAAATGCTGCGGCAGAAGGTTTAGATGTGGATGGCGGATTATGGTATGAAAAAAGAATAGCAGATGATTTTTTGATTCGGGAAAAACATTGGTGGCCACAGGCAGAGGCCATGATAGGTTTTTTAAATGCCTGGCAAATAACACAACAAAACCATTTTTTTGAAAAATCGTTCAATAGCTGGCAATTTGTAAAAGAGCATATCATCGACAAAAATTATGGCGAATGGGTATGGGGTGTTGATGCCAATTACCGGGTAATGAATAGTCAGGATAAAATTGGTTTTTGGAAGTGTCCTTATCACAATGCAAGGGCTTGTATGGAAATTATTCAAAGGTTATCCATGCCAACAATATTTGATTCGTTTTAAACCCATAACATGTATCAGTCAATCGTTCATTTCTTGAAACAAAACCTGCTGTGCGCAGCCATGTTATTTTTAAGTGTTACATGTGTATTTGCACAACAGAGCATATTTAATATTACTGATTATGGAGCAGTTGTCAATAGTAAATTGCCTGCTACTAAAGCGTTGCAAAATGCCATTGATGCTTGCAGCAAAAGTGGTGGCGGAACGGTTTTCATTCCTTCAGGTACTTTCATTATTGGTACGGTGCATTTGCAAAGTCATATTACTTTGTATCTGCAATCCGGTTCCATTTTAAAAGGCAGTACGCATTTATCCGATTATGAAAATTTTTTTCCTGATACGCCTTTTATTCCTATACATAAAGGCATGTTCTTTACTGAAAATAAAGAAGATATTATCATAACCGGTGAAGGTAGGATTGATGGCAGTGGTATTTTCTTTTTCGATACCACAAAGGCTAAAAAGTTAGATAGTATTGCCACCCGTTTTACCAGGCAAAAAAATAATTTTAGAAACATAGCTGAAGGAGTTGGTGACGGACCTTTAGTGCCGAATGACAGGCCTTATCAGATGTTTGTATTCAGTAATTGTAAAAGAGTATCGGTAAAAAATATTTTTATTACGGATGCCCCTTTCTGGTGTATGCATTTTGCCGATTGTGATGCAGTATTTGTAAGTGGTATTCGTTTGTGGAATAATTTATTGGCGCCAAATGCCGATGGTATAGATGTTACCAGTTGCACCAATGTAATTATTAATGATTGTGATATCAGAGCAGGTGATGATGCCATTGCAATAACGGGTTATAACCATCATTTTGAAATACCCGGTTTTCAACATGTCAAACATATTTCAAAAAATATTATTGTTAGCAATTGTAACCTGCAATCTTATTCCAGTGGTATTCGAATTGGTTTTTTAGATCAGAATACCGTGAAAAATATTGAGGTGAATAATGTAAATATTACTAATTCTACAAGAGGTATTGGAATTTTTTTACGTGATGAAGGTTCTTTGGAAAATATCAGCTTCAATAATGTATTTATTGAAACTAAATTACGCACGGGCGATTGGTGGGGCAATGGTGAACCGATTCATATTTCTGCTGTTCGTGGCAAAGCAAACATTCAATTGGGTTCCATTCGGCATGTATTTTTTAATAATATTATTTGCGCCGGCGAAAATGGAATATTATTGTATGGTAGTGAGGAAAGCCATTTACAGGACATCAACTTCAATCACATTCGTTTTAAAGTTGTGAATAGTGCTTTAAATACTGTTGCCGGTGGGAATATTGATTTGCGTGGATGTTTACGACCAAGAGAACAACTATTCCAAAGTGATATTCCTGGAATTTTAGCGCGTTATATAGAAGGTTTACATATCAACGATTTTATGTTGGAATGGTCTAAACAATTACCATCATTTTTTACCAATGGCTTGGAATTGCACCACTTCAGCAATGTATCCATTTTCAATTTTAAAGCTTCACATGCACCAAATGCAATTAACGGGTATAAAATTTTTGCTGCAAGCGGCGATGGATTTGTTACAGACGATCTTTCCGGTGTAAAAAAGGTAGAGGTTCAATAATGAAATGTATTCATTTGTCATAAATAAAAATTTGTTATGCTTCTTCATAATAAAAATCCTTTGTTCTTAACCATGTTGTTTTTTGCACAACAGTTATTAGCTCAAATACCGGTATTCAATGTTGTTACGCCAAATAATACCAGTATACAAAAGTTTGATAAGTTTGAATTAACAATTCAATTAACTGCTGCTTATACCAACCCGTTTGATTATAATGATATTGCTGTAAAAGCCGTTTTTATGGCACCCAATGGTGTTGTTGATTCGGTAGATGGGTTTTATATGCAGGATTACACACTCAACACAACCAATGGCAGTATAACACCTGCCGGTAATGGTGTTTTTAAAGTTCGGTTTACACCTATTCAAACGGGTATATGGCATTACAGCCTTATTTGCACTAATACTGTTGGCATTACCACCTTTGGTGATGCTACATTCACTTGTGTAAATAGCTCCGATCCGGGGTTTATTCGAAAAAATAATTCTAACTATTTAAGTTTTGATGATAGTAGTCAATATATTCCCGTTGGCGAAAATATGTGCTGGCAGGATAATAATGTGTATACAGATTATTCCAATTGGTTAAACAAATTAAGCAATAACGGGGGTAATTTTATAAGAGTTTGGATGGCCGATTGGTCGTTTGCTTTAGAATGGAAAGGAAGTAATTATGGTGGTTTAAAAAACTATCAGCAATCCAATGCATATTACTTAGACTGGCTTTTAAATACTTGTAAGCAAAAGGGTGTACGTATTATGCTTTGCTTAAACCATCATGGGCAGGTATCTACTACAGTAAATCCAGAATGGAACAACAATCCTTATAACATTGCAAATGGAGGGCCTTGTAATAATACATGGGATTTTTTTTCAAACTCAACTGCTAAAAATTTATTTAAAAACCGAATGCGTTATATTATTGCCCGGTATGGTTACTCTAACACAATTATGAGTTGGGAATTGTTTAATGAAGTAGAATGGACCGATAGTTTTAATACTTATAAAACAAATATTACAAACTGGCATCAGGAAATGGCTGCTTACATTAAATCGAAAGATGTGTATCAGCACTTGGTAACCACCAGCTATGCACATGATAATAATGATCCAGCTACCTGGAGTTTGGAAAATATTGATTTTACGCAAACACATTATTATGTTGGCGCACCCAATTTAGAGTCGATATTAGCTGCCGGCAGCCGTTCTTATATCTGGCAATTTAAAAAACCAATACTCAATGGCGAGTTTGGTATTAATTCCGGAAACGTTGCTTTATCTTCTATTGATCCGAATGGTGTGTATATTCACAATACAATGTGGGCTACTGCATTAAGCGGGGCAATGGGTACTGCAATGAGTTGGTGGTGGGATAATTATATTGATCCGAAAAATTTGTATACGCATTTTAAAGGCATCTCTTCATTTGTAAATGCATTAAATTTAAAATCTGAATTATATGCACCGGTTACAGCCACCATAAGCGGAGGGGGTAATGCCGATTTAACCATTTCACCCAGCGCTGGCTGGGCTGCAGCTACTGCTGCTAATTTCACCATTGATGCTTCCGGAAATATAACACCGACTGCCACACAGTTAGGACAATATTTGTATGGTTCGGTATACAATACCCAATATAAAAATCCGCCTGTTTTTACTGTTACTTATCCTGTAGCCGGACAGTTTAAAGTGGTTGTGAACAATATTAGCACAGCACCTCAGTTGCATATTTATCTGGATGGTAAGGATACGGCTTTTAATACTGTTGCCAATGCTACCTATTTCATCAATGTGTCTGCAGGTAATCATACCATAAAAGTGGATAATACAGGAACCGATTGGATGAATATTTCTAGTTATGTTTTTACTAATGTAGGTTCTTCGGTTGCTGCATATGTATTGCAATCTGCACTACAAAATAAAATTGCCGGATGGATTTTAAACAATCAATATAATTGGAGTTATTTGCAAAATCATAATGGTGTAGCACCTCCTCCTATAAATGGTGCTACTATTCAAATTGCGGGAATGGCTAATTTAAATTATACAGTACAATGGTATAATACGAATACCGGCTTACCAGTAAGTACTTCATCTATAACAGTGAATAATGGTATTTTAACAGTAAATATTCCCAACTTAAGCTGGGACTTAGCATTTACTGCAACACCTAACGGATGTGCCCTTGTGAAACCATTGTTTACAAAAAATGTGTATTCTATTTGTGGTAATGATTCTACATTAGTTTCCATAAGTAATAATATCGGTTCCGATAGCCTTTTTTGGAATATTAATGGTATAACAGATTCATCACAACGAACACAACGGTTTATCAATAATGCAGGATATGTAATAGCAATACTTCGGTAGTTTTTTAAGGTTGAGAAGGATTGGATATGGATAACAAATTTGGAGGGGAAAAGATGTTAACAG
>NZ_JAESDL010000007.1:0-117721 GCF_019249625.1 Hydrotalea lipotrueae | reverse complement strand
ATACAGCGGATGCCCGTGGCTTAACTGCTCTTCAAACGTACTGTAAAAACCAAGTTGGCTTGTTGATTTTTGCTTTGCTAACATGTTACAAATTTGCAAGCTTTTTTATCCTTTTCTTTCTTTTCCTGCAACCTTTTTTATCCGCATTTGTTCATAAACTATTGATCCCATTGTGTTCTATTCGTTTTTGAGGAACGACTAATTAAAGAAAGCGGATTAGCTTGTCCGGAAATTTGGTTATTCGACAAGGGCACACCGTCAATCACAATTAAAGGATCGTTACTGGCATTTAAAGAAGCACCGCCACGAATACGTATAGTACTACCTGCACCGGGCGCACCACCATTCGAAGTAATTTGTACACCGGCTGCTTTACCCATAATTAATTGTTCAGGAGTGGTAATGCTACCTTTGTTAAAATCCTTTGCCGTAAGATTGATGACCGAACCGGTTAAATCTTTTTTACGGCTGGTACCATAACCAATTACTACTACCTCATTTAATGAAGTGCTAATGGCCGATAAACCAATGCTCATTTCACCTGCTTCAGCAGGTACCTCACGTGTTGCAAAACCAATGCTTGAAATGGTAAGCGTTTTGGCATCAGCTGGTACTTTTAATTTAAATAAACCATTGGCATCGGTTGCGGTAGCAATCTGCGTGCCTTTTACGGCAACAGTTACACCGGCTAACGGACTACCATCTTTTACATCGGTTACTTTCCCGGTAACCTCCTTGTTTTGGGCTAACGCAGGCACACTAAAAGCAAACAGGGCCAGCGTAACAGCAACAAGCAGTCGTTTTAAATTCATAGTTGTATGTTTTCTGTTTTTTAAGAAGTAAAAAAGTTGATTTATTTCGCTAATAAAAATTGTTGCACTTTTCTTTGTCCGTTTTGTTCCATCACTAAAAAATAAACCCCATTTGGCAAACCTGCACTGCTAAACCCATTGGCATACAAAGAAATTGTTTGCATGCCTTTGGGTTTAAACCCATTCCATATATTGGCCATATATTGCCCGTCTATATTATACACATCTAATCGTACCACACCGCTTGCCGGTACCTGAAACTTCACCATAGCTGCTGCATTAGCAGGATTAGGTGATATCTGCAATTGCATGTTTTCTAACGGATTATTCACCGGTGTTACGGCCGTTACTACAGTATTGTTTACATTCTTATTGGTGTATACATAATATTCACCCGGCTGCAATGTAATGTTATCGGCACCACCGGATGCAGTAATGGTTTTTGAAGATAAGTAACTGTACCAGGTACCAGCAGAAGGGAAGGTAACGGAGGCGGATTGCTGATTTACATCAAAATTACCCACAAATACAACGCTTAATGAATCGCCGGTAACGATTAACTGTTTAAAAGCATTACCTAAATTATAACTGATATTTTTTGGCGCTGTAAATGTTGAACTATAAACCGGATTGGTTCTTAGTTTAAGCAGTTGGGCATATACATTATACAATGCCAACCGATTGGGGTTGCTGTAATAATCCCAACGCAGCGGTTTAGGATCAGTACGGCATCCACCGGTAGCATCTACAGTTCCATTAGGACAAGTGTTAATACTATAGTCATAACCCAACTCACCAAATTGCCACAACATTTTAGGACCGGGAATCATGGCCCATAAAGCAGTAGCCATGGCATTGCGTTTTAAACCGGTAGCAGTATCTTTTATGGCATAACTACCATTGCTATTACCATATTGTTCATTTTTATACATCAGCCTTTCTTCGTCATGGCTTTCCATATAAGTAATAAGGTTGGGTTGGTTGTAACCCCGATTGGTGTACACACCATAACTTACATCCCAGGAAGGGTTGCTGTAACCCATGGTAGCCTGATTAAAATTGCTGTTTAAATTTCCCCAAATCATCATGCCATAATTGGCTTCTACCTGCTCTTCCGAATTATCTGCAAACATTTCTAATATGCAATAAGCCCCTTGTGAAACAGATTGAATTTTATCATAAATATTTTTCCAAGTGGCTACCCTGGCTGTATCATAATTGCCCCATGCAGCTACATTACAATTGTTGCCAAAAGCATCGCAGGTATTTTTTTGGGTAAAGCCTTTAGCCAAATCCCATCTAAACCCGTCAATTTTATATTTAGTAAGCCAGTAGGTTATGACGCGGTTTCTAAAATCAATGGTAGCCTGACTTTGGTGATTGAACTGATACCCAACATTATATGCATGGGTAGGATACTGATTGAACCATGGATTATTGGCAGCAGGAATATTTTTTACCGGGTCCCAATACATTTGCACCATTGGTGAAGAACCGAATGAATGATTCATTACCATATCCATTATAACGGCAATGCCTTGCTGATGACAGGCATCTATAAATTGTTTCACTGCTGTTTCAGTGCCATACACTTTATCGGGCGCAAAGTAAAAATTAGGGTTGTAGCCCCAACTGCTGTATCCTTCAAAGTTATTGAAGGGCATTACTTCAATGGCATTCACACCGAGGCGTTTTAAATAACTCAAAGTATCCTGTAATCCTTTCCAGTTTTGCGTAGCAGTAAAATCGCGAATCAGCAATTCATATATCAGCAAGTTGCGCTTATCAGGGCGGAAGAAATTGGTAACTTGCCAGTTGTAGGCAGGCTTTGCTGTTTGCAATACACTTACAATTGAACCCACTGCATTGGCAGGGAATGATTTTAAATTAGGGTAAGTAGTTGAGGGTATTTGTGGATCTACATTTTTATCCAATATTTTTTCTGCATTGTAATCGGCCACAGTTAAGCTACCATCTATCTGATACTGATAAGCATATTCTACACCGGGCGTTAAACCGGTTAACCGAATCCAAAAGCGCAGGCTGTCGGGGGTTTCATTCATCTGGTAATTTAAAGAGGGAGTCCAGTTATTAAAATCACCCAGTACAATAATTTTAGTTTTCTTAGGCGCATATAACACCAAAGTAGCAGAAGTATCGCCGGGTTCATAGTTAATACCATCGGTAACACCGGCCGGCAATGGAGCAAAATTGGTTTCGCCGGAAACTAAAAAACTTACTGTATCTCTCGAAAATGCACTTCCGCTATATGCTTCTGCAATCATGGTTTGTGTGCCTGCTGCTGCAATAGTGGGTGCTGCAGATAGTTGTGTAACGGCACTATCGTACGCAATGGCAGTACCGTTATAATAAATGGTAAGGCGTGAGGGCTGGCTGGCTTTTGCATTGATATTCAACACATCACCCACATTTTTTGTAACCGGCTCAATGATGGGTATATAAGTAGGTTGTTTTAAGGGTGTATCAATTCTTGCATACAATCCATTATCATACACCGGGATATACATATCCGAACCATCGGCATTGGTTTGTTTAATACTGCCATTGCCATTTCGAAAAAGAATGGCAATTTTTAGAATCTTTTCAGAAGGATTGGTGATATTAAAAAATGATCGTAAACCACCGGTAATGGTATACCGCCACAAATTGGTACCGGCAGCTGGCGCATTGGCAGCAGGGTTGGTGGTGCCCCAGGTAAAGGGTACATATTTCCAGTCTGATGATGATGTGCTTGCAGAAGTAATTACACCAATATGTACATATACATCTGTAGCAGGTGTGTAATTCAACAATCCCTTGTTTCCTTTGGTTGCATCGCAGGTAATGGTAATAGAAGCACTGGTATCCTGAATAAAAGCAGGCGACCATCTTAATAATTGCGCATCGACTGTTATACCTGTTAAAATCAACAAAATAGCAAGTAGAAATCGTTTCATATGGTTCAAGTTGTACTGCAAACGTTTGCAGCAATGTGTTATTTATACACAATGCCATACAAATTTGTGTACTTTTTACACAATAGAAAAATTTTTTTAACTATTTTTTCCGATAAAGTTGAAATAATTGAGGATAAGCAGTAAAAATTGGCCTTTTACAAAATGTAAACAGCAAACGATTGCGCCTTTACATAAATCATACTTGGAACTTGGTGTTTCTTATCTTTAATACCATTTGTTTTTTGTAAGCTTTTGGTAAAAAGTATTACAGGTAACAACTGCTAACGATTAAACCAAATACATGGCCTTTACGAAACCAAAACTCAGTTTCTGGCAAATCATTAATATGAATGTAGGATTCTTTGGAATCCAGTACAGCTTTGGCTTACAGCAGACTGCCATAAATCCGTTGTACACGTTTTTACATGCCCGGCCTGAAGAATTACCGCTATTAAATTTAGCCGGTCCCATGACCGGATTACTGATTCAACCATTAATTGGTGCAATTAGCGACAGAACCTGGCATCCGCGCTGGGGAAGGCGCAAACCATTTTTTTTAATTGGTGCTATTTTTTGCAGTTTAACCCTGTTTGCTTTTCCCTTTAGCCGCAGTTTGTGGATGGCCGCCGGTTTATTGTGGATTTTAGATGCTGCGAATAATACGGCTATGGAGCCTTACCGTGCTTTTATAGCCGACAAACTAACCGAAAAACAAAGAGCTATGGGATTTTTAACCCAAAGTTTCTTTACAGGTCTGGGTATTACTTTAGCCAATCTCTCCCTTGGATTTTTTAAAAACATCATTACCGGTGAAAGCACCACCAGCGATGGACGTTCAGGTATTCCTTACTGGGTATTTGGCTCTTTTTTTGTGGGTGCTATTTGCTCAATTGTAAGCGTGGTATGGTCGGTCAGTACCACCCCTGAAATTCCGCCCACAGCAGAAGAATTGGCTGAACTGCGGGCAAAAAAATCAGGATTTTTTGCTTCCATGAAAGAAATATTTTTGGCTATTGGTGATATGCCCCGCATTATGTGGTTACTGGCATTAGTCTATTTATTTCAATGGTATGCCATGTTTTGCTATTGGCAATTTGTATCGTTAAGCATTGCCCAATCGGTTTTTCACACTACGCCCGATGGTAATGCCGAATTATATGAACAAGCCGTTGTTTGGGCCGGAAAAGCAAACGGCTTTTACAATATTGTTACTTTTGTTTCTGCATTTGGCCTGGTGTGGCTTGCCAAAAAAATAAGTGCTAAGTATGTGCATATTCTTTGCTTACTCATGGCAGGAATTGGCCTGCTTATATTTCCACATATTGTACAAAAAGAATTATTGTTTGTACCCATGATTGGCTTTGGTATTGCCTGGGCCAGTATGATGGGGGTACCTTACATTATGGTAGTGGGCAGTATACCGAAAGAACGTTATGGGGTGTACATGGGCATTATTAATATGATGATTGTAATACCCATGATTTTACAAACTACCACATTTGGATTTGTGTACCACTGGTTACTGTCTGATAAACCCACTAACGCTATAGCCTTTGCGGGAATATTATTATTGCTGGCTGCTGTAGCCACTACATTGATAAAAAGAGAAAAGATGGATGACGACAAACTGATACCCGCTGCATCGGGTGGAGGACATTAAACAGCGCATCATTGTTCTGACCGATGCAGTGAGTGACACAAGAGGCAATGCCATGAAAAACAAAAGCTGAACACATAAAAATAAAATTATGCATACCATTATTTGTATAGGCGAAGCGTTGATAGACATGATTTGTACCGATAAAGGAAAATCATTGGAAACCAGTGAACATTTTCTGAAAAAAACAGGCGGCGCACCTACCAATGTGGCAGCAGCTATTGCAGCGCTTGGCGGCAGGATACAATTAGCGGCCAAAGTAGGTAATGATCCCTTTGGGCATCAATTGATACATACGATGCAGGATTTTGGTGTAGATACCCAATGGATGCATACCAGCAACGAGCATTTTACCACTTTTGCATTTGTTTCATTAAAAGAAGATGGTGAGCGTGACTTTGTTTTTAACCGCGGTGCGGATGGCTATTTGATGCAACAGGAAACCCATGGAATGCTTACTAACGATACCGGCATTGTTCACTTTGGGTCTGCCACTGCATTTTTACCGGGCCCCTTACAAGAAACTTACCGCACCCTTTTAAAAGAAGCCAAAGCAAAAAATTGTTTTGTAAGTTTTGACCCCAATTACCGGCATTTGCTTTTTGCGCACCAACAACAAAATTTTATTCATCAATCGTTGTACTTTTTACAAGGAAGCGATTTTTTTAAGGTGAGCGATGAAGAAGCAATGTTATTATCGGGCTGCAGTTCTGTTGCCGATGCGGCAAATTGGCTGGCTAATTTTTCAAATGCAGTATTCTGTATTACTTTAGGCAAAGAGGGTACATTATTGTGCTATCAAAAAAAACAAATTACCATACCCAGCATACCCGTTGAAGTGGTGGATACCACCGGTGCAGGCGATGCATTTGTTGGCGCTGTATTATACCAGTTAAGTTGTGTAGAAAAAAACAACATAATGCAACTAAACATCAACAACTGGCAGGAAATTGTTATCAACGCCAATAAGGCCGGTGCCAGAACCTGTGCCTACATGGGCGCGATGGAGGCATTTAAACATTTGAATAGTGATATTTTTAAAGCTTAAATTTTTACATCCTATAAATTAAACCGGCAGTGTATCAGAAAAATTTACACAATAAGATTGTTGAACTACTGCAGCAACAATCATTAGATATTTCAAAAAAAGACAGTGCATTTTTTGCACGTTTTATTGCCAATGCAAAGGCTATAGAATCATTGTATCTGCAGTTATATGCGCAACATCCACAATGCGATATCATTTGGCAGCAGTTGATGCAGTTAATCATCACCGCTTATCAACAACGCCCCCAACCCTTTCTGGAAAGAGATACCGAAAAATTACAACAGGAGCATTGGTTTTTAAGTAATCAATTGGCAGGAATGAGTTTATATGTGGACCGATTTTGCGGCAACTTGCAAAACTTGCAAAACAAATTAGATTATTTTACTGAATTAGGCGTGAATGTGCTGCACCTGATGCCATTGTTCGAAAGTCCGCTGCATGAAAGTGATGGCGGATATGCCGTATCTAATTTCAGAAAGGTAGATGAACGTTTTGGTACTTTGAAAGATTTGCAACAGTTACAGCAAAAAATGCAGAAACAGGAAATGTATGTAATGCTCGATATTGTTTTGAATCATACTTCTCACAAACACGAATGGGCAGAAAAGGCAAAACAAGGAGATGAAAAATATCAGCATTTTTATTACATGTTCAACGATCGGCATATACCCGATCAGTATGATGCATCTATGCCGGAAATTTTTCCCGAATCAGCACCCGGAAATTTTACTTATGTGCCTGAATGCAACAAATGGGTAATGACTGTTTTCCATCAATACCAATGGGATTTGAATTATAGAAACCCCGAAGTGTTTATGGTGATGTTAGACAATATATTTTTTTATGCCAATTTGGGTGTAGATATTTTACGCATTGATGCGCCTGCATTCATCTGGAAAGAAATTGGCACTACCTGTCAAAATTTACCACAGGCACATGCCTTGCTGCAACTGATAAAATGTTGTGTGGAAGTAGCCACCCCTGGCATGGCATTACTGGGAGAAGCCATTGTTGCACCTAAAAAAATTATGCAATATTTTGGAACAGGATTATTCATTGCACATGAATGTGATTTTGCCTACAATGCCACGCAAATGGCTTTGCAATGGGATGCATTGGCCACACAGGATGTTCGGGTAATGCTGGCAGCACAGGAAGATTTGGTAAAAAAACCATTTGGAACATCGTGGATAACGTATACCCGTTGCCACGATGATATTGGACTGGGGTATGAAGACAACAGTATTCGTAAAGTAGGTTTTAATCCATACGAACACCGCCGATATTTAAAAAATTATTATTCAGGCAATATAGAAGGATCACCGGCACGTGGTGCTTTGTTTTCAGTGAATCCTAAAACACAGGATGCACGAATCAGCGGTTCATTGGCATCGTTGTGCGGTTTAGAAGCTGCACTGGCCAATCAGAATGCAGCAGCTATTGAAGAATCAATTGCCAAAATTTTGATGATGCAGGCACAAACTTTTTTTCTGGGTGGATTGCCCATGTTGTTTTATGGAGATGAAGTGGGCTATACCAATGATTACAGCTATCTGCATGATCCGGGCAAAAGTTATGACAACAGATGGATGCACCGGCCATTGATTGATTGGGATAAAAACAAAAAAAGAAATACAACCGGCACCATTGAAAACAGCATCTTTACACAAACACAACAGTTGCTGCAGTTACGAAAACAGTTGCCCATTTTAAGTGATTATAGTAACATCATCTGGTTAACCCCACACAATATTCATGTTGCCGGTTTTATGCGGGCTTATGGTAATCAACGTGTTTACGCATTGTTTAATTACAGTAACAAAGCGTCCTACTTAACTTGGTATACATTTAAAGAACATGGCCATATTCCAAAACAATTATTCAATCATCTCAATCAGCAAGTGTACACCGTTGGTGCAGATTATGAATATTTAATACTACCCCCATATGGTATGTTTTTATTAGAACCTTATGAAGAAAAATAATAGTTGCTTTCAATTATAGTCTCAGCCGCAAAAGGTTTTAGCGGCTGATTCTTGCATACCAAATGGTAATGGCACTGGCTATCAATACAATATTTTTAACAATGTATTGCCCGGTAAGTGTTAACACAAAGGCATGTTGCCAGGTATCCGCAGGCAAATAAATCAATGGCAGAAAAGTAGTAAACATGTGTAAACCAAAACATACAAATGCCAGTTTGGTTAATTTAGGAAACAACCATAAAATACATACTGCCACTTCCACACTACCCAATAGTATTAAAAAAATATTAATAGGAATAAACCTTACTACTGTAATGCTGTGTAAATGTTGCACCAACGCTTCCGCCGGCGATACCTGTATAATTTTTAAATAACCAAACCAAATAAATACAATGGATAAAGCCAGTCGGTTAAACCAGATAATTGTATTAAAAATCTTAACAGCCGGAATTTTTACATTAGAATAAGTAGCAGAAGATACAGTTTGTTGTTGCACAAAAAAATTTTACATTTTAACAGAAAAAGAAATAAAAAAAGTTCTTCCATCAGCCGGTAATATGCCGGGGCCCGGATAAAAAGTGATACGCTGACTGAAATAATTTAAATTCAACAGATTATTAATTCCACCGGTTATCTGGTAATGTTTCAAAAATGCATACCCTATTGTCCAATCCCACAAACCGAAGGAAGGAATTACACCTGTAACACCATTGGCACTGTTAACCGTATTTAAAGCATCGTTGTACGATTTATCTGTATAACTATATTGCATTGTAGTAGTGAACTGATGTAACAATAACGACAGGCCGGTTTTATTTACCCATTGTGGCACATGCTCTACCGTATTGCCTGTTAAATTCACATTATTGCCGTTGGCATTTGATTCACCACTGATATAACGGGCATGGGTATAGGCTAATGAATTAAATAAACGAATATCTTTTTGTTTATTATTTCTCTTCCACAAAGCGGCTAAGGATATTTCACCATAGGCTTCTATGCCTTTAGCAACCGCATTACCAATATTGGTAGTATACAAAAAGGGATTACGGTTCGCATCATTTTTTGTAATTAGTCCCACTCTGTTGCCATAATATACCCGAAATACATCCACATCAAAATGCAATATATTTTTAATTGTTCCTCTGTAGCCTATACTGATATCATAGCCTTTACTATCTTTTAAATTAGGATCAATCACATCTACCCTGTCGGCCGGTGTTATTTGCGAATAGAGGTATGGCCGGTATTCCTGCGATATATTGGCGTAGAACTGCGTGGTTTTTGTACTTTGAAATTGCAGACCGGTTCCAAACAACGGAAAAGAACGATTGCCATTGTATGACACAGCTGTTGTGGCATGATTGGTAACACCTGTATAATCAGATTGAATCAGTTCATACCGAAAACCGGGTGTAACAGAAAACCGCGGTGTAATTTGAAAAATATTTTCTGCAAATGCTGCCGCATTATTGGTATGAAACCGCAACATGTTACCATAAGGTGCTATTAACGACAAATCAAAATTACTGCCGGTAGTGCCCACACCTAACTGATCTCGTCTGGTAACTTCTGAAGACAAACGGAAACCGGTTGCCAGCGTACTTGTTACGTTCCCAATTTTATATGAATGCAACAATCTGGCTTCTGTTGAGAAACTGCTGTAATAATCCCGATCTACCTGTCTGGGATTATATGAACCCAATTGTTTATTCACGGTATCGGCAATATTAGGTGTGTTGATGAACTGAACACTATTGCGTTGGCCGAACAAGACATTAGCTGTAACCTGCAATTTGGTATTGGGTGAAAAGCGGTATTTAAAAATAATGGCAGGAATATTAATTTCCGGATTAAAAAAATTACGATTGCGCAAGGATTGTCTGGGATTTTGTGCAAACTGTGCATCGGTTAAACCGCCTGCAATTTGTTGTACATAGCGCATTCGCGAAAACTGAAAAGCAATACTGCCTTTATCGTTAAAACGATATTCCAAATTGGCATAGTAGGCATGATAATCAAATGCCTGCGAAGGGCGCCAGCCATTGCCATGCCGGTTATCATAATAAGCATAATAATTTATTTTACCGGTTGTGCCACCCACTGCATTGTATGAATTGTAAAATCCGTTACTGCCGGCGGTTTGATTACTCTCAACCGATATGGGTTTGGTACTATCGCCTTGCCTGATAATAAAATTCATCATGCCGCCATACTGACTGCCATACTGTAAGGCTGCAGAACCGCGAACAAACTGAATTTCCTGCACGGCTTCTAAGGGTAGTGTATAATGATTTTCAGGATAACCAAAAATATCGCTATTGGTAACGTACCCATTTTGACGCATATTCATTTCAATACTTCGGTGCGAATCGGTTCCCCTTGCACCAATGTTTAATTGTGTACCGGCGCCATCCATATCCCAACTGGTTAATCCGGGTACTTTTGCAAAAACCTGCCTTACCATATTTTGAGCCAGATTGGCTTGTGTTGTATTAGGCCTGATGAGATTGGTTTTTTTACCTGCAAATACTGCAACACCTTTTAGATCGGGCAGAAATTGTACCGAATCGCGAAGGGTTGAGCTTACAATCACTTCCTCCAAATCATTTACGGGTATTGTATCATTGTTCATTAAATTTTCTTGAGCAAAGAGTTGATTATTGAAAAGAAAAAACAGTGTACAAAAAAATGCAACGCGTAATAATTTCATATCAGAATACATTTAAAAATTTAAAAAATAGTGTTACATTCAAAAAAATGCTTTATATTGAATTTGATTTTTAAAAAATCCCCCCTTGTAGAAACAAAGGGGTACGCTAGATGAACTTAATCGAAAACATTACATATTTTTATTCGGCGCCATCCTGTTTTGCACGCAAAACAGCATAATTGCCTACTTTACTACCCACTACTAATCCGGTATCACAATCCACTTTATAATGAATACCTCCTTCTAATCTTGACATGGAAGCCTGGTTGGCCATTGCCCAATATTTGCTGGCCTGTTCAGGTACAATATGTGCCAAAATAGTGGCAGCAGCACCGCTAAATGTAGAATGGCCGGAGATATAAGATGGAAAATTAGGTATGCCTGTTAATGTTTTAATGGCAGGATTCATTTGTGTGGGCCTTGGATTAAAATAATAATATTTTACATCCCAACATACAATGGCAGCATCCATTAATGCCATATTTAATAAAGCATAATTTCTAGCCCAACGTACTTCACTGAAGTTTTTTGTAATAAAATCTTGCGCAGCAATGGCATCCCAGTGGCCTGGAGGTGTAAATGTACCAACCCCGTCAGCCCAAAATTGAACATGCTGTATATTTTCACGTGTGGGTGATTTTATTTTTTCATACACTTCTGCAGCAGCCTGTTGTACAGCCTGACCATGTGTAGCGGGTGGAGGAGCCGGACGAAAAGAGGGTACTGTTGCAGCAGGAAATAAAAATGGTATTACATTTCCAAACAATGGCAACATGGGTGGTCGTTTGGGAGATTCTAAGCTATACCAGGGTATCTCACCTTTAACCATTGCAACCGTTTCAAAATTTTTCCAGTCGGTGGAGGTGCCTACGGCTTTGCCGGCATTATCGGCTTTAGCCCGTGCAATAAAAACTTCTGCTACCTGTCTTCCCAATGCTTCACCGGCAGCAATATCACTGCGTGTTGCAGCACCGGCCATCATCATGGACAATTCCTGTTCCTTTGCTTTTTGTTCAATATTGGCAATCTCTGTAGGGAATAACAACTTCATCATTTCAGCCGTTACCCCGGCCATTACTGCAGCTTCAGATGGATAGGATGGCAAGGTTGAAGTAGTTACTTTTGCCTGTATAGTACTATCATTGGTATAAGGTGCTGCACGATTGTATAATTTTTTATAATACCAGCATGCTACCAACGCATCGTATTGTGCTGCGCTGATATAAGCATAAGCACGTGCTGCATAAGGCGGATTGGCAAACGGAAACAGCGGATAGGCAAATGGGTTATTGGCATTGGGAATAGGATAGCTGTTATCGGGGTTTTGATAGGCGGGCAAATTGTATTTGGTTACCAGGCCCCGCATTAATTCATTCCACCTTAATACACCGCCGGCGGCCCAATATTGAATGGTGGCCATTTGCGATGAGGTGAGATTTTTTTGATATCCCTTAATTTCATTCAACTCTGCTTTATAATCGGCTGAACTTACCGGATTAGGAGCCGCAACAGCAAAAGTATCGGGGCGTGGCAATAAAATAGTTTTCCAACTCCCTGCATTGAGGTCTACATTTTGTGGCTGTAGGGGTGAAAGGTTGGCCGTAATATCCGGCGCATTTTTGTTGCAAGCAAATACAATGGCTGTAACTGCAACGATTGATATAAATATAATTTTTTTCATACAATTAGTTGGTTGATTGGTTGTGATTAATTTGTTTTTGTTTGGCAGAAGCAAAATCAAATACTTTAAAAATACCAACTGCCATATTGGTTGCCTGTCCTACATTTCTTCCGGTAACTGTGTAACTCACACTGCTGGTAAGTGCAATACGATGGAAATGTGGAAAGGCATATTTTCCATTGATACCGACTATGGTAGTATTCATTTTATTACTAGGGAAAGGCATATCGTTTTTCCTAATATCAAAACCACCTAACGTAGTGGTATTGACTAACATAAATTCGACATAATCTTCTTTTTTTCTATAACCAAAGCGAATGCCTGCATACATTATATTAGGCATAGCCACTTCATTGGTATAATGCATTTCAGTGGTGTAATAAGCTGTCCTGTCGATGTATATATTATCTCTGTAAGCATAGGCTGCTGTACTGGTTACAAAAAAATTCTTTTTCTGATAATCGAGGATTAAACGCAGAGAAGCAGTTTTACTTCTTACACCAATAGCAAGTGGCAAAAAATCTGCCTGATAATTGGTGGTAGGAAATGAATAGCCGCCGGTTAAAAACACAGTATATTTTTGTTGTTGTACTTTCTTTTGCCAGGCCTGCCATTTTATCCAGATACCGGCATCCTGCAATCCTTCCATATCATGCAAAGTGCCTGCAGAGGCATGTGTACGCACATAAGGCAAGCTGTATAATACATTTAACTTACCAGTAATTCCATAAGCGCCCATAAAAGCTACCGATTGGGTAGAAACAGTACCTAAATTGGCATTGTCTCTTTTGAAACTACCTTCCCAGTAATGGTTCCAGCTATTGTAATTGTACACAAAACCGGTACACCAGTTTTGTTTGGCCATCATAATGCCATCTTGTTCTGTTTGTGCCTGTATGTTTTGTAATAATAGCATGAGTATCGAGAAAAAAAATAATTTTTTATATGTTATTTTCATATTTGTTCAGTTAGTTTGTGGTTGCTAAATTGATTTGATGTTTGCAACCTGTTGCAACTATCAAATCAGGCTTTTTGTGTTATCCATTTGCATAAATAGATGACCTTCACAAAAGATGCGTCGCTATTTTTTCATCTTCAATTTTTCCACAACCAGATTGCCAACTTTAATACCGCTGTTATGCCCCTGTCCACAGGAATACCAGTAATGTAAGCCACCATAAAAACGGGCTTTTTCATTTTCCTGTGCTGCCTGCCGAAACGAAGTAAAACTTCTGCTGGGAATACCAAATTCTAATTCAGTAGAATCAGTATAAGGAAAATTATCGCCAAATACACTGGTTAAAGCTTCAGCAGCTGATGCAGAAATGGTGCAATGCCCACAGGTATATTCCGGGAACGGCGGCGTTTGTAATTCGGGGCGCCAGTTAGGATCGAAATATTTATTGATGACTGTTTCCGGACGTATGGTATTGTAAGTGTATTTTTCATTCCAGCATTGTATAAATGCATCAAACAAAGCGATGGCAGTTTTGGCAGTAGCATATACTGTTTCAGGAAAATTTGCTCCTGCTTTTTTTGCAGCAATGCCGGTAATACTCATCCAATGGCCCGGAGGCGAAAACTTTTTAAATACAAACATGGCATGTCCGTTTACATTCAGCTTGCCCGGATTATCATCCCAAAAATTAGCAATATGTTTTTGTTCAGGCGTAAGTGTAGTACAAGTGTCCAACATCATTTTTACCTGTAAGTAATAGGGGCTTTTTTTGTCTGTAACATTAAAGGGCAAAGGTTTTTCTGCTCTGAACTGTCCGGCACTGTCCATTACCATGGGTCTTATTAAATTCCAGTGTGGCTCCATGGCCTGGGCATAAGCGGGTGGAGTGGGTACCCATCTGCCGGGGCTGTCAATCACCGAAAACTTAGGCATGCTGCGGGTTTCAGCATAATTATCTTTTTTGCTCCATGCTATAATAGATTGTGCTACTGCATCTGCATAATTTTTTGTAGCGGTATATACGGCATTACTCATACCATTCTTTTTTACCAACTGCACCAAACTATCCACATAGCTTTTCAAACTACCTTCCGGAAATGTAACCGCTTCACCCACTTTGCAATAAGCCAATACTGCTGCAAAATCATAATCAATAGGCTGTGTAGTATCGGGCTGTGCTATCGCATTCAATCCATTCAACTGCCCTTTAAGCGACTGATACTGATTGGGATAACCGGCAGCAATTACTTCATATGCGGCAATAGCTGCATAGGCATAATTTCTGGAAGCTACCACAGGGCCAAAATTATTACCCATTACCACCGTATTTAATTCATGAACAGTATGGGTAAACAATTCCGGATTTTGTACGATTTTTTTATACGCATTGTTATTAGAACAAGCCACTAACAATAGAAATGAAAAACCCAAAGCAAATAATCTTACAGACATGCATTCCATATTTTACAGTATTGCAGACTGCTTGGCATTGAGTGCCAGACAACCCAACAATTTTCATTCAATAATTTATTGACAGTTATATTTACACACACCCGGTTATTTCTATTACCAATGGTGTGGTTGTTATTCATGTTTACAGTACGATATGTTTTCCATTGCAAATAATGCAGCAGTAAAGGGAATTTGAATCCCAATCAATGCGTATTTGTTGCAATTGAATGCAATAAACTTGTAAACACCTTTTTAAAAAAATGAAAGAGAAGAAATAGCACACACTATGCAAGTGTAGCAGCAGATAATTCCGGAGGTTTGTCTAATTGTTTAATCAATATAAACTGATAGAGTTGATGCCGATAGGCAGAAAAAACAGATAGCGTGTAAGAAGTAGGATGTTGACAGGTGTAACAGGAAGGACGGGTATAATCCTGTACTACAGGTTTAACTGTATGGGCTTGGTGTCCGGCATCTTTTTTAGAAGAACTGCTGTTCACAAAATCATTTGCCAACTTTGCAAAAGCATCTCTGGCATTTTTAATGCCGGTTTTAGCAAAATTAGGAATACACAATACCTCTAAACTATCCTGATAAAAACGGCGTTTTACGTAAGCATAAGTAATGCCATTTACCGTAATTTCTCCATTTACCCGATCAAATTTTTGGGAACTGGCACCATAAGGCAAAGCGGCCGGTACCTTGATGCTGATTAGGTCTTTTTCGTTGTATTGATTATCGTCTAATTGTGATTGAAAAGCAATATCGGCGCGGTTTTCCAAATAGTCCATCATAAAGCGGTAACCCACCCAGTTAAACAGCAACATGCCCAATAATACTATGGAAGCAATCTTTTTCAATTCAAAAATGAGGGATGAAGATAGGATATTTTTATTGAACCGTAAAAGTTTTTTTCCCCGGCCCTACACCCGTAATAGTTAGCTTCTTCCATTGCTTGGGCAATACGGAAGGAATTTGTGTGATACCTTTTTCTGTTATATTCAATCCGCCAAAACCCATGAGCACACTTTGTATAATGCCACCGGCACCGGTTGCAAAATAAGGATTGGTGCCGCCCTTGGTTTCTGCAATTACCCGAAATGGTGGATTTAAATTGGGAATATACGCATCTTTAAACCAGTGATAGGCTTTTGCACCATCGCCCAAACGGGCATACAGCAAGGCAAATATACCCTGCGTCATGGCTGGTGTTCCGGCGTCGGGTACACGTGCCGAATAATATTCCAAATCTTTTTTGATTTGTGCAGGTTCTGTAATTTCTTTTAAGGGATAGGCCAATAAGTTTACATCAGCCTGTTTAATGCCTTCTCCGTTATAGGTAGCATGTTCTTTGGTTACCCCATCTTCAAAATGCAGTATTGGAATATTTTTTGCTACAAAAGCCCAGTCATCATCTGCCTTTTCACCCACAATACCTGCTGCTGTGGTAGCATATTGTAATACCGCTTTGGCGGCAGCATTGGTAAAAGCATCATTGTCTACATTCTCGGCCCATTCATCTGCTGCTACTACATCTTTAATATCAAAATGGCCGGGTCCATTGCGCTCTACCCTGCTACTCCAAAATTCAGCCACCGCCTTCAATAACGGCCACCCCCTTTCTTTCAGCCAAACCTTATCCTGTGTTACTTCATAATATTGCCAGGCGGCAATCCCAACACAAGCGGTAATATGGTGTTCAAAAGGACCACTCAAAGCCCATACCGGTGTTTCTTCTACACCGGTAGCTGCGCTTTCCCAAGGGAACATGGCGCCTTTGTAACCATGCTCAAATGCATTTTGTTTGGCAGCAGCCAAACGTTGAAACCGGTATTCAATCATGCTTTTAGCCATTTCAGGGTGTAATACCAAAATAGCTGGGAACATCCATAAATCGGCATCCCAAAACACATGGCCATTGTAACCTAAACCGGATAAACCCATAGGCGAAGGACTTAAATCGGTGCCTTCACGAACAAAAGAATAGAGATGATACAACATACTGTGTACATCCTGCTGATCCTGCGGATTGCCGGTAATGGTAATATCGCTTTTCCATAAATCATCCCAGGCTTTATCATGAAAAGCAATTAATCTTTTACGACCCTGCAGCTTAGCGAAAATGGTTAATCGTTGGGCTTCATTCAATGGGTCGGCATCATGAGCGGATGTAATAGAAGAACCTACAATACTAAAGGTATAAATTTCACCTGTTTTTAATGTTTTGGAAAACTTCATTAGGTGCATATTATTATCCCACATTTCATGAATGATTGATGGTTCCTTCCCATGCGGCTCATCGAACATAAAACTATTGGATGCACACAACAATAATTTACCGGTAGGACTTTTGGCAGAAGAAGTCAATAAACTGATGAGCACATGCGGCCGATCGATTTGATTGTAATAATTTTCCACATCTCTCAAAGCATCCGGCGCCTCCATTACACTGGCTGCACCAATGGTAATAGGTTCTTTGGCAGTAATGGTTACTGTCATTAAAACCGTAAAAGGCAACTGCCTTAAAGAATAATAAGTATAACTAACATCTGCTTTTGCCCCGTATTGAAAGTTGGTGGTAAAATTAGCATGCTGCATATCCAATACCTGGTGCATATTGCTGATATTATTTTTATCAACCTGTTGCCCGTCAATACTCATTTGCATATTCAGCAAATTAAAGCTGCGTAAAAAATTACTCACCATGCCACGGCCATAAGTATCATAAGCACCGGCCAGTACCACATCTTTCACTTTAAACGGTTCGGCTGCAGATACAATGCCGATCATTCCATTGGCTACCGTAACGCCGTAATAATTAGAAGGGTTAATAGAGTCGGCTGTAATTTTCCAGGAATCAACATTGGTTTGTGCAAAGATTGTTACACACAATAGATATACCGGCAGCAATACAATTATTTTTTTCATGCGTTTACATTTATTGATTTTAGCACATGAAATGCATCCTTCATTATTACGTTTAGCATTTAATTTTGTAAAGAATCATTTCATACAATGACAATTGCAAACAAAATAGTGGATGAGGATACAGCATACCAATATTTTATGCTGTACAACATCATCAGACTGCAAGTTATCAATTAATTGAAATGCAAACACCAGAGGATGCTAAACCGGCAATAAAACTTTTACACTGCAACCGTTTCCGGGCGATGATTGTATGCGGCAATAGCCGGAAAATAAGGCAGCCCGGCGTTCTATATTGCGCAGGCCAATGCCGGTACGGGGGGCTTTTATATCAAACCCTTTACCATTATCGGCTATATATAATGCTGCACGACCATTTGCTACATTTAAACTAACCTCTATTAGTGTAGCCTCAGCATATTTGTGAATATTATTCAGTTGTTCCTGCAATATGCGATATATGTTCAGTATGGCATCTTCCTTCATCTTAATACCTGGCTCTATGTTATAAGCAAATTCTATCCGGTATTTGCGGTCAATATTCATGCTATTCAGTAACATTTGTATGCTATCACTAAAATCAACCAGATTAAAAGAGGGTGGCGCCAGCCGATGCGATATTTTACGGATGGCTTCATTGGCCATACTAATATATTTGTGCGCTGTTTCTACAGCCTTTTTCTGCCCGCTATCTAATTCCGATTTGTTCAACAATCCCAATGTAAATACCGCCCCCGTTAGTATCTGGTTTACATTGTCGTGCAATTCAGCACTAATTTGAAAACGTTCTTGTTCCTGGGTATCTAATACGGCTTTCGATAAACGGTTTCCCATTTGGTTGCGTTCCGTAACATCTAATACCGTTACTAAACGGGCGGGTTTACCTTCGTAATTAAATTCAATGCCCCTTAACTCAACATCTATAATAGTACCATTTTTTTTTAGGTTTTGCAATGTGTAGTTGAGTGCGTCATTTTTTTTTTCAATAATTTGTAAAACTTTTTGAATGCCGGGTAAATCACTTGCATAAATAATATCGGATATTTTCATTTGCAGCCATTCTGTTTTTGCATAACCATAATGTTGAACAGCAGCTTCATTTACCTGTATAAAGAAAAGGGTTGCTGCATCATAAATCCACATGGGTAGTGGGCTTAATTCGAAAACATTACGGTATTTTTCCTCCGAAACCTTTAATCTTTCAGTTAGTAATACTTTTTCAGTTACATTGTTTAAGTATGCTTCGCCACCCATTAGCCGTTTCGATTGATAAAATAAAGTAATATTTCCTTCTACAAATACCGGATGGCCATCTTTGGTTTTTAATTTTACATTGTTAAAAGGCAGAATGATTTGTGATACATTACCTGAATTATTTTTTTGCGCTTCTATAATAGCATATCCTTCTGAGGAAATTGATTTGAAGGGCAGTTCATTTATTTCTTCTTTCATATAGCCCAGTGTCTGCAAAAAGCATTTATTTGCATAAGTAATATTGCCCTTTTCATCTATTTTATAGATTATTTCATTCGAAAAC
Organism: Hydrotalea lipotrueae; assembly: GCF_019249625.1. Classification (NCBI taxonomy): domain Bacteria; kingdom Pseudomonadati; phylum Bacteroidota; class Chitinophagia; order Chitinophagales; family Chitinophagaceae; genus Hydrotalea; species Hydrotalea lipotrueae. Next base: position 97,993 of record NZ_JAESDL010000007.1, on the reverse strand, counting down.
TCCAACAGTTTCTTATACTTTTTTCGGCTTTCTGCCAATAAAAAATAGATTTTTTTACTCTTTATAAAAGAAACCCATACCATACATCCTAATACTGCCAATAAAATCAAAATTTTTAAACCATCCCATTCAAACGCTTGCTCTCTTCTTTCCACCAAATTTGAAAGTGCGGCTTTTTGAACTGTTGTTTTTGTTTTTACTTCATCAGATAACCGGGCAATAATATCCTGCATTTTTTCATAAGCAAAATGCTGCTTTTGGGTATACAATGAAATAGCGGCTGACAGGTTCGCATACTGGAACCGATGCATTATTTTTTCTATTAATGAAAAATTTTGTTCCCAGGCATATTGCAGGCTATCCAACCATTGGTAATGTTCTTTCTTTGTACCAGAACCATTAAATTGTTTTAAAAAAAGATGATATATTAGAGACGATTCTTCAACCTTTTGTTTAAATGGTTGTAAACTATTATGATTGATTTCATTTTTTAATAACAATAAATGCACCATGTTTGCCTGTAGGGAGTCAGTCTCTTTGCGTAAATCAACTAGAAGTAATAACTTACCTATGGAATTTTCTGCTGTTATATTAAATTGCTTTGTCAGGTTCGCAATTTGCTTATATTGGTTCAATTGAACCAAAATTAGCGCACCTAACACTATTGCGTATGCAGCAATTAAAAGCCATAAAAAAGAGGGGGCTTTTTTAGCATTTTGCATGATGGTTTTTTAAGGGAAATAGATTATCCTTTTAAAATTGCCATGAATTTTAAAAAAAAACAATGTAAAACAAATATAAGTCAAATGTATTTAAAAATCCAAATTAAATCACAAAAAAAATGAAATATTTTTCCTCTAATCTGGAATATCTTAGAAAGGCAAGTGGACTAAAACAAGAAGGAATACAGGAAAAATTGAGCATAGAGCGTACAACATGGAGCAACTATGAGAGAGGAAAATCTTTTCCAAATTTAAAATTATTTCACAAAATTGCCAATTATTTTGGCGTTACTGAATATGATTTATTGAATACTGATTTATCAAAACCAACCAACACCCCCATTCAATCATTTCACCAACACAACAATATCCCATCTTTAACCCATTTGCACCAATGCCCCTTCTGCATTTTAAAAGACGAAATCATATTAACAAAAGACCATGTAATAGAAGCACTGAAAGGGCAGATAGATGCATTAAAGTTAGCCAACCGGCAAATGGAAGAAAGGATTTATGCTAACAACCAATCTTCTAAATAATTTAAACCGGCAGTAAAACTTTTACACTGCAACCGTTTCCGGGCGATGATTGTATGTGGCAATAGCCGGAAAATAAGGCGGCACGACGTTCTATATTCCGCAGTCCAATGCCGGTGCGGGGGGCATGCATATCAAAACCCTGTCCATTATCAGCAATATACAATTCTGCCCGGCCTGCTTCTATATTCAGGCTTACTTCAATGCGGGTGGCGGCTGCGTATTTATGGATATTGTTCAGTTGCTCCTGCAAAATGCGGTAAATGTTTAACATCACATCTTCCTTCATTTTTGTTTCCGGGGGAATATTGTACGCAAATTCTATCTGGTACTTCCGGTCTATATTGATGCTGTTCAACAGCATTTGCATACTGTCACTAAAATCAACCAGATTAAAGGAAGGTGGTGCCAGCCGGTGCGATATTTTACGAATGGCTTCTATAGCCATGCTAATATATTTGTGTGCTGATTCAACGGCTTCTTTCCGGTTACTATCCATCTCTGTTTTATTCAACAGCCCCAATGAAAATACTGCCCCCGTTAGTATCTGGTTTACATTGTCGTGCAATTCCGCACTAATCTGAAAACGTTCCTGTTCCTGCGTATCCAATATGGCTTTCGATAAACGGTTTTCCATTTGGTTGCGTTCGGTAACATCTAACATGGTAACCAGCCTGGCCGGTATTCCTTCATACTCAAAAGGCACACCTCGTATTTCTACTTCAATTACCTGCCCATTTTTGGTTATGTGTTTCATGAATCCTCCATAAGGCGCTGCATATTGTTGCATGTGCTTTAAAATCTGTAATGCATCCGGCAAATATTCTTCCTGAATAATGTCTGTAATTTTTTTTACGCACCATTCCGTTTCAGTAAACCCGTAATGCAATATGGCTGCCCGGTTTACTTGTAAAATTTGATGGGAATTGGCATCATAAGCCAGCATAGGCAGCGGACTTAATTCAAAAATGCTGCGGTATTTGGCTTCTGAAGCAATGAGCTGTTGTTCCAATAATTTTTTGGCTGTTACATCATTAAAAAAAGCTTCAGCAACTACACATTTACGATTTTTATAATCAATAATGATACTGCCTTCTACATACAATTTTTGGCCAGATTTGGTTTTATAGGTTTTCTGTATGTTTTTGATGATGGTACCATCTACCTCAGGCCGCAGGTCTGGATTAAAAGTATGCAAACTGTTCTCATCTAAAATTTCAGGAATGGTTAAACGGGCAATGTCAGCATCATCGTAACCCAGCTTTTCTTTAAATGCCTGATTAGCAAATAATATTTTACCTGAGGCATCACAACAATTAATGATTTCATTGGTATGCTGGGCCAAAAAGCGATATTTTGCCTCACTTTCAGCCAATTGAAAATAGCTTTCTTTCATTTTTTGCAGGGTTCTTATTACGGCAATACCCATAGCCAGCAACAACAGCACAATCAATCCACCTACTTCCAGCATTGTTGTATTGTCTGCAGCAATGGTATTATTGAGCATTTGTTTTTGGTGATTGGCCGAATCTTTTACAAAAGCAGCTAATTGAGAATTGGTACTTTGCATGTTTTCGAAACTAAGGTGCAGGCTGTCTAAATAAAACTGCCTTGCAGTATTAAAATTATCGTCCATGACTTTGTTGATAAATCGTACACGCACTGCGTTATTTTGACGGCGGTATTGCAACAGACTATCAAACCATCGCTTTTCTTCTGGCGCTGTAACCAATTGTTCAAACTCACGCATCTTGGTATCGTTGCGTTCTACCTCCTGCTGAATGATTTTTCGAGTGGCTGCCAACTCTTCAGCATCTTTGGTTAACAGCAAATGCAGTACATTGGTTTGCACATAATCACTACCCCGGCGCAGGTTAATGAGCAGCGATAGTTTTTCTACACTATTGCCCGTAATTTGATTGTACTGAGTAGATAAACGCCGGTATTGGCGGTATTGGGCTATTTGTACATACATTAAACCCAGTAATAAAATACCATATGCAATAATTAATACATAGCGTACCGGCACACGTTTCAACAGCATTCTTCTCATGGCAGGTTTTATAAAAAGATGTAGGTATGATCTTTGATGAAAAATTAAATATTCATTAAATTACCAAACAATTGTAAAGAAAATAAAAAAATACAAAATACAAAATGATTTTCGGTAAAATACACAGACAATTGAATTAACGTTCAAACATCAACAATGGTGCATTATTAATGGTTACCAATAAGGCTTTTTTATGGTTTCCAAGCGGAAGTATTGCAGCATCTCTGGCTTCGCCGCGGTAAATTAAGCCCGTTTGTGCCGGATGTATAAATTGAAAACTACCATTGGGTTGGCCTAAAAACAAGGTCCCTTCATTGGCATCGAGGCGGCCGGTTTGTGGCTTTAAGCCAAAGAAGTTACCGGCAATATATAGGTCGGTGATACCATCTTTATTAAAATCATCGACTACAATGGCAAATGTAGGTGAAAATTGTGCCCGAACAGGCAATGGCTGCATGGTAAAATTGCCGTTGCCATCATTTAAAAAAATACAGGTTTGTGCCTGCTCTACTTTTAATACCAATGCTTTTTGTAAAATTTCGGCTGGGAATAATTCCTGCATGGTTTTTCCGGCATAAGCACTATAAGCTAAAAAGTTTTTTTTGATGGAAGGTATCTGCGATTCTACCTCCCCTTTTAAATAATACGGATAGGCCTTACCGTCGGTTTTATAAAAAACGGGCATACATTCCTGTTGCCCATTGCCATCAAAATCGGCCACATACAATTGTGCAGGATGTTGCTCATCGGCCTTGATATTTGAATTTAAGCCAAAATTGCCAGCTATAAAATCAGGATGCCCATCGTGGTTGATATCGACTACAGTAATACAATTCCACCAGCCGGATGAATGGGGTAATTCTTTCCATTTACTCAGTTTGCCATTACTCCATTTAAAAATGGTAACCGGCATCCAATCGCCCACCACAATTAATTCTTTTTGTCCATCGCCATCCACATCTGTCCATTTTGCATCAGTAACCATACCCAATTGACGAAATGCTGGTGCAACTGAAGCTGTTACATCTTCAAATATGCCATTCCCTTTATTCAATAATAAAACACTGGAAGCCGGTGATCCATAATTTCCGGGAATATTTCTGCCACCTATAAAAATATCGGGTTTACCATCGCCATTATAATCGTTTACCTCCACACAGGATGCATTGAGTGAGAGGGATGGCCATCCGTTCGTAGTTTTTGTAAAATTACCTTTGCCATCATTCAAGTATAACCTTGGTGACAGATAAGGTGATCCAACCGGCGCCATATTGCCGCCGGATGCTACTACTAAATCCAGATCGCCATCGCCATCTGCATCCAAAAATGCAGCGCCAATATTTTCAAAATATTTATCGGCAATAAAAGCAGGTTGGGGTATTTGTTTAAAATGGCCGTTGGGCAGTTGCAGGAATATTTTAGCCGTATCGCCGCTGGCGCTGCCCATATAAAAATCGGTTAAGCCATCTCCATTAATATCACCCAAAGCTAATTTAGCCCCCTCAGTTGAAAGCATTTTGGGCATGAGTCGTTCCACATCAAAATCAACAAATTCATTTTCCCGGTGTGTAATAGCGCCCTGAATACGAGCTGTTGCCACATTGGTGTACCAGGGTTTTACAGGAAGCGGGAATTGCCTTTTTATGATTGCATCCGTTTCTTTCACCACAAGGGTTTGATTAGTGGCAACTGTATAACGTGTTTCCTGTTTACCATTGGGCCAGTCAATAATAACGCTATCGGCTTGCTGTAATGAATCTAAGCCAAATAACAATACTGGCTCTACGCTACTTTGAAAACCACGGGTAGGCATTTGTTCCTGCATTTGTATATGATGCCCTGCAAATACGGTAACCCTTGCACCTATGCCAAAGGTATTGGGTGCATTTCCTTTGCATTGAATTTTTAAAAACCTAGCATGTTTTTTTTCTGTAGTTGTATTTTGATAAATAAAAGCAGGTTGATCTAAATTATTCACTACTAAATCTAAATCGCCATCCCCATCTAAATCGGCATAAGCAGCCCCACTACTAAACGAAGGTGTTGCCAAACCCAAGGCCTGTGATTGGTTATTGAACATCAATTGGCCTTTATTCATAAATCCGTAATTAGAAATAGGCACTGAGGGCATTTTGTTTAAAATATCCTGCAAACCAAATGCACCTTCCGCTACTTTGCGCATGGTTTCATTGTTGTTAAAATAGGCTAGAAAATCCTGATCGGTTAAATCGCGTTTCAAACCGTTAGATACAAATAAATCTTTTTTCCCATCATTATTAAAATCAAATAACAATGCGCCCCAGCTCCAACCGGTAGCATCAACTCCTGATAGTTGTGCAATTTCGCTAAAAGTACCATCCTGATTATTGAGCTGTAAACAATTGCCGGTAAACTGGTGATGAAAATCTAATACATTCTTGGCATTCTGCACATCGTAATCATCAAACTTAACGGTAGTTTTTAAACGATAATCAGATTCAGGCAACATTTCGGCGGTAAAAATATCGAGATAGCCGTCATTATTGATATCGGCCATATCAGAACCCATGGAGCCATTGCTCATGTGGCCCAATGCTGCATTACTCACTTCTTTAAAAGTTCCATTTTTTTGATTGATGTAGAGATAATCTTTTTCAAAAAAATCGTTAGATACATAAATATCTTCCCACCCATCATTATTTACATCACCTACAGCAATGCCCAGACCATAACCAATGGCGCTGCCATAAATTCCTGCCTGTGCACTCACATCGGTAAAAGCGCCATTATCGTTCCTGTATAGTCTGTCGCCGTCAGTGGTATCCCGTACATTTCGAACATTTTTTTTATACCCAAAGCTTTCAATTGATTTAGGATTATTGTTGAGTACAAAACAGTCTAAATCGCCATCATGATCATAATCAAAAAAAATAGCCTGTGTAGAGGCACCAGTATCGTTTAAATGATACTTTGCTGCTTCTTCTTTAAATGTGCCATCTTTTTGATTGATGTATAATTCATTGGCCCTGTCATCGCCCGGCATAATGCCGGCATTGCATACATAAATATCTAACCAGCCATCACCATTAATATCTACCATAGTAACACCGGTATGCCATTTGTGTACACTTGAAATGCCGGATTGTTGTGTAATATCTTTAAAATGAAAATTACCTTCATTCAAATACAGTTTATTTTCACCCTGGTTTGAGGTAAAAAAAATATCGGGCTTTCCATCGTTATTAATATCGCCAATTGCTACACCGCCACCATTATAAAAATTATGGTAGTTGAAAATATTCATTTCACGGGTATCTTTTACCTGATTGATGAAACGAATACCGGTTTCATCGGGTGAAAGTTGCATAAACAGCGGTTGCTGTTGCAATGCAGTAGTAGTGTGATGACAGCCGGCAACCAGTACAATGGTGACAGCCAGTATGCCGATACGTTGAACTGCACAATTCATGAACATATTTTCTGTTTTAAAAAGCGACGGGTGAAAATTAACCTAATTTAGGCAGCAGTGCAAATACAATGAAATGTATTTTATTGACTGCCCTGAAAAGAAAAGTTAAGATTATTTTAAAGGTTATTGAATACATTCAATAGGTTTTTATGATTGATTAGGCTTATTTTGCAAGCGTTATAATTAAACCGTTTAAATAAGTTGTTGCATGAAAAAATGGATTCTGATTATTGTTACACTTTTAATCATTTTTTCGGTTACGGTATATATTTTGATTCCACGGCAAGCCACCATGTGTGTTACCTTAAAAATAAACGCCAATGAAAATGGCGTTACCCGTTTATTACAAGATACGAGCCAATGGCGAAAATGGTGGAACTACGGCAACACTAATAACGGCCATGCAGATACTAATTGGGAAGATGGGTTTGTAATAGATAATATTCATCTTTCAGTAACCGAGAAATTATATAAAGGTTTAAAACTTTTATTAACATCTGGCGAAAAGGTGTACAATTCACAAATTAGTATTATCCCTTCCGGTATAGATTCCAGTTATATTCTTTGGCAGGTAAAAATACCCACAGGCAATAATCCGTTTTTAAAAATCATTCGTTATCGCACCGCACTGCAATTAAAACCCGCTATGCAACAAATGCTGGCACGCTTTACTGCCTTTGCAGAAAACAAGGAAAATGTATATGGCATTCAATTACACCAACAGGGTTACGATGATACCTATCTAATTGCAACAAAAATAATTTTAGAAAAACAACCTACACCCAAGGACATTTATGGAATTATTAATCGGTTAACAGATTTTGCAAAGAGCAAATCGGTATTAGTACCTAACGGACACCCTATTTACAATATTACCCATTGGAATAAAGACAGTATACAATTAATGGTAGCCATTCCTATTAGCCAACCCATTGAAAGTGAAGGGAAGTTTGAATACAAACAAATGGTAAAAGGAAACTTTATTGTAACGGAGGTAAATGGTGGGCCTTGGAATATTCAGCATACCTATCAAACATTAATGCAGTATTTTACAGATTATCATCGCACGGCCATGGCTATTCCTTTTTTCCGACTCATGAATGAGGCACCTACAAAGACCGATACCCTACAATGGGTTACACAAATTTATCAGCCGGTATTTTAGATAAAAGCAACAAATGAGCTGAAGTATTTTGTTGCCACGAATGCACGAATGTTTTGTTACCCCTGATTCGTGCACATTAGTGTTATTCGTGGCTAACATTAAATCTTTGTGACCCACCTATTTTTCAAACCCAATCACCATTGTACTATCATTATTGCGTGCCAGAATAAAGCAATTTCTACCACCAATGGCAATGGGTAATATATGTCGTATTTGGCCTTTAATGATGAGCCCATTCATAGTGCTTGCAGTAAATTGTTGGTGTCCATTGTTGGTTAAAATAGTTCCAAAATCGGCATCATACCTGCCCATCTGAATATTATTATCATAAAAATTGCCACCCAGAAAAATATTGGGTAACCCATTAGTGCCGGTATCTAACACAACTCCGGTTTTATAAGGTGATAATTGTGCCTGCCAGGGTAAAGCCTGTATCGTAAAGTGCATATTGCCATTGTTAAGTAAAACCGCATTGGAAAAATAATTAGCTTCTAACACCGTAGCGCTGCTCAATTTTTCTTGTGTGAATAATTCGGGCAAAGTAGCTTTTGCAAAATTTTCTGCATATAAAAATCGTTTCTTTAAAATGGGTATTTGTTTTTGTAATTCATCTTTATTCGCAAACGGAATTTCTTTCCCTTCTAAATAATAGGTAAGTACCTGTTCTTTCTGCCCATTATCATCAAAGTCGTTCACATACAAGCGAACGGGTTCTTTTTCAGTGGCTTTTAAGCGGCTATTCAGGCCTAAGTTTCCTGCAATTAAATCTATTTGCCCATCATTATTTACATCAACCGGTAAAACAAAATTCCACCAACCTTTTTTATTGGTAAGCGTAGTTTTTACAAACTGCCCGTTTTGGTTCATAAAAGCATAAATACCATTCCATTCGGTTGTTACAATTAAATCTTTCTTTCCGTCTTTATTCAAATCAAACCAAATACCTTGGGTTACCAAACCAATATTGCTTAATCCTTTTGCATATTTTTCGGTTACATCAGTAAAATGGCCTTTCCCATCATTCAATAATAAATAGGAAGTTGGCGTTTGTCCATAATTCCAAGGCACTGCCCTACCACCAATAAATACATCCACAAAGCCATCACCGTTAAAATCAAAAGGTGAAACCGACGATGCCGTCATATAAATATTTTTAAAAGCATCAGGTAGCTTGGATAAATTACCTTTGCCATCATTTAAATAAACCCTTGGTTGCATTCTTTCATCCATTCCGTAATATTCATTGCCACCGGAAGCAATCACTAAATCAACATTACCGTCATTATTCACATCTACCCAGGTAGCATCTACATCTTCATAGGTACTATCTGCATTCAAAATCGGTTCATTGAGTTGTTGAAAAGTGCCATTAGGTTTTTGCAAGAATACTGCCGATTTAAATGTTTTAGAGGCACCGATGAATACATCCTCTAACCCATCGTGGTTAATATCGGCTACTGCTAATGCAGGGCCTTCTGTTGATACCATGTGCGGAATTAAGGGTTCCCGATCAAATTCAACAAAATGATTTTCTTTGTGCAGATAATTCAAATGTACTTTTGCGGTAATATCTTCCATTGGACGCGAAGTGTTTGGATGAAATGCAGTAATGTTTGCATAGTTAAACTTTGGTAATCCTTTTTTATATTGCAGGGCAATGGTTGTATTTTTTTCAGCAAAGCCTAACCGTTGGTACGTATTATCGGGCCATATCAAAAAAGCCGAATCTATTTTGGTACTGTCTAATCCAATATGTAAAGGTATTTCCATGCTCGACTGGAAGCCGCGGGTAGGATATTTTTCATATGTACGTATGCCGCCATTTGCATAAACAATAACTTTACTACCCAGTGCATGTATATTTTTTTCCGGACCTTTTAAATTCAATTCCAGGTACGATTTTTTTATTGCGCCATTGTTGGTGGTATTTTCATATACCATCACGGGTTCATCAATATTGTTTACTACCACATCTAAATCGCCATCATTGTCTAAATCGGCATACACAGCACCGTTGGAATAAGTAGGCTGGTTGTTTTGAATGTTATTTTGTTCATCAACAAACACCATTTGCCCGCTGTTGCGATAAAATTTATTGGGAATTTTTATTTCGGGAAATTTATTTACCAAAGCCATATCCTGATCGGCAATGGTATTGCTGTTAATCTTTTTTTGTATTTCTTCGTTCGAAACAAAGTTTACATAATCCATATCATTCATTCTTTTGGGAATGCCATTAGATATAAATAAATCTTTTTTACCGTCATTATCAAAATCCATCCACAAAGGAGCCCAGCTCCAGTCGGTAGCATATACGCCCGAATACAAACCAATTTCACTAAACATTCCATTACGCCGATTGAGTTGCAGGTTGTTTCTGGTGTATTGGTAATTGTATCCAACTTCTATTTTATGATAAAAAATATCATATTCATCTTCACCCAACGAACGTTTTAAGATGTAGGGATCAAAAGGTAACATATCCATTGAAATGATTTCCGGATATCCATCATTGTTTACATCAGCCACATCAACACCCATTGAAAACTGGCTGGTATGCATGAGGCGTTGATTGTTTTCTTCTGAAAAAGTTCCATTTTTTTGATTGATGTATAAATAATCGTTCTCATGAAAATCATTACCTACATACAAATCGGGATATCCATCTAAATTAATATCGGCTACAACAACGCCTAATCCATAACTAATTGCAGAACTGTTTACACCTGTTTGGCGAGTTACATCAGTAAACGTATGATTTCCATTGTTGCGGTAAATTCTATCACCGGAAAGTGAATCGTAAGTGCCTAAGAAATTTTTGCGGGGAGCAAATAATCCGTTTTGATGCACAGAGTGGTTGAGCAGAAACATATCTAAATCGCCATCCATGTCATAATCGAAAAAAACGGCCTGGGTACTGAAACCAGAAAAATCCAGTCCATAAGCTTTGGCTTCATCTTTATAATGTGGAATTCCGGCAGAATCAATGCCGGTACAAATGAGCAGTTGATTGTGCCCGTTTAACACTTCATAATGGCCTACACGGCAAATATAAATATCCAGCAATCCATCATTGTTAATATCAACCACCGATACGCCGGTTGACCATTCTCCATCTTCCGGTATACCGGCTTGTTGGGTTACATCTTCAAATTTTAATCCGCCTTTGTTTAAATACAATTTATTATCGCCCTGATTGGCAGTAAAAAACAAATCAATTTTTCCATCATTATTAAAATCGCCTGCACCAACGCCTGCACCGTTATAAAAATACATGTACTTAAACATATTGAAATTAGGTGATGGCTTTAAATGGTTCTGAAAATGCAAGCCGGTTTGTGTATCGGTTAATACCCGAAATATGGGTGGTGTAGAAGGTTGCTTTTCTACATTGAAATGACAGGCACTGATGATAACCGCTAGAAAAAAAAGAAATGAAATATTTTTAAACATGCATTACAATTTAAAATTATGAAATAGCCGTAGATAAATGAAAATTTCATACTGCTTATTTCTTAGGTTTTGCGGCTTTTAAATTATTGTTTAATTGAAACAGCACCGGATAGGCATCATTTTGAAGAAACAGAAAATAGGGTTGGTTTTTGGTTGGAATTTCAACAATATCACGTATCATGCCTTCCAGTGCAACACCTGATTGTTGTGTGCTCAATATTTTAAATACGGCATTTCCTCTATTTATCAGCACGGTTCCATAACTGGCATCTAATCGTTCAAATTGAGGTAAAAAACCAAATTCATTCCCTCCCAGCAAAAGGTCTGTTTTACCATCGCCATTTAAATCGGTACAAAGAATGGCATTTACAGAAGAGAATTGCACCACCGGTGGTAGCTTTTGAAGTTCAAAAATACCATTGCCTTTATTGATGGCTATTACAGATGGCGTATAATTGAATTGCTTTACAATACAGGAATTAATGACCGATGCCGGAAACAATTCCTGCACTGATTTTGAGGCATATTCATGGTGCCTTAAATTGTTTTTCTTTAATGAAGGAATTTCATCTTCCATATCACGCTTTAAGAACACAGGCAAGTCCTTACCGTTGATGGTGCTGGTTAGCACTTTGTCCTGCACGCCATTCTGATTAAAATCATTGATCCATAATTTTACAGGATGGGTAGAGTCGGGATGCAAATAAAAATTCTCGCCAATATTACCAATAATTAAATCATTCAATCCATCGCCATTTATATCAGCCACAGCCATGCTTTCCCACCAACCATACTTATTATTCAAGTTGGTTTTTACTTCTGTAAACTTATCACCCTCCACAGAAAAAATATGCGGTGTCATCCACTCGCCTACAATAATTAATTGTTGCTTGCCCGTTCCTAATACATCGGCCCATTGTGCGCCGGTAATCATGCCAATATGTGCAATGGTTGAATTTTTTGTGGCGGCAATATCTGTAAAATGACCTTTGCCATCATTTACAAACAAATAGCTTTGAGGGTCAACTCCGTAATTACGAGGCTCATTTCTTCCTCCAATAAAAATATCGGGAAAGCCATCGCCATTAAAATCATGTACAGCAACTGCAGATACGTTCATGCCTGTATTGGGAAACGCATCTGTTTTAATGGTAAAGTTTCCTTTTCCATCATTGGTAAACAAACGTAACTGCATTTGGCGGGTATTGGATGGATGTGTATTTCCGGTAGGGCAAACCAGCAGGTCCATATCACCATCATGGTCGTAATCTAAAAACGCAACGGCGCCGTCTTCAAAATCGCTGAACGGTGTAAATGCAGGTTCAGGCTTTTGTACAAAACTACGATTGGGTTGTTGTAAATAAATTTGACCGGGATGACCAACGGTACCCCCTATGTACACATCGGCCAAACCATCCCCATCTACATCGGCCACTGCAGCTTTAGGCCCTTCACGGGAAAGCATTTTAGGAATATTTCTTTCATAGTTAAAATCAATATTATCATCTTCAACATGCTTTTCAAAAACACTTTTTACTGAATCGAGCAAAGGGGTTACCGCTATATTTTCTTTTTTGAAGAAAGTAGTAATGGTGGAAGGTTGTTGATAGTGGTAAACCGTATCAATTGCAGGATGGGGATAGGTAGTAATGCCAAGGTTTGGCCAGATGATGCGGATAGAATCAATATGCGTTAACTGCCCCAACCCAATAATTTGTTTATAATCCATGGAAGATTGAAAGCCGCGGCTGGGAAATACATCGCGACTCATAATTTGGCCGTTGGCATACACTTCAATTTTACTGCCAATGGCAAATGTGTTTTGAGCTGTGCCTTTCAATAAAAATCCAACATAATGGTTTTTATTGATTTCGCGGCTATTGTTTTTGTACACAAAGGCCTCCATGTTTTCATTGTTGACTACCAAATCCAAATCGCCGTCATTATCCAAATCGCCATAGGCGGCACCGTTAGAAAAAGAGGATTGTACTAAGCCCCATTGATTGGCTTTATCCAAAAATCGCAAATCGTGCTGGTTTTGAAAGGCTTTGTTGGGCAAAGGGGTTTGTGGTATTTTAAGTAACACCTGATCCACATTATCTTTTTTGCCGGTTAAAACCATTTTTTGAATCACGTCGTTGGCAAAGAAGTCAATAAAATCAAGATCGGTAACATCCCTGTTTACACCGTTGCATACATAAATATCGTTATAGCCATCATTGTCCATATCAAACATCAGGGCACCCCAGCTCCAGTCGGAGGCCGGAACCCCTGCATAATTGGCTATTTCAGAAAATTTTCCATTTTTATCGTTCAGTTGTAAACAGTTTTTTACATACTGGTAATAAAAGCCGGCACGCAGTTTACTTCTAAACAAATCAATATTATCGAAGGCACCGGTTGTTTTTAGCCGGTAATCATCATCGGGCAGCATATCAGTATTAAAAATATCAATACACCCATCGTTGTTAATATCTGCAAAATCGCTACCCATGGAAGAAAAGCTGGTATGCCGAATGCGGTCTTCAAATTCATCAATAAAAGTACCATTGCACTGATTGATGTAGAGGTAATCACGCTCATAAGAATCGTTAGATACATAAATGTCGGGATAGCCATCACCATTTACATCACCTATCGAAATGCCCAATCCAAAACTAATTAAGCTGCTATGTAAACCTGCCTGTTGGGTAACATCTACAAAATGGCCATTATCGTTGCGCAATAAATGGTTACCGCCGCCCTTTAAAAAATCAGCTACTTTCCAGGCGCTATCAGGTAAATCGCGATTATTATTAAAAGCCAGTTGGTTAACGGGTATGGGGCTGTTATCAATAATAAAACAATCTAAATCGCCATCCATGTCATAATCAAAAAACGAAACCTGGGTAGTATAGCCTTTATGGTCTAACCCATATTGGTGTGCAGCTTCCGTAAATGTATTGTTATGGTTATTGATGTACAATTTATTGCGGCGATTTCCATTCGACATGTGGCCGGAGTTACAAACATAAATATCCAACCATCCATCGTTATTAATATCAACAAACACAACCCCGGTACTCCACATACTATCTTGCTGAAAACCTGCAGTAGCCGTAATATCTTTGAATTTAAAATTACCTTCATTTAGGTACAATTTATTCTCGCCCATATTAGAAGTAAAGAACACATCGGGTAAGCCATCATTATTAATATCACCAATAGCAACGCCACCTCCGTTATAAAAATTTCTAAAGAGAAAACTATTTTCCAAACGGCCATCGGTTACATCATTTCTAAAATGAATGCCGGTATTGGGCATTAGTGTAAAAAGAGTTGGTGTATTTTTTTGATGACAGGAAGCTAAAACAATCACAGATAAACATGTCAGCAAATATTTCATAAAGTGTTTTCTTGTCGTTTATAATTCAATTGAGTTGATGCGAAAGCACAGGGCTAAGCATAAAGCAATAACGTGCTTACAATTGCTGTAAATGTAAGTACTAAAATGGAATGCTGTAAAGGGTATGAAAGGATAATCTACCACACTACAATATATAACAGAATTTTAAAGGAATACTGAAGGAAGCATCTATTATATCATAAATTTATTAAAAAGCAAAAGACCGGTCTTACCGGTCTTTTGCTAGATTGTTGTATAAAAATGCTGGTTTAATAACCGGGGTTTTGTTTTAAGTTAGGGTTAGCTGCCAATGCTTGTGTAGGAACAGGATATACTAAGTTTTTAGGATCATCATTGGGTTTATACTGCCAGGGTTTCAGGAATACACCAAACCGAATTAAATCGGTTCTTCTGTAACTTTCAAAATACAATTCACGGCCTCTTTCAGCCAGTAAAGTAGTAGGATCATCCACATTTGCAGGATTTACCAAAGTCATTGAAGTTAAAGCCGGTGCGTTTCTGGCAGCACGTAATTGATTTACCAACAATAATGCCTGTGCATTATTGCCTTTACGCATTTGTGCTTCAGCCACCATTAACACAACATCGGGGTAACGCATTAATACCAACCAGTTACCTGAATTTGAAGAATAGTATTTGCCGCCTGGATCTGTAAAATCAGGCACATATTTTATTACACGAATGCCGGTTACTTCCAGATTACTTCCTGTTTCAATCATGTTCGATGCGATAGTTGGCGTAAATGCTAACGGATTACCCTTTCTGTCTTTTTCAGGATTACCTGCTGCATCATATTGCTGACCTACCAACATACCAGGTCTGATTCCTGAATAAGGTGTAATATTAGAATTGTATCTTAATCCAATACGAGAATCCAAAGAAGAATCAGCCATAGAATAAGTTGTTGGAACAGGTCCCAAAGCATTCACACCAAAAGTATTATAAAAATCACTCATGGTAGAAAATCCATTCCAACCTGCATTGGGAGCCTGAGCAGAATAAGAATTATAGTGCAAAGTCATCATCCAACGTGCCTGAATACCTGAACTGTTCACCACATTACCGGAAGAATTAGGATACGCAAAGATAATTTCAGGAGAATTACCATTATTTGCTTTAAAATTATCGAAATAATTGGATGAGTATGAATATGTGCCACTGTTCATAATTTGGCTGCCGTAATAAATCACGGAATCCATATCAGTGGAAGCAAATGTTGGCGAAGCCCTGTTTAAAAAAGCTCCTCTTTGTAAATACAGATGCATCAGTAAAACCTTAGCTGCATCTTGCGTAGCTACTTTTGAACCTGTTCCACCTGTAGAAGCAGGTAAATTAGGCAATGCACTGGTTAATTCACTGATTATGAAATTTACTGCAGGTGCACCAGCTAAAACGGTAGGTGCGTTCAATAAATTATCCCCAGGATTTCTTATTGGGTATTGTCCATATAAATCTAAAAGATAATACAAGGCATAAGCTCTTAAAAACTTGGCTTGTGCTGCTTGTGCAGGTGTTGGCGTAAATGACAATACATTGGTTGCATCGAAATTTATTTTGTTTAACCCGTTAAATACATTTAATACTTGTGCGTGGTCTGCATTCCAGGTATGGTTGTGAATAACACGCCAAACACCATTATCATCCCAGTCACCACCACGGGTAGGAACCAAAGACTCATCTGTAGAATTTTCTTCTAACGAGAAGACTCCATCCTGGTAATTAAAAACTCCTGGAACATCAACATACGCTGCATTCAACAACAATTGTGTTCCGTTAGCACCCAGTGCATTTGCTGCCTGCGATGCAGTAAGCGAACTCTTTAATGACTGGTCCAGTTTAGTACAACCCACCATCATTCCTAACAATGGAATTGTAACTGCGAATATTTTTTTATAAGGTAGCATAGTTATAATTTTTAATAATTAACTTATAAAGAGAAATTTACACCAAATGATACAGTACGCTGTGTAGGATAAGGCAGATATTCAATAGATAATGATGGATAACCAGCATTACTATGGTCGGTATTTACTTCAGGATCAAATCCGGTAAACTTGGTAATTACAAACAGGTTGTTGCCACTTACAAATGCACTTAAATTTTTGATGTATTTACCTACATTACCTACCTGATAGTTTATTGTAGCATTCCTCAATTTAAAAAAGTTACCACTTTGCAGGAATCGTGTAGAAGCGCCAACTGCTGATGTTACACCTTCCGCAGAATTGTATGCAGCTTTATCAATATTTCTTCCGGCAACAATACCAGCCAAATTAGTAATATTGGTAGCAGTATTACTATAAATTAAATAACCGCCTTGTCCGCCACCATTAATTGTTAAGGTGAATTTCTTGTATCTGATATCGGTACCAACACCATATACTGTTGTTGGATTTGGATCACCTGCAATAACAGGATTAGCTCCGATAATTTGGTTACCATTGGCATCAAATCCACCAAAAGGTTTTAAATAAAACGCATCAATGGGCTGATTGTTTGTCATAATCTGTGCCAATGTACCAGATACACCCTGGCCGGTAATTTGTCCGGTTAAAATTTGAAGCGGTGTAGTTGTTCCGGGAGCAAAGAAATCAGTCAGTTTATTTTTATTGTAAGCCATATTAAAGTTTACATTCCAACCAAAATCTTTATGATCCACAACCACAGCACCTAAAGAGAATTCAAAACCTTTGTTCATGATATGTCCAGGCAAGTTAATCCAGTAGGTAGCTGCAGGAGCAGGCTGAATAGCATTGCTTTGGAACAGAATGTTGGTAGTGTTTTTATTGTAATAATCAAATGAACCGAAAATTCTGCCATTGAATAAACCGAAATCTAATCCAAAGTCAGTTTGAGATGTTTGCTGCCATTTTAAATTAGGATTAAATACGTTAGACTGGCCAATATTATTGTAAGAATTTACCCCAAATGATTCCTGGGAGGCAGAAGCAGGGAATTCCTGACTACCTGTAATACCCCATGATGCTCTTAATGCTAAATTAGAAAAAAGCTTACTGTTTTGCAGAAATTTCTCATTGCTTAATACCCAACGTGCACCCACTGATGGGAAGTAACCATATTTATTGTTGGCCCCGAATTTATTAGAGCCATCAGCACGCATAGTAGCAGTTAAGAAATATTTTTCATCATAGTTCAAACTGGCACGTGCAAAATAAGATTGCAATGAAGTAGTAGGATCTACATAAATACTCGGAGGATTTTGTGTATTTCCATTTTGAAGGATAGATGTATATGGTATGTTGACAAGTTTGGTTTGATCTAAATTGGTGTTAAACCCTGTAGCACTAAAGCTTTGATTAGAGTAATCAGAAGTCCAGTATTCATAACCACCAACAGCGTTTATTTTTAATTTCTTAGTAATATTAGCATCGTAATTTAAAGTATGTGTAAAAGTTTGAGATGTTAATACTGCGCCAGAAATAGCACCAAATCCCAGACCGGATAAACCACTATAACCTTGAACATAACCATCAATATTGGTTAAACGACTACCGGTAGCATGGTTAACTGCATACAAAAATTTATAAGATAAATTTTTAACCAGTTTGTAAGAGGCGCTAATATTACCAAGAAATGTATTCAGATTAGAAACATCTGAATAAGCAGCCAGCAAAGACATCGGGTTACCTGAACCATTGGTTGGGTAATTAAAAGTACCATTACTATTGTTAAAGGGCAATGTAGGATTCCAACTTAAGGCAGAACTGATTAAGTTACCCTGAGAGCCGGCAGTATTAGATACGTTGGGCAACTGATAAGTAACGTGACCCGCAATCATATTAAATCCGATTGTTAACCTTTTGTCTAACATTTTATATTCACCTCCAAAAGAAGCGATATACTTAGAAAGGTCTGTATTTTTAATAATACCGGGTTGACTGGATGCTAGGAAAGAAGCCCTGAACCGGCCATTTTCATTCCCTCCACTAAAAGCCACATTATAATTTTGAGCAATTGTATTTTGCTCAATAGCTTTAAATGGATCTACAGTGGCGCCGCCATCTAAACTACTGGGTTGCTTATATTTTGTTAATGCTTGTCTGAATTGTGCTGCATTCAACACATCATATTTCTTCATATAACCGGCATTCACACCATATGATACGCCAGCATCAACTTTTAAAGGACCTGCAGTGGCTTTTTTAGTAGTAATAACAATTACGCCATTTGCACCACGTGAACCATAAATGGCTGTAGCAGAGGCATCTTTTAAAACATCAACCTGAGCAATGTCATTCATATTGATAAACAACAATGGGTTGTCATCAGGCGTGGTACCAAATCCACCAGCACCCAATGTTACAGAAGGCCTGGCTGTTCTTCCATCTAATGGAACTCCATCAATTACATATAAAGGTTGTTGACCGGCAATCAATGAACTGTTACCTCTTAATTTAACAGTAGTAGCAGTACCGGGCTGCCCACCATTTGATACAATTTGTAAACCGGCTACTTTGTTTTGCAACAATTGGTCGGGTGAACTAATAATCCCTTGGTTAAAATCTTTTGCTTTAACAGATGATAATGCACCGGTTAAATCATTTTTCCGGGCAGTACCATAACCAATTACCACCACATCGCCTAACTGATCGGCCGATGGTGCTAATGATACATTAATGGTTCCGCCGGTAATGGCAATTTCCTGCGTATTAAAGTTGAGTGAACTAATCACCAATTTTTTTGAATCGGCAGGGGCATTTAGTTTAAAGGTACCATCCGGTCCGGTTTGGGTTCCGTACTGGGTGCCTTTTACCACAACAGTGGCACCGGCAACAGGTGAACCATCTTTCGAATCGGTTACCTTACCGGTAATTACTTTGGTTTGGGCAAAAGCTGCGGTGGAGAACAAAGCCAAGAATAGGTATAACATACCTTTGGCAAGCGTTTTTAAGTTCATAAAGCAAGCGTTTAGTTAGATTATTGTGTTAAATTTACACCTTTTATGTCTTTAAGAAAACTTTTTGTTAATTTCCTTGCAGAACAATGTGTAAATGTGACATCTAAATTATCTGAAATGATGCATACGTTAACAATAAATTTATACTTAAACCGTTTGCAAACGTTTGCGAAAATGTTTGCAGGGGAAAACTTCCTGATTTTTTAACCTGTATATAAGCGGCAAAAAATGACAAATACCACCCTGAAAAAAATTTCCGAAGTATTGGGCGTTAGTATTTCTACTGTTTCCAGAGCCTTAAAAAATCATCCGGATATTTCTGAAAAAACCAAAGCCAAAGTGGTTGAACTGGCGCAAACATTAGATTATGAACCCAATGCCAATGCCATTCACCTCCGTACCAATAACAGTAACTTATTTGGCTTATTAGTACCTACCATCTCTAATTATTTTTACGATTCTTTTATTGCTGCCATTGAGGAAGACAGCCGCCAGCAGGGCTATTCACTCATTATTCTACAATCGGGCGATGACCCTTCCGTTGAAGCCACCAATCTTAAAATCTGCCGTCAGAACCGGGTTTCCGGTGTGTTTGCCTGTATTACCCCCTATACAAAAGATATGCAACCCTTTCAAAAAATGTACGATATGGGTATTCCGGTGGTTTTTTTCGACAAAGTACCCGATTATGCCAACTGTAACAGGGTTTGTGTAGCCGATACTGCCGCTGCTGCACTGGCAGCCAATGCACTGAACAATGCTGCCGCAAAAAAAGTATTGGCTATTTTTGGCAACCCGGCCATGTCTATCACCAAAAAACGACTGAATGCTTTTAACGGTGCACTGCAACCACAAACGGACGTAACTGTTGTGCATGCCCTTGACAGAAACGAAGCCACCAAACTTACTGCACAACATTTAACTAAACAGCACCGACCCGATGCGGTTTTCTGTATGAGCGATGAAATTTTAACGGGCACTATGAAAGCCATTCAAAACAGCGCATTAAAAATTCCGCAACAAATAAAAGTGATTGCTATTAGCAATGGGTTCTTCCCTTATCTCTATCATCCAACCATTACTTATGTAGAAACCAGCGGTTACCGCTTAGGGAAACTGGCTTTTTCTAAAATGATGACCTGCCTGTCGGGCGATACCAATACCGCCGAATTGAGTTTGCCCTGTGCATTGGTGCAGGGGGGATCGATGTGATGAAAGTTTTATTACTATTGAATAGGTTTTATTATAAAAGTATAAGAATAGTCTTTATATTTCAGTTGATATTTTTCTAATGGCCAGGTACCCCATGAATTAATGCCGCCTACGCCGGTTTGTTGAAGATCAATACTCAATACAGTTAAATCTCTTTCTTTCAATTCACCGGCATGGCTGTTGTGCTTTTCAAGTCCATCATCTAAATCTTTATCCAGAAAATGCCGAGCTGTAATATTCAAAACAGTATCACCACTAATCCATAAACCGGATCCATTTTTATCGGTTAACTGCATCCATCTTATATCGGTTTTATTACCCGTTTCCTGAGGACGTAAATATGGATGAAACTGATCATGCACATTTATATTGTATACACCAACAAAAGCAGCGTCTTTTCTATCCCAATAATTTTCGGAAGGACCACGTCCATACCATTCCATTTGATTATATTTTTTTGGCAACATCATCTGCATTCCGAATTTAAATAAAATGGGCTCCTGCTTTGCATGATCTACATGCATGGTTTCGGTTACTTTCAACATTCCGTCTCCGTTTATTTCATAGTGTAGATCTAAAAATGCAAATACATCAGGCAACGCATAATGTACGCTTAATTTTATCAATTTATTATTTGTTGAATCAATTTCAAATCCAAGCATTACATAATTATGGCTGGCTCGTTTCCAGTTCTGTAACTTTTTCTGAAGACCGGCACCGAAATCATTGTCTGTTGGGGGACGCCAGAAATTCGGTTTTAAATTGAATCCATCTTGAATAAAATTAGTATGCTGCACTTTATAATTTGTTAGCAAACCATCTAAACGACTGAAAGTAAATTGAACCTGACTATTTTGAATATTAATTAAACAGACAGTACCACTTATCTTACACAAATCCACCACCGACAAACCCTCCATGTGTATGATGTATCAGGAAAGTGAGCCGGTCCGGTTTGGTACTCTGAAGCCCTATATCATCAAAGCATTGGTCATCCCATACAAATATGATTACATTACCCGATAATCAAAACAAGTCTGCCATGTAGATGGCAGGCTTGTTGAAAAAGGCGCCACACCCGCAGGCTGCAAAAGATTTTATGCTGTTTTTAAACAGTGCTACCGCTAAAGCCATCTACCAGAAATATGGCTTTACCACAACTTAGCTTTATGAAAGCAGGTACAACAATGCCCTACCGTAAGGCTATATTTATTTTTGGGCAGTTAATAAAAAAACAGGATACACATGCCTATTATCGCGCTTTATTTCAAAACAGGGTTTGTATTGTATGGCATGTAATCCCTGTTCTGTTAACTGTTGTTGCAAATGTGCAGGCTCAAAACCTTTATGCACCTGCATGCCGGGTTCATGAAAGCTACCATCTTCAGTATACAAATCGGCAATAGCCAAATAACCACCGGGGTTCAGCATGGCGGCAAATTTTTTAAATATAGCCGCCACATTCATGATGTGGTGCAATACCATCTGTGTATAAATGATATCAAATGTTTCCGGATAATTTGAATTTTCTAAATCAAAAGCTACCGGTTGTATATGGGTGGTATTGTAAAAAGCAACTTTTTCTTCACACACTTTAATCATTTCTGCCGAATTATCCATTAACACAGTATGTGCAAAAGCATCTTTTAACAGAAAACTTAAAATACCCGTACCGGCGCCATATTCCAAAGCTTTCATGCCGGGCTGCAATGGTATCATTTCTTGCAATGCCGCAGCAATGGCAATTGAGCGGTCCATGTGCATTTTTTCTTTGTCCCATTCACGGGCACAGGCATCAAAATGTTGATTGCTGGTTGGAATCATTTTATTGCTGTTTATTTTACTTGTAAATGTTATAGATGAAATGTGAAAAATATTTTTTTGACCATTAAGCCTGCGAAAACTTACTTAATTTTATCATCACAATTTTACAAAGCTACCCGATAACAAAGCAACAATTTGTGAAAGTTGTATACTACTTCAAAAAAAAGTTTCATCATACAATTGTATAACATGGAATATGTACGATTTGGCAACACCGGTATGAAGGTTTCAAAACTTTGTTTAGGCACCATGACGTATGGCCATCCAAACGAACGCTGGCCTTGGGCTTTAAATGAAGCCGACAGTAAGCCTTTTATAAAAAAAGCATTGGATTTAGGCATTAACTTTTTTGATACGGCTGATATTTATTCCTATGGTGCCAGCGAAACTGTGTTGGGCAAAGCTTTGAAAGAATATGGCCAGCGCCATCAATTGGTAATTGCTACAAAAGTATTTAACCCTATGAGTGCCAACCCCAATGATGGCGGCCTCTCCCGCAAACACATCATGTATTCTATTGATGCCAGCCTGAAAAGATTACAAACTGATTATGTGGATTTGTATCAAATTCACCGTTGGGATTACCATACACCCATTGAAGAAACCATGGAAGCCCTGCACGATGTTGTAAAAGCCGGAAAGGCACGTTATATTGGCGCCTCTTCTATGTATACCTGGCAATTTGCTAAAGCATTGTACACGGCAGATCTGCATGGGTGGACCCGTTTTGTATCGATGCAGCCGCATTATAATTTAATTTATAGGGAAGAAGAAAGAGAAATGTTGCCTTTATGCCGCGATCAAAAAATTGCGGTGATCCCCTGGTCGCCACTGGCTCGTGGATTACTTACCGGCAGAAGAACCAAAGAAAGAAAGGAAACCCTACGGGCACAAACAGATGAATATGGTAAAAAATTATATCAAAAAGACAGTGATTTTGATATTGTAAATCTTGTATCTGAGATAGCTACAGCAAAAGGATTGCCTCCTGCACAAATTGCTTTGGCATGGGTATTGAGCAACCCCGATATTACGGCCCCCATTATTGGCGCCAGCAAACCCGGGCATCTTGAAGATGCGGTGGCTGCTCTTTCTGTACAATTATCGCAGGAAGACATTAACCGATTGGAGGCACTGTATGAACCACATCCTGTTTTGGGCCATCAATAAATTGAATAATGCTGCTACCGATACTTTGCTCCGCTGGAGCATTTTTGTTATATGCAATTAATTTTTCAGTACTTCATCAAAAATTTCCCGCAACATAGAAAAATACAGTTCCAATTCTTTTTTAGTACAGGGCGGAATTTGAATTTTTTGCAAAGTAGTTTTAGGAAAATAAAAAGTACTGCCAAACTCTTTTACAATATCGTCTTCATGCACTTCTACCTTGTACACCGTGTTGGGATAAGAAATTAATTCGGTAACTTTTGCAGTATTGCTTTTTCCGTTGAAATGAAATGTAATTGTCGTCATAAGATAGGATTTGCTTTAAAGAATTTGGATACAGAATTCCGATTCTAAAAAGTAAACTAAAAGGAATTTTATTTTACCCAAACAGCAAAATTAACCTTAGGCTTACAACAAAATCTATACTATGGGTTTTACTACAAGCATTTCAAGGTAGTACTACGCCGTAACATTAGGTTTATTTTTCGATAGCATAGATTATCTAAAATATAAAGATATAAAGAAGATCCAAAATGGGATGGGTTAAAAAGCTACTTAACCAAATAGTAGATTAACAACTAAAAAAATAATCGAAAATTACAATCAGTTATGGCAAATAGAAAAGGCATTTAGGGTTGCAAAAACAGATTTAAAAGTTCGCCCCATTTATCATCGATTGCAAAAAAGAATTGAGGCACATATCTGCCTGAATTTTGTTGCTTATAAAGTGTATAAGGAATTAGAGCGATGGCTAACAGAAAAAAAGATAAGCTTATCTGCAACTCAAATCATTGAAATGGCTGCTAATCTTTTTGAAATTGAAATTATGTTACCTGAATCTGAACAAATCATCAGAAAAAAACTAATACTAACAGAAGAACATCGAACCTTGGCTAAAATATTCAACTTTTAGGGTGTCCCAGTGAGGAAAACAGGAAAAAAACGTATTTCAGTCAAAATTAAATTAAAATTTAAATACAACCAATTGATTGATAATCCAATTACTGTTTACACTTTGTAATTTTATCTGAAAAAGTAAAGCGAGGATGCTAATGTTTCCGGAGTTAGTAGCAATTTAAATGCAATTTTTCGACGAATGCAATATGGTGGTCTCACCAAGAATCGAACTTGGATCTAGAGTTTAGGAAACTCCTATTCTATCCATTGAACTATGAGACCATTGCCCTTTTACCGGTAAAAAGGGCCACAAATGTAGGCGTTTCCAACTGAAATTGCATGGCTGAGGAACAGAAAATATGACTTACCAATAAATTATATTTTATTAACACGTTTAAGGTTGCACAAGGCTGGTAGCCGTAAATAAAGTCCATGGCCAGGCTTTCATATCTTTTAAATATTTTGATTGCCAGGCATATTCAGGATGGGCTTTATAAAACTTTTCACCAATAAAATCTTCGCCGCAAGGATGGCCCATATGTGCCCAAAATTGCATTTTACCCGCCAATGCAGCAGTGGTTACTTTGCCTTGCACAGCCCCCATAGGGTAATAAGGTGCCAAATCCCATTCCGAACAACCTTTGGCATCTTCATCAATATGTCCACAAATTACACAACGATTATTAGCAGTCATATTATCCAACGCATCATAATGGTCGGCTTCAATTTGTTGGCCGGTAGCTGCATCTAATTTGCCCTTCATATCTACCAATACCAATTGTTCCATTCTGCGCTTACGGGCATTGGGGCTGGTAGTGGCATCGTTTACATTAAAAGTGGTTTCCTCTTTAATTAGTTTTGGATCGCTGGGGAAATTAGAACCAATCATAGCAGTATCCTTACTACGCCATACCCGGTAATCTTTTAAACCCAATTCTAATTTAGCCACCTCATTGGTTTTGGTATCGCCCAATAACCAGTCATTGGCATAACCGCCATTGTTGCCTTTGGTAAATATAGCAATGGCATCATCAATACTGTTGGCATATTGCGCTACTTTCCTGGCTCTTTCAAATTCGGGAATGCCGGTCGTATCAAACCCTAAAAATTGGGTAATGGTGGTTTCGGTAATCAACATACCATTACCGGTAATTACAAAATCATCGCCACTGTGGATGAATCCGGGCATGCAATCCATCATAATATGATTACCTTTTTCGGGTACTATATCAGCAATTATATTCCAGTGCTGGCCAATGATATATTCTGTCCAGTTATTATGCCCCATTACAATTTTACCATCTTTGGTATAGCTGCCGGTTGCTATAAATGCGCTACAATTGCCGGGGGCCTTGTTATTGCCACTACCCGGATTTACCTTGTTCATTAATTGGGGCACATAATAAAATGCAAGTTCTTCCGTAGCATTGTAAGCGGTAAGGTCTAAACTATCATAATGTAAGCCTCTATCGTGCAAGCCAGCCACTATGCCATTGATTTCATCTTTGTATTCCCTGTCTAATTTATCCCATAAAAAATTACGGGCACAGGCTCGGTAAAAGTTCCAGTCTTTTTTGGTCTCATGGGCTAAATAATAAGCAACCGACTGCATGGTGGTATCTATTTCATGGGCCAACAAATAACCATGCTGATAACCGATAACAGCAGGCGAGCCTTCCAAATGCACATATACCCATCCGTTTTTGTTTTCTTTTGAAGCTTTTGCCAGACGTTTGTCGGCAGACGGCGAATGGCAGGCTGTGAATGCAGCCAGACAAAGCAATAGTATTCCTGGTTTCATGTGCATTAATTTTGATAGATGAAAATTAGCAATAAATGATTATAAAAGGGCTGAAAATGTGCTTAAATCAGTAATTTATACCAAAGAAACAAGAAAAAATTTGTATTCCGCCTCTGTACAATGAGGGTTTTGCTGAGACTTGACTATATTAAAAAAAGTCTTCTACCTGCCTCTTTCAACCCTGGCTCAGCCCAACATTGAATTATATTAAAAAAGCATTAAATAATCCTTTTGGCGGGGCAACACCCCGCTTAGCCGCCTAAAACATGTAACTTCCATTTAAATATAAATGTATGAAACAGCTTATCTTCCCCTTTCTGATGGTTTTATTGTGTGTGAGCAATACTCTTTCAGCTCAAAAAGACCATACTTCAGAAATACACCCCACCCTTAATCATATTGCTGTTTATGTTTATAATTTACAAAAACAAGCCGATTTTTACCACGATGTGATGTATTTAGATACCATACCCGAACCGTTTCACGATGGCAGGCATGTGTGGTTTCGCATTGGCCCCCATAGTCAACTACACTTAATTCAGGGAGCTAAATCTATTGTAAACCACGATATTAACTCCCATATATGCTTTACCGTTCCCAATCTAAAAGCATTTATGGAACACTTAAACCAATTGGGGGTAGCCTACCAAAGCTGGACCGGCCAGAAGCATGGCATTACCAAAAGGCAGGATGGTGTACAACAAATTTATCTGCAGGATACGGATGGCAATTGGATTGAAGTGAATGACGACCGTTTTTAGGCGCTCATCTATCTCATAAAATCAGGTATACGCTTTGTGCTTTTGCACCCTATCTTTGCAGCCCATAAAAAGCACGTATGAAATTTTATAACCTGATTATTAAATATAGATTCTGGCTGGGTATTGTTGCATTTATTTTAGCCATTGTAGTAACCATTACCAGTGGGTTTTGGCCAGCATTTGTATTGTATTTCCTGGGAGTGATTGCCATTTTTACGCATTTCTTCATTGGACCCTTGCGCTTAATTCAGGAACCGATGGAACAGGGCAATGTAGAGGAAGTAGAAAAAATACTGAAATCAATCTGGTTTCCTAACCTTTTATACAAACCGGTTCGCTCTACCTATTTTACCATAAAAGGTAATTTAGCCATGATGAATCAGGATTTTGATACGGCCGAAAAACACCTTAAAAAAAGCAACGATTTGGGTGCCCCCATGCCCGAAGCCGAAGGCGCCAATAAATTACAATTGGGTATGATGGCCATACAAAAAGGCGATTTAAAACAAGCCGAAACTTATATGCGTGCAGCCATTCGTTTGGGTATTCCCGATAAAGAAAGTGAAGCAGTGGCCTTTTTGGGTATGTGCCAGATTTTTATGAATAAGCGCGAATTCAGGGCTGCCAAAGATTATTTTAGAAAAGCCAAAGCCTGTAAGCCTAAAACCAAACAGGTGGTTGACCAGATTAAAGAAATTGAAAAATATATTTCCCGTATTCCCGGATAAAGGAACTGAATAAAGTTGTTATGCGTGTACGGCAATTCATATCTCATTGCATGAAAAAGTTGCTACTATTGTTTATACTGGCAGGCTTTAGCTTATACACGCTGGTTACCATGCCCAACCATTTTAATGCAGGACGCAGTTTCATTGCTTTATATAATTATTGCCTGCAGGAAGATGACAATATGAACCTGCTTGAATTTATTGGCGAGAAATTATTGCTGGCAGGGTTTGACCCCACCGAGCAGCAGGAAACACGTTCTGCCAACAATCATCCCTTCCTGCCGGTACCCATTGCTTCTGCCATGGGTTATAATATTTTATTTTATAATCCTATTCAATTTTCTGCTACCATCCATCCTTGTATAGTACAACAAGCCTATACCGTTGTAAACAAATTGCACCTGTTGTTATCTGGCTTTCCGGGTGCCATCTTTCATCCTCCATTACCCGTTACCTGCTAAACAATGCAGTTACATTTTATTTAAATACATTCCGGCAATACAAATACTATTGTGGCTAAGAAATACCTTTTTCAGTGCCTAAAACTTTGTAATTCGGGATAATGCCTTACTCACAACGGAGCTGCATTGTTGTAATGTATTGTTTTGTTGATTTAAACTGAATCATCATGCTTCGTATATATTTATTTTGTTTATCCCTGTTTTTATTACAGTCAGTTAAGGCACAACAAACTATAAAGGGTACAGTTAAAGATAGTTCAGGTGCACTGCCACTTACCGGCGTTTCAGTTAGTTTGCCCGAAATAAAAAAAACCACCATAACCGATAGTAGCGGCAATTTTATTTTTGAACTCAATACTTCAGCATTAAGGCAGAAGATACGGTTTAGCCATACCGGTTTTACCACCAAAGATTCGTTAATTCATTTACCGGTTAAAGGTCTTGTTACCATTAGCATTGTACTGAATAACCACACCAATAATTTGGGCGATGTGGTAGTAGCTGCTTCTAAAACCAATTCAAGAATAGAAGATTTACCCACCAGGGTAGAAGTAATTGGTGCTGAAGAAATTGGAGAAGAAACACAAATTAATCCCGGAAATCTACTGGGCCTGTTGGGCGATGTGGCCGGCATTCAGGTACAACAAACCAATGCAGCCACCGGCAATGCCGATTTGCGAATACAGGGCTTACCCGGCAGGTACACACAAATATTGAGAGATGGCATGCCGCTGTTTGGGGGTTATTCCGGTAGTTTTGGACTGTTGCAAATTCCGCCTTTGGACCTTAAACAAGTAGAGTTGATTAAAGGTGCCTCTTCTACTTTATATGGCGGCGGCGCCATTGCCGGAATGATGAACTTAGTATCAAAAACCCCCAATCGCAAACAACCTGAAAATAGTTTTATCATTAACAGAACATCATTATTAGAAAACAATCTCAATGTGTTTTCTTCCGCTCGAAACCATACAACTGGTTATACCCTGTTTGCAGGAGGCAACTTACAACAGGCGGTAGATGTGTACAACAATGGCTTTAGTACCGTACCCGATGTAAAAAGTATCTTTGTGCATCCCCGTGTTTTTCTATACTACAACCCAAACAGTACCCTTATTTTAGGCTATACCTTGAATGCAGAAGACAGGAAGGGTGGTGACATGCAGGTATTAGAAGGGAAGCCCAATGCAACACATCAATTCTTAATTCAAAACAAAAGCATGCGGCATACCCTTGATGCCGATTGGGAAAACACTTTAAATAACGGTGCCCGTTTAAGCCTGAAAGCCACCACCAGCCTCTATAACCGGCAGGCTATTACCGATTTGTTTGGCATGAAGGCACAGCAAAACCTTTGGTATAGCGAGTTGGCATACAGTAAAAAATCGGCACAACATAACTGGATTGCCGGACTCAACTTTAACGGTGATGCATTTATGAAACATCAACCGGATAGTACTTTATTAACCAATGAAAATGGATATACCATTGGCGGATATGTTCAAGACGATTGGAAAATAACACCTGCGTTAACAGCAGAAGCCGGGTTACGAGCCGACCATCATAGCGTTTATGGCAATTTTTTATTGCCGCGTATTTCTTTCATGTATCGCTTGAGCTCTCAATTAACCATGCGTTTAGGTGGTGGCATGGGTTATAAAACCCCCTCTTTATTTTCAGGAGATGTTGATGAACGCGATTACCGTTACTTAGCCGGCTATAAACCCGGCACTGTTGCAGAGAAAAGCACTGGCGCAAACATCGACATCAATTACAAATGGCGGGGAGAAAAATGGCAGTTTACCCTGAATCAGAGTTTTTTTTATACGGCCATTCAGCATCCCTTATTGCTCGATTCGCTCACCAACCCATTGAACATGCACTGGTACAATGCACCGCAAAATATTACCACAACTGGTTTTGAAACCTATTTGCAGGCAAGAGAAGATGAAACCGAATTGTATTTAGGGTATGTATATACCAATACACAAAGAAAATATGATTTGCAGGCACCCAACTTTCCCTTAATAGCCAAACACAAAATTGCCGGACTGGCCAGTTTTGAGGTGGAAGACCATTTTAGGATTGGGATAGAACTGTCTTATACAGGAAAACAATATTTAGAAGATGGCACAAGCACCAGAGATTATATTCTTTCGGCCGCCATGCTCAATTACCGGTACAAAAAAATATCTGTAGTGCTGAATTGTGAAAATCTGTTTAACTTTAAAGAGGGCAATTACGGGCAGTTGGTTTATCCGCCTTATTCCAATCCGGTGTTTAGTGATATCTGGGGACCATTGGAAGGCAGGGTATTCAACTTGTCGCTACAAGTAAAATGGTAAAAACGATGAAAGTGACTTTTGTCATGTTTCTAACCAAACAAACAATATAATTTTATATCTGCATGAAAGGTACCTGGCTGAAGCTTTTATTGGTTTGTATAATTTGTGCATTATTGGCTTGGGGTGTAGCGGGAATTATTCAGGCACTTTTGCCGGATACTTAAACTGGTAATTATATCATGTTTCAATCAAATTGTTCAAATATTTAAACAACAAATACAAGTATATGAAAAAAAACATGGGCGGTGCTGACCGCATTATTCGCGTAATACTGGCCATTGTATTTGCCATATTGTATTTTACGCAAACCGTAACAGGCACATTAGGAATTATTTTATTGGTTTTGGGTGCAGTTTTTCTGGCTACCTCATTTATTTCGTTTTGCCCCTTATATACCATTTTTGGTATTAAAACCTGTAAGGTAGAACCAAAGAAATAGCTACGAGTAAATTTGTTTATTGTGCTTTGTTTACTGAATAACCCGGATGGTTTTCCACCCGGGTTTTATTTATGCTGTATGTGTTAATAATGCCGCAGCTGCCGAGTCAGTAAACCAGTGCAGGCTGCCTTTGGGGCGAATAATTTGTGAAGGGTATTGATGCACATTTACAGGCCCTTCCAGCACCGCTTTTAAAGCAGTTGCTTTATTGGCACCCGTGGTAATAAATGCCACCTGCGCCGATTGATTGACAATGGGTGCTGTTAATGTAATACGGTACATTTGCTGCGCCTCCAGCCATAAATGGGTAGCCCATTTTTTTGTTTCATCTATGACCGCCGTTCCGGGAAATAGCGACAAGGTGTGTCCGTCATCTCCCATTCCCAACAAAACCAGATCAAAACTAAAGGGCTGCTCGTTAAAATATTGATGTAAAATTTTTTCATAGGCTGCAGCAGAAGCTTCGGGTGTAATATGTTCCGTTTGCATGATATGAATCTGCTCCGGCTGAACGGGCACATGATTTAACAAGGTATCAAAAGCCATTTTTGCATTGTTCCGCTCATCATTAAAAGGCACAAAACGTTCATCACCAAAAAAGAAATGCAGTTTTGACCAGTCAATTTTATGCCGGTAAGCTTCAGAAGCCAGCAACAGATGCAAACTTTTGGGGGTATTGCCACCCGATAATGCAAGGGTAAACCGATCTTGTTGTTTTAAAGTATTGGCAATTAAATCAACCATCCAATTGGTAACGGCATGCATCAATGCATCAGCATTGGGTTCTATATGTAAGGACATTTCATCTATTTTAAATATCAACAATTCTTATTTACAACAAGGGTACCACGTTGGTTTTACCCATTCAACTTAGCAACAAATGTAATGATCGCTTAAAATATCCCGCTTCCACAAATTATTCTTTGTGTGGCAAGGGCAAGGTAATCCAGTTATGGCCATCTCTTGCTATCAGGGCTTCGGCATCTTCAGGCCCCCAGCTATCGGGGCTATAGTTCGGAAAATCAACCGGTGGCCTGATTTGCCAGGCTTCCAAAATAGGCATAATAATTTTCCAGGCAGCTTCTACCTGATCATCGCGCATAAACAGGGTAGCGTTACCCTGCATTACATCCAGCAAAAGGGTTTCATAGGCTTCGGGTTCGTGTCCATCGTATGCATCTGCATAGCTGAAAATCATATCCACCGGATTCAGTGTTATATCCTGTCCAGGCTTTTTGGCCTGAAAACGCAGCCGGATATCCATATTGGGTTGTATGCTGATGGTTAAACGGTTGGGACGCCAGGTTTCTGCGGCTTCCGGCGGAAAAGCAAATTTGGGCGCCTGTTTAAACTGAATGGTAATAATAGTGGTTTTTTCATGCAGGTATTTACCGGTGCGTACATAAAAAGGAACATCCTGCCAACGCCAATTGTCTATAAAAAACTTAACAGCAGCAAAAGTTTCAACGTTTGAGTTAGGACTTACATTTTGTTCTTCTCTATATCCTTTTACTTCTTTACCCTTCATCCAACCGGCACTGTACTGGCCCCGAACGGCATGTTCATGCGCCTGCTCTTTGGTAATTTTACGAATGGCATTCAATACATCTACTTTCTTATTTCTTATTTCATTGGCATCAAAACTAACCGGAGCTTCCATTGCAATCATGCAAATTAATTGCAGTATATGATTTTGTACCATATCACGCAGGGCACCGCTTTTTTCGTAATAACCGCCACGTTCTTCCACACCAACGGTCTCGGCATTGGTAATTTGAACATGGTCAATATAATTGCGGTTCCAAATAGGTTCAAACAAGGCATTGGCAAACCGAAAAGCCAAAATGTTTTGTACAGTTTCTTTTCCGAGATAGTGGTCAATACGATAAATCTGTTCTTCTTTAAACATGCTTTTCAATAAAGCATTCAAGTCGTGCGCACTTTGTAAATCGTGGCCAAAAGGTTTTTCAATTACAATACGCACACAATTGGCAATATTGCTCATCTCTAATTTTCCTAAACTAGTAGCAATATCGGGTACCAATTGCGGAGCCACAGCCAGATAAAAAACCACCTGTGGTTTTACATTCCACTCTTTATTTTTAACACCCACAAAATCACTTAATTTATTATAGGATGATGCATCTTCCCCATCCATAGCAATATAATGAATGTTCTGGCTAAACTCATTCCAATGCTGTTCGGATTTTGGGTCATCTTTACTTCGGCTAAACAAATCAATACCTTTCCATAACCTTTCTCTAAAATTTTCGTTGGTATAAGCAGTACGACCTAGCCCAACAATGGCAAATTGATTAGGCATATAGCCATCTAAAAAAAGGTTGTATAATGCAGGAGAAAGTTTACGCTGATTTAAATCGCCGCTACCACCAAAAATAAAAACAACGGTTGGCGGGGGAAGATGATTTTCTGTTGACATAAATATAATATTATAAATAATTTAAATATATTTAAATAAGTGCAGAAGGATTAATCCCACTGTGTATGAAAGGTACCGGGTTTATCAATACGTTGATAAGTATGGGCTCCAAACAAATCACGTTGTGCCTGTATTAAGTTTACTGGCATGTTTCCGTCGGTATACGCATCCAAATAACCCAATGCGCTCATTAAACCGGTTACTGCAATTTTGCTTTGTACGGCCTGTACAATTACATTGCGCAAAGCAGTTTCTTTCAATTGCAAGAGTTTCGCCAATTGCTGATCTAATAAAATGTTGGCTAAATCAGCATTGTTTTGATAGGCCGTATAAAAGTTTTCTAACAATAAAGAGCGAATAATACAGCCGCCACGCCAAATTTTTACTACATCTTTTAAAGGAATATCCATATTATAAACGGATGAGGCCTTGTGTAACATGGCTAATCCCTGTGCATAACAAATCATTATAGCAGCCTGTAAGGCATGACCTAATTGCTCAATAAATGCGGCTTTGTCTGCAGTAATTTTTTTACGCTCAGGTTGGTACAATGCCTCTGCTGCAATACGCTCCTCTTTATATACTGAAATATCTCTGAATGCTACCGCAATATCAATAGTAGGAATACTAATGGGCAGGTTCATAGCTTCCTGACTGGTCCATTTTCCGGTACCTTTAGAACCCGCTTTGTCTAAAATAACATCTACCAGGTCTTTCCCGGTTTCCGGGTCTTTTTGTAAAAAAATTTGTGCAGAAATTTCAATTAAAAAACTTTTCAATTCCCCTTCATTCCATTTGGCAAATACCTGATGCATTTCAGCATTGGATAAGCTCAATCCGGTTCTTAGCACATCATACACCTCACTAATTAATTGCATAATGGCATATTCTATACCGTTATGTACCATTTTTACATAGTGGCCGGCGGCATCTTTACCCATATAAGCTACACAAGGTTCACCATTTACTTTAGCAGCCACCGCTTCTAATAAAGGTTGCAGGTTTTTCCAGGCAGCCACATCGCCACCGGGCATAATGCTGGGACCAAAACGGGCACCTTTTTCGCCACCCGAAACACCCATCCCTACAAAGTGCATTTGTTTGCTTTGCATATAAGTTGTTCTGCGTAAAGTATCTTCAAAAAAAGAATTACCCCCATCAATTACAATATCGCCGGGTTGTAATAAAGGCAATAAACTTTCTATTACATCATCTACGGGTTTGCCTGCAGGTACCAGCATCATTATTTTACGAGGCTGCTCCAACTGCTGCACCATTTCGTGTAAACTACTAACGGCCTTAACTTTATGTTGTGGAGTTGATTCATTGAGCAATGCGGCTCCTTTTTGTTCATCTTTATCAAAACCAATAACAGAATAGCCATGATCGGCTAAGTTCAACAACAAATTACGGCCCATAGTACCTAAGCCTATCATGCCAAAATGAAATAAATTATTGCTCATATTATATCAATTGAAGCTGCAAATTATACAATAACCTTTTAAATAGCTGAAATGGCATGTTACAATTAACTTATTTCGACAATCGCAATCGATTGCTTACAATACTTTTACAAAAAATATATTGCCATGAGTCAACTTGTAAATGAATTTAATGACTATCGTTTAAAAATGAATGAAGTCATTCTGAGTAAAAACAACCTGGTTTTAAAAAGATTATGGAATTTAGATACCAATACCTATGAACCTGGTGTATTGGATGCCGCCACCAAAGAAATGCTGGGTTTGGTAGCCAGTATGGTTTTACGCTGCGATGATTGCATTAAATACCATTTGGGCAAATGCAAAGAATTGGGTATTGGTACCGAAGCCATTTATGAAGTATTTGCCATTGCCAATATTGTGGGTGGTACGATTGTAATACCCCATACCCGCCGTGGGGCCGAATATTGGGAAGAGTTACAAAAAATTTAGAACAGCAGCGGGAAGAATTACGTAAATTCGCTAACCCATTTATTGAAATAAATTATAAGCCATGAGCGAAGTTGTAGCCACAGCTACCTTAACAGCCAAAGATTTTGCCACCGACCAAGAAGTACGCTGGTGCCCCGGTTGCGGCGATTATTCTATTTTAGCACAGGTACAAAAAGTAATGCCCACATTAGGCATTCCCAAAGAAAATTTTGCCATTATTTCGGGAATTGGATGTAGCAGCCGTTTTCCTTATTATATGAATACGTTTGGTATGCACTCCATTCACGGACGAGCAACAGCCATTGCAAGTGGCCTGAAAGCAGCAAGGCCTGATTTAAGTGTATGGATTATTAGCGGTGATGGCGATAGCTTAAGTATTGGCGGAAACCATACCATTCATTTATTGCGCCGCAATTTTGATGTAAATATGCTGGTATTCAATAACCAGATTTATGGTTTAACCAAAGGGCAATACTCGCCCACATCAGAAGAGCATAAAATTACCAAATCAACCCCTTATGGCAGTATTGACCACCCGTTTAACCCGCTGGCATTAGCCTTAGGTGCGGATGGTACTTTTATTGCCCGCAGTATGGACCGAGACCCCAAACACCTGCAGCAAACGCTTGTAAGAGCCGCGGCACACAAAGGCACTTCGTTTGTTGAAATATATCAAAACTGTAATATCTTTAATGATGGTGCTTTTGAACTTTTTACCGAAAAAGCTACTAAATTAGAAGAAGGCTTATACTTAGAACAAGGCAAACCACTGATTTTTGGTGCTGCACAAAACAAAGGTATTCGCTTAAACGGATTACAGCCCGAGGTAGTTGAATTAAGTGCTGAATATACTGCCGATGATTTGTGGATACATGATGAACACGATTTTTACAAAGCACAAATACTGGTACATATGTTTGATGATCCACATAAAACCAGTAATCATTTTCCCCGTCCGTTTGGTGTGTTTTATGAAACCAACCGGCCTTGTTATGAAGAAGTAATGGCCATGCAAATTGAAGAAGTAGTGACCTCAAAAGGCAAAGGCGATTTAGATAAACTGCTAAGGGGACGTGAGGTATGGGAAATTGCTTAATTCATGCATGATACATATGCAACAAAAAGCCATCACAGTTAGTAATGATGGCTTTTTTATTTGGCGATACTGCCCTACAAGTTACCGTAATATCCACCGAAAATTAATAGCCATATTATTAAAAAAATTACCCGAAGTAACGGTACTATTGAAATCAAAAGAATTAGAATGACTGGATTGATTAACTCCATTAAACGGAGGATATACATATTTCTGATGCCAAAAATTCGCTACTAAGAAATTAGGTAGCGATATGTCCACCAAAAAATTTCTTTTAATAAAATAAGCAATACCGGGATAGCCAAATACCTTAACTGAATAGCCATTAAGTTCAAAGTAAGGATAAGTGCCGGATAATGAACCTGAGGCTACATTTTTAGTTTTATTGATGGCACCGGATAAACCCACATCATAAAATAAACTCCACTTGGCATGAATGGGAATGTATTTTCTTCTAAACAAGTCTAATTCGGCAGAATTACTCTTTTGACGAGCATAATCATTTGACGTTATGCCATAATTTTTATAAATACTGTAATTATACCCTATCGTTATGCCAAATCCTTCAGTAGCTGTTTTCATTTTTATCCAATTCAATCCCAAACCAAAGCCCTGAGTGTTACTAGAATTAGTGACAACAGTTGAATTTTCATTGACAGTTTTGTATGAAGAAATGTTGAGCGATGGCCCGATTAATTGATTACCAGCCGATAATTGCGACCAACAGGCAACATACACAAAAACAAAAAAAATGAGCAGGAGTAATTTTCTTTTCATATTAAAGTATATTGATGAACATTAAAATTAATGCATCAATATACAAACAATTATTAATAAGAACAACTAAAAGGTTAAACTTTTTTTAATATACTTAGCTGCACTATGACTGGCTGAATTCGAGCCGTTGCTGCATATAGGGTGCAGCGTTTTGGTAAATACGTTCTAATTTCCAGTTATACCAGGTTTTTGGAGCCGTTTTTTTCATCACCGTATCAATGGTGCGCATGCCAAATAAATTCCATACACCTTTGGCCTTACCTACTAACGAAGGTTGCAATGCACGTAAGCTCATGGCAAAACCACTTTCTAAATATTCCATGTGGTGCCAGTAGCCTGCAGGCATAAACAAGGTATCGCCATGTTCTAAAATTACCTCATACCCTTTTGCCTGTTTTAAAGCAGGAAAGGCTGCATAATCAGGTAGACCGTTACCCTTATAATAGTGGCTGAAATCGGCTAAACTTAATACTTCAAAAGGTTTGCGGTATAATTTGTGTTGTTCTTCATATGGGAATAATAATACCCGCTTTCTTCCCATAAACTGGGTGTGTAAAATATGGCTTAAGTCAATGTCAAAATGCATATGTGTAATAGAGCCTTCACCTCCGGTAAACAACATGGGATATTTTTTTACAAAACCCTTCATTAAATAATCAGGCCATGAAAAATCGTTTATTAATTGGGGTGCATGTTCAAAAATATTGAATAAAAAAATACGCCATCCTGCCGGGCCTTTGCGAATCATTTCAATGTATTCACCAAAAGTTTTGTAATCATCGGCTGTATTAATAGGGGTATAAGCATCGCTTTTTACATTGTTGTACAAAGCCACTTTATGCCCCCCTATCAGTTCATTAAAATAATCCCAGTTCCATTTTTGTAAAGCAGGCCATTGCCGGCTTAAGTTTTTAATCACCAACGGTTTCAAAGGCCGGAAATACTGTTGCTGAAAATCATTACCTGAAATATCAGCTACTACATCTACTTTTTGTAACTGCATACACAAAATTTAACTGCAAAAATAAGTGCAAATTCATATTTCATTCTATATCAAGTGTATTTGTTACAGATGGTTAAATACATACATCAAAAAGCATCATTAAAAAGAATGAAAATGCAGGCAGCACAATACTACGCTTGCAAATATTACATAGCATTGCTTTCACTTTATAATTGCTTTTGTACCTTTCAGTATGCTAATAAAAGTACACCCGGTTAATCCTGATCCGCGGCATCTGAATATCATTAAAGAATGTTTATTAGATGGCGGCGTAATTGTATACCCTACCGATACGATTTATGGGTTGGGTTGTGATATATTTCAGCACAAGGCCATTGAACGCATTGCACGAATAAAGCATATTGACCCGCAAAAGGCGCAACTAAGCTTTGTATGTTACGATTTAAGCGATTTAAGCAAATACACCAAGAGCATTGATACGCCTTTATACCGAATTTTAAAAAAATATTTACCCGGGCCTTATACTTTTATTTTACCGGCCAGTAAACAAGTACCTAAAATTTTACAAAGCAAAAAAAATACCATCGGATTAAGAATACCCAATCACCACATTGCATTATCAATAGTACATCAATTATCGCATCCGCTGCTCAGCGCCTCTTTACCCGGCGAGCAGGTAGAAGAATACACTGACCCGGAACTCATTCACACCAATTTTGAAAAATTAGTAGATATTGTGGTGGATGGAGGTATTGGTGGAATGGTACCCTCAACTGTTATTGATTGCACCCATAGTACTTATGAAATTATTAGAATGGGGGCCGGTGAATGGATGGATTAAGTTTATGGCGCTATGGCAAAACTTTGCCGATGATACCTGCACAAGCCATATTGCTGAATAGCCATGCGGTGTTCGGTCGTTCCGTAACCTTTATTTTTTTGCCAGTTATAATGTGGAA
Organism: Hydrotalea lipotrueae; assembly: GCF_019249625.1. Classification (NCBI taxonomy): domain Bacteria; kingdom Pseudomonadati; phylum Bacteroidota; class Chitinophagia; order Chitinophagales; family Chitinophagaceae; genus Hydrotalea; species Hydrotalea lipotrueae. The sequence goes on along the minus strand of NZ_JAESDL010000007.1, from coordinate 58,487 downwards.
ACTGCTGATGCAACTGTTGCATATAAGCATCGCGATGCGTTTTTGCCAAAATACTGGCTGCTGCAATGGCCGCATATTTACCATCGCCTTTTATAATACAATGATGTGCAATGCCCAAATAGGGTTTAAAGCGGTTACCATCTATTAATAAAAGATCAGGTTTTACTGCAAGCCCATCAATTGCCTTATGCATGGCCATATAGGTAGCTTGCAAAATATTGATACGGTCAATTTCTTCATGGCTAACCATGGCAACAGCCCAGGCAATGGCTTGTTGTTCAATGATACAGCGCAATTGATTTCTGTTGGCGGCTGTAACCTGCTTACTGTCGTTTAATAACGGATGATAAAAGCTTGCGGGCAAAATCACTGCAGCCGCACACACCGGCCCTGCATAACAACCCCTGCCAGCTTCATCGCATCCGGCTTCGTATAAACCATTGGGATAAAATGCATTAATTAACATATTGTACGATGGATCCTGAACAAAAATGCGAATCTTTTCACAAAAAATAAATAATTCTGTCCGGGTAATACCTTTGCGGCATTCGCCATTATAAATAAAGCTGTGTATGCAGGAAGAAAAATCGCGTATGCTGGTATCAAACTGGTTATTTCTGGGTGTAGCAATGTTAATTATTCAAGTTATTTTAGGAGGTGTAACCCGATTAACGGGCTCCGGGTTATCCATTACAGAATGGGATCCCATCATGGGCTTCTTGCCCCCATTGAATGAAGGCGGGTGGCAGCATGCTTTTCATCAGTACCAGCAAATTGCTCAGTTCAAATACATGAATTTCGATTTTACACTCAGCGATTTCAAACATATCTTTTTCTGGGAATGGTTTCATCGGCTCTGGGCAAGAAGTATTGGAGTAGTATTCTTAATTCCTTTCATTTATTTCATCATCAAAAAACATATCAAACCCTGGATGATTCAGCCACTGATTGTTTTGTTTTTATTGGGTGCCATGCAGGGATTAATTGGATGGATTATGGTGAAAAGTGGATTAAACGATGAAAATTTATATGTAAACCATATAAAATTAGCTGTTCATTTTGTTGCAGCGATGGTGTTAATTGCTTATACCCTTTTGTTTGCTTTAATGATACGGGTACCTCAAACCCAAAAAGTTGCCAACCCTTCTCTAAAAAAGTTCACCGTTTTGATTATTGTAGTATTGTTTATACAAATAATGTATGGTGCCTTTATGGCGGGTTTAAAAGCAGCCAGCGCTGCACCTACCTGGCCAACCATTAATGGTATGTGGTTGCCCGATGCATTTTGGAAAGAAAGTATAACTCAAAATTTATTCTTCAATAAAATTACCATCCATTTTATACACCGAACATTAGCGTATATTATTTTAATACTGCTTATTATCTGGTATCGTAAAGCTTCGCAAGTAAAACAATCAGATTGGTTGAATGTAACCAAAAAACTTTCCATTGCTTTGGTTGCCTTACAAGTATTGTTAGGCATTGCAGCTATTTTAACAAGCCCCGGTATTGTATTAGGCAAATTTGGTTTGTTTGAATGGCTGGCTGAATTACATCAGGTTGTAGGCATGCTGCTTTTATTATCGATGATTACTAATGCATATTTATTGCTGTTTAAAAAAACAAACAACACATAAGATAACAGCTTCAACTATTTTTTATTTTTATTGATTGCAGTTAACTTTATAAGCAATATCCCAATTTATTGCAGCCATATTAGTGTAATGAAAAGATTGCTGCATGGTTGATATGGTTTACAAAGCTTATACACAACCGAATGAAAAAATATTTTTTAGGCTTTTGGTATTCATTACCTGTACAGCTTTTTTTACTGCATTTTAGAAAGTACCAGATTTTGCTGCTATTCTGGTATATTCTTTTTGCTACCATAGCCGGTTATTTCATGGAAAATTTTGGCGCTAACTCACTCTATCTGGCACCTGAATATTTTGATAAAGTAAATCCTGTTAGCGCCGCTATTGTGGGTTTTGCTATTGGCATTTTTATTATGAGCTGGAATATTACTACATTTATTTTAAATGCCCGATATGTTAAATTTTTAGCAACTACAGCCTCTCCATTTTTAAAATATTGCATCAACAATGCTGTGCTGCCATTGCTGTTTTTAGTGTTTTATTTAATTAGAGGATTGCAATATGCCCAACAACAACAACTGCAAAGTTTAGGCGATACGCTATTTACCGTTGCCGGTTTTACCGGTGGTTTATTTTTATCTATTCTGTTTGCATTTGTTTATTTTTTTAGTGCCGACAAAACCATTTATTACACCATTAAAAAAGGTATATCAGATGCCAACAAGCGGTATAATTCTATTATCAACGACAAGCCATTGCCGCAGGCTAAATCAGAAATGCGGGTTGATTGGTTTTTGAGCGCCAGCTTTAAATTACGCAGGCCTCGCGATATTAGGCACTATAATGAATCGTTTTTAGATGATGTATTTTCCAAACACCATATTGCTGCTGTAATTGCCATTCTCATTGCTTTTATTTTTTTAATTATTTTAGGTTTTAGTGCCGATACCCGATTGTTTCAAATACCTGCTGCAGCCAGCATTTCAGTACTATTTGCCGTATTAATTGCTGTTTCGGGAGCAGTGTCGCTTTTTTTTAAAAGCTGGAGTATTCCACTCATTATTATTATTTATTTAATCTTGAATTATTTTTACCAGGCCGGTATTATTGACCCCAGAAACAAAGCTTATGGATTAAATTATGATAATAAAACAGAAAGACCGGTATATGATGCAGTTGCAGTTAAACAATTGGCATCTGATAGTGCAATGCTGACCGATAAAGCATATTATTTATCTATCTTAAATAAATGGAAAGCACGGCAATCTGAGGAAAAACCAATCATGTATATCATCAATACCAGTGGTGGGGGTTTAAGAAGTGCAGTATTTACCATGAACACCTTACAAAAACTAGACAGTGTTTTACAAGGCCATCTTATGCAGCATACTTTATTCATTAACGGAGCTTCCGGCGGATTATTGGGCGCAGCATATTTTAGAGAATTGTATTATCAAAAAACCATCGGCAATAAAAATATTCATTTGCACGATACAAAATATGTAGATGATGTTGCCAAAGATTTATTAAATCCGCTTTTTTCTTCTTTTGTTACACGTGACATTATTGGGCCGGTACAAAAATTTAAATATGAAGGATTTGAATATATTAAAGACCGCGGCTACGCCTTTGAAGAAAAATTGAACGAGAACACACATGGACTGTTAGATAAAAACATTCATGCTTATGCGGCCCCAGAAGCTTCTGCCACTATTCCCATCATGTTCTTTAACTCCACCATCAGCCGCGATGCAAGAAACATGATAGTGGCCACCCACCCTGCCCGATTTTTAATGCGCCCCCTGCCCGATTCTTCGCACCTCACGGCTTACGATTCAGATGCTATTGATTTTAATAGTTTTTTCAAACAGCAAAACAGCGACAGCCTGCGCGTTTTATCGGCACTGAGAATGAATGCAACCTTCCCATTTGTTCTGCCGAATGTATGGTTGCCCTCTCAACCTATTATTGATGTAATGGATGCCGGCCTTCGCGATAATTTTGGACAGGAATTAACACTCCGCTTTTTGAATGTATTTAAAGACTGGTTAAAAGAAAACACCAGAAAGGTGATAATTATACAATTGCGTGATAGAAGTATTGATGATTGGGAAAACCCATACGATAATACCAGTTTGTTAAGCATGCTCACCAAACCTTTGCTATTGCTTCAATACAACTGGTTTAGGCTACAGGATTATTATCAGCACGATGCATTGAATTATTTTGCAGATGGATACGGTTCACATTTTTATACCGTTTCTTTTCAATACCTCGCTTCCAAAAAAGATGCGGCTGCTACATTAAATTTTCACCTCACTGCTGCTGAAAAGAAAAGTGTGATTGATGCTTTTGATAACAAAGTAAACTTGCAGGCACTGCATTTTCTTATGAAAGAAAGCCACGACTTACAATAAATTGCCCACAAAAAACAGCACAAAACTTTATGTTTGTATGCATATTGAAATAATGATTGGGAAGTAGGAAGCTTAATTTTTTTCGGTAGAAACATATTGCAACCAATCTTTTATACCCAGTACAATTTGTCTGGCTACTGCAGTTCGGAAGGCGGGGCTTTTAATTTTAGCCTCATCGCTTTTATTGCTTAAGAAGGCAATTTCAACCAAACAGTTCACAAAATCGGTGGGGGCATTTAAAGCAAAATTAAAACTGCCTACATTGCCAAACTCGTTCATTTTAATAGCGGCAATCCGTTTTAAAATGAATTGGCTGAGTGGTCTGAAACCAATGTGCTTATAATAGGTGCTTGCGCCATTCACACTGGCATCATCTGCCGAATTTAAATGCAGACTAATCAACACATCTGGATTTTTTTGTTGCAAAAACAATACCCTGTCTTTATTATCGAAGGTAGTATCGTTGGTTCTTGTCATCATTACTTTTGCATGTGCCAGTTTTAACTGTTTTCCTAATTCTTTGGCAAATAACAATGTATAATTTTTTTCTACTAACCCATACACATTTCCGCTGGCTCCTTCATTGGTTCCGCCATGCCCGGCATCAACAGCAAAAGTTAAATGCGATAAACCAACGATATTGGGCTGACGTTTAACTTTAATTATCAGTTTATTTCCTTCATACCCAATGGTATAACCCCAATGCTGTGCATGTTGTAACTGTATGGTAACTTCCAGCACATCATTTTCTATTTGATGGTAATATAAATTTTTAATTTCCTTCAGCGATTGCATCTGTGTGATCCAGTTGGTATTGCTTTGCACGCCATACAGATTAATTTTTATGGCAGCAGGATTTACTTCCATGTAGGAAGTATAAGGCACTTTCTCATTTAAATGAATGGTTACGATATCATAACAGCTATCAGTACCCCAGGCTTTCCACGATCCGCTGAGCACGGGTTTAGCTGTTTGCAATGCAGTATCACGTTGTATCATTGCAGTATCAATCAATGCTGTATGAAATTGCGACAATTGTAATTGATAAAATTTTTTAGACCGGCCAATGATTTTACAAACCACACCAGTATCAATATAGCCCATGACGGCACCTCCTAATCGGTCGGCCCCTTCGCCATACAACAGTGCAGGCAATTTACCTGTGGTTTTGCCCCACCAAATAGAATTTTTTTTAACAATTACATTGGATTGTTCTGCTTTTTGATGATTGGATTGGCTACAGGCAGTAAATACTACAAAGAGAATGGGACAAATCAGGCAATATTTCATCTTACGGTAATTTATAGCAAAGAGAAAATAGTAAAAATTTAGATTTCACGATTTTTTCCGTAAATGAAAATACCAATAATTCAGCATAGAAATGATGGTGTCAGTTCTAGGTTAATCATATCTTCTAAAGTGGCGGGGAAGCCAAAATTCACGGAAGCCCAGAATAAAGGTTACCTGAAGATAATTTTCTTTCACTAAACCGTTAATGGTAGTTCCGCGAACCCCACCTTCTAAATTCACCTGAACAGAAAGTGTACTACGTAAGGCATTAAAGCCGGTACCCAGGGTACCTCCAATATTATCAATTTGCTGTCCGGCTATATTCACATAAGATTTTCCATAGAAAAAGCCGGCCTGAAAAAAGCTTTTCTCTGCAGTAATATCTCTGAATTTTGCTTTTTTGCTGTATTCAAAACCAACATTTACCCGATTGCTGTTTACCAGATTATAAGAAAGCCCACTGTAATTTAATTTACGCCAATCCTGATAAGTATAATCGGCAGCAAAAGTGTAATCGTCTTTATAAGTAAGGGCAATACCAGCCGTGTACATATCCGGAAGCGTAAAAGTACCAATATTGTATTGCGGATTATCTATTAGTGTTGTGGTGCCATCGGTTACATTCAATGAAGTTAAACTGTTTAATTTGGTTTGCATAGAACCAGATGCACCTAATGCCACTTTCCATTTTTTGCCAATTTTGGTTCGGTATTGCACCCCTAATTTTAAATATGGGTTATTGAGATAGGTATTTTTTGTGGTAACTAGGTTACTATCTAAACCAGTTCCGGAAATTGTTTCTGTTTGGCCCAATTGTCCAAACAAATAAGAGGCTTGTAAGCCAACCGAAAAATGGTCGGAAAATTTATAGCTGTTGGTAATATAAAATAAATTGGTACTTCCAGTTCCAGTATAATAAGCCGGGAAAGTTTGTTGTGTGCCCTGAATTACTTTATTGGAATAAAAAGAGTAGTTAGCGGTACTAAATGGAGTTAACCCAAAGCCGATAGCCCATTTGGGTCTTACTTTTATAGCCATAGCAATTCTCTTAAATTGAATATCAGCACTTTGGTTATTGTTCACCAAATCAATAGGCTGTCCGGTATAAGAAACACCCCTGTAGCGGGCAGCTATTTCAAAATTAAAAAAATGCTCATCCAACATACTTAATGAAGCCGGGTTAGCCATATACATGGTTCTGCCACCAGATAGCGCCACACCTGCATGCCCCATACCGGATGTACGGTCTAAATAACTTTGTTCCAAATCGCCAATACCAATGATAGAGTAAGGAGAATTGTTGTTTTGCGCAACCGCTTTACTACACAAGGTTGTAAAAGTAAAAATAAGTAGTAATATATAAAGGTCAATTTTCTTCATTCTAAACAATTAGTATGATTTTACAGATGCGTAATAAAGGTCTAATTCAATTTGGCAGTTAATATTTGGATAAAACCTATCACCTGCTACTAATCTTGCAAATTGAGATTGAAATGCCGGATTGGGAGGTGTAAGCAATAATCCGGATTGATAATAGGGATATTCAGGATCCGCCAAGATACTTTTAACATAATTGGTTAAATCGTAGGTATAATAACTTTTACCACTAAAATAATCGGTAACCAGATTGCCATACTGCACACCAGCGCCGGCTCCTGGCGTTGCTACCTGTGTTAAATCCTGCCCCAATTGGTTTAAAATGGTGGTGGTGGAAAGCCTTAATTGTGGTGGCAAAAAATATAAAGGACTGTAACTGTTTGCAACCGGACGAATAATGAGCTGCGCTTTTAAGAATTTAGCATAATAAGGCAGTTTTTGTACATCCTGAATATTCGGGAAACGAATTTTTATCATGGTATTGGAAATAGGCTGGGAGAAAGCCATATTACCTGCCTGAGTACTCTTAATAATATTTACTTTTCCGGGTTGATTCAATCCACCCAAATTTTGCAATGCCGTTCCGGTTCTGTCTGCTGTAACATGAATAAAATGCAAGTTTCTGTTCACTAATGGAAAAGCCAATCGGGCACTGTCTTTATTTAAATTCGGATTGTGATAGGCTAAAAACACAGTAGCAGAATCTGCACAGGTATATACTGCATGGCTGTTACTGTTTGAGGCAATACGTAATCCATAAAAATAGCTGAGAAAATTAGAGGTACTCTGTAAATCTAAACTGGCTGTTTTTATTTTATTAAAAAGTTCCTGCCCCATGGCATCATCTAATTTTATATGAATGGAATCATCCACAGTTGGGCGAATATAGGCATCGGTAGTACCTAAGGGTTTTGGAAATACCGCAAAACTGTTTTTACTATATAATATACTACCCGGATCGCCATAAAAGGAGGGCGGGATAATAGGCTCTGAAAGGCGGGATACCTGAATATGAATGGGCTGCGTGGTATCGCCATAAAATGTTTTACGCAGTTTTAAGGTAATATACAACGAATCATAAATGGACTTTACATAATCAGTAGCTTTGGTGGTAGGTGGTGCAATTTCATAAAAAGTTTGCGCATCTAACCTGCCAAAATAAGGGTCGGTATAACCCCCAAAAACAGTAACACCTGTTGAGCCGGTTGAAAAAGAATCGATATATACAGTCGAAATTTCAGTATTAAAAGTATCAGTCATGATAATTTGGGTAAGTGTATTGTCTAATAACTGACTACTAAAATTAATATCTGCCCTTTTGCAGGCATTCAATAAAACAATAGAAGCAAGGGTAAAGAATAAAATAAGTAGTTTCTTAAGCATTATGTATGGTCTTATCTCAATTAAAAAGGGTTTTAGAAACCGGTTTTAGAATACAATATATTATAAGCTGCAACCTGTTATAAAATTGTTAGCAGCATGCATAATTTACAAATATACAGCTACAACATTTGCAAACGTGCTTACAACTCATATAATCAAAACATTTAGAACGCAAGGTTACAAAACATAAGAGCAGCCAAAACAAAAAGACTTGTTAAATCAATTATTTTACACTAAAAAAAGCCCATTCAAAAACTTGACCATACCAGTATTATTCACTTATCTTTGAAAACTTAAAGAAAACCAGTTTTAACTTTTTAAAGTACACTCACCCTTAATTTTAGAAAAAATTAAACGTCAATGAAGCAAATTAAGTATTTCTTTTTCTTACCCGCCAGCTTGGTATTACTGCTTATTTCCTGTGCCAGAACCGTATTAGACCCCACTCAAAGTAGTGGTAACTGGGTATTATCTCCCAACGACTTTGTGGGCGACCAGCGCACTGCTGCCTGTTCCTTTACTGTTGGAAATGTGGCTTATATTGGAACCGGATACAACTTAGCCAAAAACATTAGGTATTCCGATTTATATTCTTTTGATCCTACCAAAGGCGCCAATGGTAGCTGGACGCAATTGGCCAATGCTCCTGCTAATTTTACCCCCAGAAGCAATGCCGTTGCTTTTGCGGTTGGTACCAATGGTTATATTACCACCGGTCAGGATAATTTCAATAACTTTTTAAATGATACCTGGCAATACAATACAACCACCAATACCTGGGCTCAAAAAGCAAGTTTTGCTGGCACCCCCCGTATTGATGCACTGGCCTTTTCAATTGGCAACTTAGGTTATTTATTGTGTGGTTATGATGGTGGCTCTAATAAAAAAGATTCTTGGCAATACAATCCTAACGCTGATTCCTGGACTTTAACTGCTACTCAGTTTACCGGTAGCAAACGCCAGGGCGGTATTGTGTTTGTTTATAAAAACAAGGCTTATATTGTAACCGGAAACAATAATGGAGAAGTGAACGACTTTACTGTATTTGACCCATCCAACACCGCTAACCCATGGAATCAGTTACGCCCCATTACCAATGTAAGTGCTGATACTTATGATGATTTGTATACCAATATTATTCGCGACCACGGTGTAGGATTTGTGTTAGGCGATTCTGCTTACATCACAACCGGACAAAATGGTGGCTATAACATTAGTACCTGGGGTTATGATTTTGTAAACGATTTATGGTTCCAAAAAACCAATTTTGAAAGAGCTGGTCGTTCAGGCGCCATCGGTTTTTCTGTTGCAGGTAGGGCTTTTGTTACCACAGGTTCAGGTGGTTCAGCTTATTATGACGACTTAAACGAATGGTTACCTTATCAACCTTATAACCCAAATGATTAAAAAGTATTGGGTATATATTTTATTTGGGATAGCTGTTTTTCTTTTTGTGGTAACAGGCATCTTGGAAAAAAACAAAAAATCTAAAGTGCCCCAAATAACCTATAAAACTTATTACTCAGATAGTTTGCAGTGGGGCTATGATATTTTTGTGAACAATGAATTGCGCTTTCACCAAAATATTATACCCGGCGCATCGGGAAGAAAAGGCTTTATTTCTGAAGAACAGGCAGCAACCATTGCCCGTTTGGTAATTGATAAAATGAAACACCATCAGGCTCATTTTCCTACTGTAACCAATGCTGAATTAGACAGTTGCGGCATAACCAGATAAAACGTTTCAATTTTGTATATAAAAAAAACCCGGCAAATGAACAATGCCGGGTTTTTTATTTGTTTACTCTTTATATCTATAGCAACAATTTTGTTGTATTTATCTGCTAAAATGGATATTGATTGGCTGCTATCATGGTTTTTGCAATTGTTCTTCTGGCGGCTTTTGTATTAAAAGGCTCCACTTTTGTAAACCTTTTTAAACCTATGTGCATCATGCGTAATTCATCGCCCTCTGCAAAACTATTCAGCGCATCTTTGCCTGATTTATTGATACGTTCAGCCGCATCATACAAATAAGTACGCACCATATCTGCCTGCAAACTTACAGCAGCTTCGCCTTTTGTTTGCGCCAGTTTTATTAAACGAAGCAGGGCACTTTCTACATGATACACTTCAATAGCCATATCCGCAATATTCATCAACAGCTCCTGTTCTTTTTCTAATTGCATCATTAACTTTTGAACAGCAGCACCGGCAACTAACAGTATGGCCTTTTTAAAATTAGATACATACTTTAATTCTTTGGTAAATAAACCTTCTGTTTCAGATCCAAAATCAGGAATACTCATCAATTCTTTAGAAACAGCCATTGCCGGCCCCATTAAATCTAATTTACCTTTCATGGCACGTTTCAGCATCATATCTACTGTAAGCAACCGGTTTATTTCGTTTGTACCTTCATAAATACGATTAATCCGAGAATCGCGATAAGCTTTACTGATAATGTATTCATCACTAAAACCATTACCGCCATGTATTTGCACCCCTTCATCTACTACATAATCCAGCAACTCGCTACCAAATACTTTCAGCATGGCACATTCAATGGCAAATTCTTCTGCTGCGCCTAGTAAAGATGTATCAAACCCGGCACCACTTTGCATTAATTCTGCTTCTTTTAAATCAATCCATTTGGCGGTTCTATATAAAGCTGATTCTGCTACCCAAATACGGGTACACATTTCGGCCAATTTATGCTGAATGGCACCAAAGCTGGCAATAGGCACTTTAAACTGTTCGCGGGTATTGGCATATTGTACAGAAATACCGGCTGCTTTTTTACTGGCACCTAAAGCTGCAGCATCTAATTTTAAACGGCCAATATTTAAAATATTGAAAGCAATAATATGGCCACGGCCAACTTCGCCCAATACATTTTCTACCGGCACTTTACAATCTTGAAAATACAATTGAACGGTAGATGATCCTTTAATCCCCATTTTATGTTCTTCCGGACCTTGTGTAAAGCCTTCAAAACCTCGTTCTACAATAAAAGCTGTAAACTTATCGCCATCAATTTTGGCAAAAACAGTATACACATCTGCAAAACCACCGTTGGTAATCCAGCATTTCTGGCCGTTTAATAAATAATATTTCCCATCACTGCTTAATGTGGCCGTTGTTTTGGCACTCAAAGCATCACTACCACTGTTGGGTTCTGTAAGACCATAAGCGCCCTTCCATTCACCGGATGCTAATTTGGGAATGTATTTTTGTTTTTGCGCCGGTGTGCCGAAATATAAAATGGGTAATGAACCAATGCCTGTATGGGCTGCAATTGCCACTGAAAATGAAAAGCCGCCACCCAATCCTTCATTCACGATTGTGGCGGTAATAAAATCTTTCCCCAATCCGCCAAATTCTTCGGGGAATGAGGTGGAGAGTAATCCCTGTTCTCCCGCTTTTTGCAAAAGCGAAGGCATTAATCCGGGCTCTAATTGATCAATACGATCAATAATCGGTTCAATTTCTGTAGCAATGAATTGATGGCACATATCCATCACCATTTGCTGTTCTTCATTAAAATCTTCAGGAATAAAGGTTTGTTGTGGATCGCTTTCTTCGATTAACCACTCGCCGCCTTTCAGCAGCGTTGTTATTGTATCGGTTGACATATCAGTAAATTTTATTATTGAATAATGAAAATATCTGTAAAAACTGCCGGCTATTTTAAATTATCGTACACCTGCTGCAACACTTTTTTTACAATTTCAACATCTTGTTTTGCAATACCCGTTAGTGCCTCTTCCATGGTTTGATTGGCTAATTGCAAGGTAAGTTCCTGTAATCCTCTTGCAGCTTCAGTTAAACAAACCAGATTAATTCTTCTGTCGGTCGGTGATGGATGGCGATTTACCAATCCCTGTTTTTCTAAATTATCTATTAGCCGGGTAATGCTGGGCTTATCTCTAAAAGTTCTATTGCACAATTCCTGCTGGCTCAAACAGTCTTCTTTCCATAAATGGTACAAAATACTCCACTGCTCAATGGTAATTTCCAATCCTGCCTGTCTGAAATTTTTTTGCAATCGCCTTGCAACTGCAATTGATGCCATGCCATTGATTACACTGTATAATTCGCCTCGCTTAAATTGGTTGTTTGGCATATAGTTAGTTATGCAACTATTTTCAAAATTGGTGTATCTTTATCAAATTACCAAGTAATATTTCCGAAATTTTTGTAAGTTTTAAAACTATAATGGCAGTGCTTCAAGAAAAATTACCCTTTCGAAACTCGTATGTTCAATATTACAGAATGGGGAATGGACCCACTTTGATTATTGCCCTACATGGGTATGGAGAAGATGGTCGTAGCTTTTCTTTTTTAGAAAACAAGCTGTGCACCAATTATACCATTATTGCCATTGATTTGCCTTTTCATGGCGGAACAGTTTGGCGGGAAGGTTTTCATTTTACAGCAACTGACTTATGGCAAATAATTACAACCATTGCAAATGGATATACACAACCGCTCATTATTTTGGGTTATAGTATGGGTGGTAGAATGGCTCTGCAGCTATTGCAATATTTTCCCGAACAAATACAAAAAACTATTTTAATTGCACCAGATGGCTTACACCATAACAAATGGCATTATCTGTCTACTCAAACCCGTGTAGGTAATCGATTATTTAAATGGGCCATGCAACATCCCAAACCGCTTTTTGTATGTATGGAGGCCTCTTGTAAAATTGGTTTATTCAATAAAAGCGTATTCAATTTTGCACATTTTTATTTAGACGATGCCAACGCCAGAAAATTACTGTATGAAAGATGGACAACGCTGCAAAAATTTCAACCCAATCACAAAATTTTAAAACAAAATATCCGCAAATATTATGTTCCAATACATTTAATTTTTGGTCAATTTGATCGTGTAATCACGCCAAAATATGGTTTTCAGTTTAAAAAAGGAATAGCATCATGGGTAAGTATTGATATCATTGCTGCAGGGCATCAGTTATTAAAAGAAAAAAATGCAGCTGTAATTGCCGCAGCCATTTCTAAGTAATATTGTTTCTTTGCAATACCATGTTCATTCCATTCATTCTGATTATTGCAATTTTATTAACCCTATTTTATGTATGGCTGATTTTGTTGTACAGAAGATGGTTTGTGCGGTTAAAACCTTTTGTTGATGCAATTGAAACACAGCCTGCTGTTTCTTTCAGCATCATAATACCTGCCAGAAATGAAGCGGCCAATATTGGTGCATGTTTAAAAAGTATTACTGCACAAAATTACCCTTCACATTTAATAGAAATTATTGTAATTGATGATTACTCCACCGATAACACTGCAGCTATTGTACAGCAATGGCAACAACAATATACCAATATTCAATTAATAGATTTATCGAAAGAAAGCAGAGATGCTACTACTAATTCTTATAAAAAATGGGCTATTGAAAGAGCCATTCATTATGCCCGTAGCGAATGGATAGTTACAACAGATGCCGATTGTGTAGCGGGGAAAAACTGGATCAGCAGTTTTGCAAAATGTATTGAAAAAGAACAACCCATATTGATTGCCGCACCGGTAAGATTTATTTATTATCCTACATTGTTAGGCGCTTTTCAATATTTAGATTTTTTAAGTCTGCAGGGTATTACTGCCGCTTCTGTTTCTGCAGGGTGGCACAGCATGTGCAACGGTGCTAATCTGGCTTATCAAAAAGCAGCTTTTTTTTCTGTGAATGGGTTTACCGGCATTAATCATATTGCCAGCGGCGATGATATGCTGCTCATGAATAAAATAAAGCAACAATATCCGGGAAAAACAACTTACTTATTTCATCCTAACGCCATTGTATTAACGCAACCTGTTTTTAGCTGGTATGAATTGCTTCATCAACGCATCAGATGGGCCAGTAAGGCGGATAAGTATGAGGACAAAAGTATTTTTGGGGTATTGCTATTTGTTTATCTGTATAATTTGGTTTTATTCATAATGCCTTTTCTTGCATTTTTTGATTGGCGGATACTAATATATTGGATGTTACTGCTTTTGATTAAAACCCTTACTGAACTCAGATTTATGAAACCGGTTAGTCGTTTTTTTGGTGAAAACCATTTGCATTGGTTCCCATTTTTACAACCCATTCATATAGCCTATACCGTTATAGTGGGCTGGTTGGGAAAATTCGGGCATTATCAATGGAAAGGAAGAAGGGTAGTGTAATGCTTTACCTTTCGTAGTTCATTCAGGCAATCTTTTTTTCCGGAAATCCAACATACAATAACAGGCAAATAAATGTTAGCAACACAAAAGGCAGCAAAACAATATTTTTAAACACATGTAGCATACAATTATATTTTAATGATGATAAAATGAGTTTAAATATGACATTAAGGGCTTTCTCTACAATTATGACCTGCAAAAACTAAAAATGTTTAACTTTCATTTTTTTGTTTTTTAAATTTCAGACAGATTTCTGCAAATGCCTGCTCAATTCGGTAAACACATAAAAAATTTCGGCAAACTGATTTTTCAAAATAAAAGTCTTGCTGTAGGTATTGGCATTGTTACAATGGCCATATTCATTGCGCTATTTGCATATATTATTGCACCCGATACCACTACCAATGCCAACCGAATGATCCCCGAAATTGGCAGTAAACCACCGGGTTTTAGTATTTCGTTACTTCGCATGCCTACAGATACTATACCACTAAATGGAGAGAAAGGCATTTTGCACTTTTTTCATGTTTTATACAATGGCAAGCCCGATCGGTATCGTTACATCCCTGTTACTGCTTATTATCTGCATCATGACACTGTTTTTGCAAAAAAATATATTGATGATGGCATTACCGCTTCAATTCAAGTGCCACTTAAAACCTTAGGGCAACCATTTGCTATGCACCGGCATTTTTATCTTGGTACTGATACATTTGGGCGTGATATTTTAAGCAGACTCCTAATTGGAACCCGTATTAGTTTAGCAGTGGGATTCATTGCAGTAGCCATATCACTCACTATTGGCATTGTTTTAGGCTTATTTGCGGGTTATTTTGGTGGAAAAACAGATGCCATTATTATGTGGTGTATTAATGTAATTTGGAGTATTCCAACTTTATTACTGGTTTTTGCAGTAACCCTTTTATTGGGTAAGGGTTTTTGGCAGGTTTTTATAGCAGTGGGACTGACCATGTGGGTAAATGTTGCCCGTATGGTTCGGGGGCAGACCCTTGCCGCCAAAACATTGGATTATGTAACTGCAGCAAAGGTTTTAGGGTTTGGCAACCTTCGTATTCTCTTCAAACATATTTTACCCAATATTGCAGCGCCAGTTATAGTTATTGCAGCCAATAATTTTGCAGGCGCCATTGTAATTGAGGCAGGACTAAGTTTTTTAGGAATCGGTGTTCAACCACCGCAACCCAGTTGGGGATTGATGATTAAAGAAAACTATAATTTTATCATTACACATCAGCCTGTATTGGCATTGGCACCGGGTATTGCCATTATGCTGTTGGTGGTAGGCTTTAATTTATTGGGGAACGGATTAAGTGATATACTCAATATTCCAGGCTCATTTAAACCCGGCAATTGATTGTTGTTCAATTTTTAAGCGATGAGATAATACAATGAGTATACCGGCAGAAAGCCAGAAAAGACTTCCAATTTTATCGGTTTCAATTAAATCACTCAAAAAATTCAAAGTGCCAACCATAGCTACAACAGCACCGGTTGTTAATGCAACCATAGCATAAAAGCGACCTTGTAAATGGTGGAATAAATATTGTGCATAGCCCAACATGGCGATAAATAAAGTACAAAAGAATAGTAAACCCGGTAAGCCCTGCTCTAAAGCTGTTAACAAAAAATAATTATGAACCGATGAATGATCAGGATTGCTGCTCACCCAGGTTTTAAATCCACTATTGGTATAAGCTTTATAATAATTATAAAAATTATTAGGTCCAAAGCCGGTAACAGGTTTATCAATCACCATGTTTACCCCTGCCACCCAACGGTAAATACGTTCCGCATTCGATACATCCTTCATGGCAACAGTGGCTTCCAAATGGTCTTTAAAATTAGTGTGGAAAATAGTATGCTGAAAATCGGGCTCCAACTTTAAATACTTATTTTGCTGCACAAGCCCATATACAATCAGACTTATCAAAACAAAACTACCAATAACAAATTGCCACAGCCATTTTTTATATAAAATAAAAGCAATGCCCATCCCCACAATCAATGCCAGCCAGGCACCTCTTGAATACGACAATATTAATCCGGCAATAAAAACCATCATTATACCATATAACCATTTCCTGGATGAATGAGTGGAAGGGGTAAGCACCAACATGGCAACTAACATAGCCAAAACACACACCAACATGGCAGAGTAATTAACATGATTACGAAAAAAAGGAGACAGTGTTTTTTTTATGCCTTCAAATGAAAAATGATAGAACGTATGGCGAACCAGCGCCTGCACAACCACCAATAACATAGGCACAATGAAACATAAAGCCAATGTTTTAAAATCTTTCTGCGATTGTATAAGCAGCGCAGGTAGCAACACAAAAGGAACAATAAACCAGCTTTTAGCCAATAAGAATTTTATGGAAAGAATGGGGTTTTCAGAATAGATACAAGTAATCGCTACCCAAATGATATGTAATACAATTAAAAAAAACAAAGGGTGTTTTAAAACATAAGAAGGAATGAATTCAGGTTTTAGCAGCCATTTTAAAAAAAACAAGCCCGTTAGCAGCATCATAATAGCTTCATCCGGGAAATTGAGTGATAGCGTATCAGTTACCTGCCATTCGGTAGAAAGGGGTAATGCACACAGTAAAATCCAAAATAAATAGGAAGTATAGTGTACTGTTCCATTATAAAGCAGAGGAAGGAATATCCCTATAAATGGCAATGCAAAAAACAAAGGTTGATGGAGTACAATGCCTAACACAATAGCCATCATCAAAACTATGGCTGCGGTTAAAAATGGTTTTTTATAAAAAAAATGAATAATGCGCATTAAGTTGGCCGGTTACGATTATATATTAAGACAGCACAAGCCGCAAAAACAAAGCTAATGATACCTACTGCTATCATTACCAGTATTGGCTTGGGTTGATCGGGCTTTACAGCAGGGGCAGCACTTTCTACGATATATAATCCTGCAGGCACGTTTTGTATGGCTAATTGTAAATCTGCCATATTTTTCCGGTATTGCCCCAATTGCTGAAGATCCTGTATTTTTTGTGTTTGCAAAATCATTGTATTAACATTTGTGCTTCCTGATACGGACAACTGTTGTTCAGTTTCATTTATTTTTTGCTGCAATAATTGTATTTGATTTTGCAAGGTTTGCATTGCATTTTGATAGTTCCGCATCCATAGGCTTTCTTCTGAATTTTTCAAAACTGTTACAGCCCCATTGGCCATTTGGGCAGCCAATACAGGATCTTTATCCCACACACTAATGGACAATTGATTGTTTTCAGTTTTTTTAAATTGCAAATTTTCCCGAAGCGCCTTCATGGCCTTCCAACGGTTCAACGCAGCATTCGTTCCTGTAATAGCGTAGTTATTCACTAAATGAAAACTATCTGTTAACTGATAGTACAGCGTATCTAAGCGTGTCATCCCAAACAATAAATCCAAATCATCTCCATTGCCAAAATAGGAATAGAGCCTTTGTAAGTTATTATAAGCTGCCAACTCCTTATCTGCCAACTCAGGATTTGAAGGCAATACATAAGCGGTTGACTTATAATATCTGGGAACAAAAAAAAGCGTAATAGCGGCAATTACGCAGGCAACCACAACTACCCCAATAATTTTTCTTCGGTGTTGCTGAAGTGTATGCAACACATCTGATAAATTCAATGCAGTGGGCATAAAAAATTGGTTAGAAGATTAACGAATTGATGATTTTAATCCTGCTGATCAACCACCACATTTCTGCTAAAACTTTCTTCCAGCGAAATAAAGGTTTCTGTTCGTTCAATACCCTTAATGTTTTGTAATTTATCGTGTAAAACAAAACGAAGTTGCTGAATATCTTTCGTAACAATTTCAGCAAACATGCTGTAATTGCCTGTTGTGTAATTCAGGCGTACAATTTCCGGAATAGATTTTAGTTCGCTGGCAACCGTATCATATAAAGAGCTTTTTTCTAAATAAATGCCAATAAACGCAATCACATCATAGCCCAGCGCTTTTAAATCTACTGCCAATTTTCGGCCTTTTACTATTTTTTGTTCCTCTAATTTTTTAATGCGAACATGTATGGTGCCGCCCGACACAAACAATTGCTTACCTAAATCGGCATAAGAAATTTCGGCATCTTCCATCATGGCCTGAATAATTTGCAAATCCAGTTTGTCAAGATTTAATTTAAGGCTCATATTGCAGTTTATTTTTAAATAAATTTAATTAAATTATAAAAATAATGAACAATTTCTAAATTTTTAAAAAAATTATTGATTTATTTTTAAATAATGTTACATAATGTTTAATATTGTGCTGTCATAATAAAAAACAGCTCTTTATACTGTGGGGTGATGAAACATTTGGCAGACATGCCCTCTCGTCTCGGGGGTGAGGACAAAAGGATAAACGTAGCATAGAGCCTTTCGCAAGAAAGACCGGGGTTGACCACCGGACTTTGTGTTACAGCTAACTTCCTCGTGTAGGTTCGACTCCTACCCCTACAGCTCTCTCTAATTCTCATGTGCATTTGGGCCTTCGGAGTTTTTACTTTGAAGGCTTTTTTGTTGCACCAAGTCTATCCGTTTTATTTACGTTCTATGTCTGCATTGCTTTTTACCCGCAGTGCTTCATAGACAAACATACATGCTTTTAATAAACTGTGGTCAAAATTTTCTATTTGTTGAAAAGCAGGTACTTTAAAGGGTGGTATTGCCCTTGTATTTTGTATTTGCAATCGCTTTAATAAATTGCTGAAAATATCAGCACCTTTTGTTCCTAAATCTTCATAACAAATACAAATACAGTTAGCCTCATTGAATGCCAGAATTTTTTCATAATAATTTTTCCAACATTGTAACCAATAGTTTATTTCATTAATGGAAAACTGTTGCAAAATGGCTTCATCTTCCTGCTTCCAAATAAAAGGTTTGTGCCCCAAGCCAAACTCAAAATGCCCCAACCAATTCATGTATTTTAATACAAACGGATTGTTTTTTTGCATGCTGGAAAAATGTTTGTGCTGTTTCATTAATGAATAAGCATGCTGCAGTGGATGCCGAAAAGGTATGATAAAAACAGCCTGAGGCAGTTGTTGCATAAGTTGTGGGAACCTTAATATATTATTATTATTTTTAGACAAATAACGTATCCCTCCGGTTGAATTTTCAGCACTTGCTACCGTATGCTGCATAAAAAGCTGAAACTTTTGGATTACCTCATTTGAAAGTTTGTGGGGAATAACACTGCTTGTTTTAATATAATCATCTGCACAAAAACATCGCCAAAATATTTCTTCAAATGCCTCCGGACTATCAAAATTCACCATAATTCCATCGGCATGTGCACGCTCTTTTTCTTCTGGCTTAGTGATTGTTTTTCCCCTAAATTTTTTCCAAATGCCGGGCATTAAAACAAAAGGCATATCGCGGTAAGTAATACATCGGAATGCCCCGGTTTCATAAAGTGTACGCATTATAATGGTAGTTCCGCTTCTGGCTAAACCACTCACAAAAACAGGAGAACCTATAGCTACAGGTTTATTTTTTTGTAAAGCAGTTTCCATATCAAAACTAAATTCTAAAACACTTCTGTTGCCCAAAGCAATGGAATGCAGCATTTTAGATAATAATGAGTAATCAAATTCGCTCATATATTTTTTTCACAATAAAATATACAATAAATGTAAAAACTGAAAGCCAAAAAACACGCCATGTAAGCAGGTATTGAAATAAATATGAATTACGCCAGTATAAAAAACTTAGGCAGAATACGATTAATAAAAATATAGTTATTACAATTATTAATAATTCAATCAAACGCAAACTATTATTGAGCAAAAGGATAGAATAACCTAATATAAATTTTTCTTTGTATTGATCTGAAGCTTTTTTATATCGTACAAAAACAGTGTACAATTTCCGATAACAAACCCACGAAGCATTGATGTATCTTGTAAATGGCAAAGCATCCCCTGCAAGAAACAGGAGAAAAAACAAAACAAACAACATGATATTTGCTATCATATCAACTGTTCATCTTCCTGTTGTGTAATCGGTTTTTCTTAAATTTTTTCAGAAATCGTTTAAATGGATACCATACAATTGCAAATACTGCTATAAAAAAAGATAGTAAAATGCCAAAAACAACTGAAAGTACACCGCCATCCATTCCCGGACCAATATAATTCAACATATTTTTAAGCTTTAATTTTCACTGTAATCAAATTTTTCATCTCCTGTTTTTAATAAATAACGCCCCCACGATAGAATGCTGAGATGCTTTGCATCTATCGGGCATTTATATTCCCATAACACAGCATCTGCCGATAGCCGAAAGGCTCTCCCAAAGTTAGATTCCTCTACAAACGCAGTTCCATCTTTCAATATTTTTACCCTACCCTCTGTTATTGTGCCAATTTTTTTCTGTTGAAAAACCTTTGCAAATGGTTTTGTTACAGAATCATTTGCAAAATTGTATAAATACACCTGATTTGTATTTTGATATAACTTATCACCACCTAAAGCAAATGTTCGTACAACGTTGTTACCAAAAATGCTGATATGTGTACTATCCACAAAATCAGGACAATGTTGGTTGAGCCAGGGGCCTGTTTTTAGCCAAATAATTTTATTTGTAGAAGGCCGATATAAGAAAACAGTGCTTTTATGTCGTAAACTCACCAATAAATCTCCTTTTTGCCAATACCTGCTGCTATATAAAGCCGGCCTTACTTCATTTAAATGCAGGGGGTCTTCGTCAATTAATCCGGTGCCTAACAAAAGGCCTTTGTAACCATTGTCAACCAGAATTTGTGCAACAGATTGAATAGAAATGATTTTACCCTGTGGTGAAATGCATGCAATGGCATCATTTCTGTTTTTCCCAACTAAATCTTCCTGAATAAATGAGGTATCTAAAACAGTGGGCGACCAGAAATTACCATTTGTATCTATTTCGGTAGAATGATGAAATACACCATCAATTAGCCAAACAATGTTGCTGTTGCTATCTAATTTAAATAGGGGGCCGTCATTTATTTTTACTACTATAGCACCATCTGAAAGCAGTAATGGATGCAAGGCACGAGCCTCATTAGTATGTAAAACACTATTATGAAAAAAAGGATTGTTGGTATGTGTAAGATTACGAATTTTATCCAATGGCGGTATCCATACTTTTAAAATCTGTCCATTTTGTAAGGATACTAATTTCACTGTTGTTTGATGATAGGTAAGGTCATACACGGTTGTTAAAACAGCGCCGGTATCTTTTTTAGATGTATTAAAATAAGTTAACCCATTGATTGCTGTATTTTTATTGGGAATAATTTGCTGATTGAATCCCAATACCTCTCCCAGCGCATCACGCACCATTTTTGGGTATGCTGCTACAGCAACTGCCCATTCGCCTGCTTTCCCTAATTTTTTACCTCCTAAAAGCTGGTGCCTTACCGCAGCCCCAAATAACAACATAATCATTATGCCTGCAAATACTATTAATAACAACCAGCGAATCGAAATTTTTTTGCCCACACGAATCAATAAAATGATTAAATAAATTTATTTGTTTTCAGATAGTACAATATTTCAGCAGTAGCCGTTTCAACAGATACCTGTTCGGTATCTATTCTTATTTCAGGAGCTATGGGTATTTCATAAGGTGCATCAATCCCTGTAAAATTTTTTATTTGGCCGGCCAATGCTTTTTTATAAAGCCCCTTTGGGTCTCTTTCTATACAAGCTTTTATAGAGGCACTTACATGCACCTCAACAAAATTTTGTCTGCCAATAATATGTTTGGCAACATCTCTTTCTATTATTGTTGGTGAAATAAAAGCAACAATTACAATTAACCCTGCAGCAGTCATTAATTTACTTACCTCGGCAACCCTTCTTATGTTTTCATCACGATCCTGCTGTGTAAAACCCAAATCGCTACATAAACCCTGGCGGATAATATCTCCATCTAATAAAATGACAGGCGCATTGGCTTCCTTTAATTCATTGAATAATTGGTTTCCTAAGGTTGTTTTACCTGCACCACTTAATCCGGTTAACCAAACTACGAAAGGCTTTGCTATGCTAACCACCCGATGAATTGATGAGCTTTCAGTGTATAAAAAAGATTGTTTTTGGTGTGAAGTAAAACTTTGCTGCATGCACACTTAGTTTATTGAAACGACCGGTTAATGTAGGCTAACTGCCTATAAGTTTTAATCAGACTTTTATTTTTTTATTAGGTTTAATTCAATTTCAATATTGTAACCCTATTTTTGCTGTTTACCATGGCACATAAAAAATTAATTCGGTTCGAGGCAATTAAATCTTTTCCCAATGTTTTTGAATTGCCCCAAAACATGGAGGAACAGTGGACGGTTTTCTTCAAAAATCAACACCCATTGGTTTTGGAATTAGCCTGTGGTAAAGGAGAATATACAATAGGTTTAGCAAGGCTGTATCCACAAAAAAATTATATTGGTGTTGATATAAAGGGCAATCGCATTTGGCGGGGTGCTTTAACAGCCATAGAAGAAAACTTACCCAATGTTGCTTTTTTAAGAACGCCAATTGAGGGTATACACCAATATTTTACCCCCCATACAGTTGAAGCCATTTGGATAACATTTCCCGACCCGCAACTGCGCTTATCAAAAGCCAAAAAAAGATTAACCCATCCACGATTTTTACGGTTATACCAACAAGTATTACAACCCAATGGCATTGTACATTTAAAAACAGACAGTCCGGATCTGTATTATTTCACCAAAGCTGTTATCAACTTATTTGACTTGGAATTGTTACAAGATTATGATAACCTGTATGCAGAACAACAATTATTACCGGAACATACCATTCAAACCCATTATGAATTGTTAGATATTGCCAAAAGTAACCGCATTCATTATTTGGCTTTCCGGTTAAACAAGCCATTGGATGTAGAAAAAGATGCAATACTAAAAAAATTAATTCTTGAACATGTCGCTAATTGAAGGAACTGATTTTTATTATGATGTGCAAGGTTATATGGTATTGACAGAAAAATACCATTTAGAAAAAGGTTATTGCTGTGGGTATGGCTGCAGACATTGCCCTTACCAGTATGAAAATGTTCCCGAACCCAAACGATCGGCTTTAACTGAACAGGCAGTTGCATCTATAAAAAATGCATCACCCGAACCTTAAACAAAAAAGGCATTGGCTAAATTACAAAAATCAATTCCCATTAAAACTATTTTACCCAGCGGTAAAAAAGACCACTCTTTTTTTGAGCAGGTATATGCAGTAGTGGCATTAATACCCAAAGGGCAGGTAACCAGTTATGGTGCCATTGCTAATTTTTTAGGCACCAAAATGAGTGCAAGAATGGTAGGATGGGCACTAAACAATGCACATCATTTACCAAATGTGCCTGCACACAGGGTAGTAAACCGCAATGGCGCTTTAAGCGGGAAAGCCCATTTTGAAACACCTACACAAATGCAAATCTTATTAGAACGGGAGGGCATTGCCGTAAAGAATGATACCATTGTTGATTTTAAAACCCATTTCTGGGATCCCTCCATTGCTTTGGATATTATTGATAATAAGGACTGATAAACAGATACACAACAGGGCCCGTAACAGCAACATACAACCAAAGCGGCCAGGTATAACGTGCCAGTTTTTTATGCAAGAGAAACTCTGCTGTTAAAGCCCGGTAAGCGGTAAATAAAATGAAGGGCAATATAATGGCAGCCAGAAAAATATGGGTAAATAAAATAAAAAGATATATAACCTTAATAGAACCGGTGCCTTCAAATTTTGTTTCGCCGGCCAACAGATGATGCGCAATATAACTAACCAAAAACAACACAGAGAGTATAAGTGCTGTGATCATTAATTTCTTGTGTAATAAATAATGTTTTGTTTTTACTGCTACCAATGCTGCAATAAGCAATATTGCAATAATGGTATTGACTATGGCATTAAAAGCAGCAAATAAGTGAACATTAAAACCAAGGTTAACCGTTAATTTAAAATTACTCAGCAATACTACTGCAGCAAATACTACAAAGGAAAATACACCAATCAGCAGTTTTGCCTGTTTATCATTTTTTTTGATAATTGCACTTAACATTTTTAAATTGAATTTTCAGATATAAACGAAAAAATCAGGTGTTTTGTTTGGGAATACCGGGTTTTTTGGTTAAAGCATATACAAAGATGATGATCATCAACACTATAATTACCCAAAGCCATTTTAATGCAATAATAGAAGCAAACACCTCACTTTTTTGCGATTTGTCTTTTTCTAACATTAATAACCCAATATCTTTAGCCAGTTTACCCAATGCCACCGTATCTCTTCCATCATATAAACCACGAACAATATAATTTTTATCTAATAAAATAAAAGAGGGTGTATGTAAAAAAGCAGTATCTACATTATGCCCGTCAATTAATCCTATCTTTAATTCATCGAAAGCAAAATCATAAATTTTCTTTTTCGGACCGGTTAGCATCCACCAGTTATCCGGATTTACGCCATATTGATTGGCATAGGCTTTTAATGCCTGTACACTATCTCTTTCCGGATCTACTGAAAAAGAAATAAACTGTACAATCGAAGAGTCTACCACCTTTCTGCCTTCTTCATAATTAGAAAATGACTGTTGTAATTTGCGCATGTTACGGGTTAATACCGGACAGGGATATGGACATCTGGTAAAAAAGAAATCCAATACCGTTATTTTACCGGGTTTATCGTACAAACTCACGGTATCGCCCAACTGATTGACTAATGTAATATTGGCCGTGTGATGCCAAAAACTGTCAGTAACCTCTTTCCCATTCACAATTCGGGTAGCAACACTGTCTAACAATAATTTTCCGGGCATTACTACTGACTTATCGCTGAAAGATTTCAACATTAAATAGCTAACCAACGGAATGAGTATAGCTATTAGCAGTGCCAAAACGGCTTTTTTATTCATGGTGCAAAGGTAATGTTGTATAAATGAAACAACCATTGCTGGTAGACAATGGTTGCTAAAATAGATGTTAAAAAAATATTACAATCTTATTTATTCTATCGCTTCAATTTACTCTACCGCTTTTTTCAATTCAATGGTTCCTTTTTCGTGTTCACCATGTACTTTTTGTTGTACCGGAATATTGCTCTCCTGATCGTAAGGTGCATATTTATTGCGTAATTCTCTGAAAGAGTTACCATCGGCCAAAAAAGCAATGATAAACCAAATGAACAAGCCCAAAGGCAATACAATGGTCATGATTAAATTTCTTATTTCATGTTTTAAGTGCATGAAATAAGCTACAATGTAAAAAGCTTTTGCCAGCATCAAAATCAAAATTATTCCTTTGATCAAGTGCCGTGAGAAACTTTGCTCAGACATATTTACCATTGAATAACCCAATGCTAATTCAATAATGGTAAGCACACTCAAAATAATAGTTACCCTGTACACTTCTTTGCGGGCTGCTACTGCATGAGCATCATCTAATATTCTTAAATCTTCCATATAATTATTTTTTGATAATGAATTCAATTGATTATACCAGATAAAAACAGGTAAATACAAATACCCAAACCAAATCTACAAAGTGCCAGTATAAACCAGCTTTTTCAATCATTAAATAATGGCCTTTCTTTTCAAATGTATTATTTAATGCCATAATAAGCATAATCACATTAATCACAACACCGCTAAATACATGGAATCCATGGAACCCGGTAATGGTAAAAAAGAAATTGGTGAAGTTGGTAGTTGATTGGGTTCCATCTGCATTTAAGAATGGATTACGACCCCACCAGGCACCTTCGTGAAATAAGTGTGTCCACTCCCATGCCTGACAACTTAAAAATGCCAAACCGCCAATAATGGTAAATATTAAATTAATGACAACACCTTTTTTATTCATGTTTTGTCCTGCCTGTACCGCCAATACCATGGTAACGGAACTTAGAATCAAA
Organism: Hydrotalea lipotrueae; assembly: GCF_019249625.1. NCBI lineage: Bacteria > Pseudomonadati > Bacteroidota > Chitinophagia > Chitinophagales > Chitinophagaceae > Hydrotalea > Hydrotalea lipotrueae. Next base: position 32,261 of record NZ_JAESDL010000007.1, on the reverse strand, counting down.
ATAAATGTCATTAAACTAACAAACAGCAATGGGTAACCACTACCTAAGCCGGGAAAAGAATTAAACACATGATTGGGGTCAGGCCATCCCTGGGTTGCAAAACGGGTGGTTCCATAAGAAATGAGTAAGGCACCAAACGTAAATGTGTCACTCATTAAAAAATACCACATCATAATTTTACCATACTCTACGTTGAAGGGGCTTTTACCGCCGCTCCACCACTTGGTTGTTGCAGTTGCTGTTGTTGTTGACATGTTGGTTTCTTAAATTACGTTCGCAAATTTATTGGCTAATGTTTAAAAATCGTGCACAAATTGCATATTTTTTAAACCACTTATCTGGCTACATACAGAAATATATACAAATAAATCCAAAGTATATCTACAAAATGCCAGTAAGTGCTTACTATTTCAATGGGTACCGGGCTATAAGATTTTACTTTTGTTCTGAATGCCCTGAAGAAGGTGATGAGTAATGCAACCACCCCACCCAACACATGCAGCACATGTAATCCAATAATTACTACCAGAAAGGAAGCTGCTGCATTACTCCCCGGACCTATTAATAAAACCCCATGATTGGCCATTGCCTTAAAACCTATATACTGCAAATAAGCAAATACCAGCCCCAATATAACCGTAATGGTTATTAAGTTTTTGTATTGCAGCATTTGCCTGGCTTTAAAGGCCTTTAAAGCCAGATACATGGTAATACTACTACTAACGATCACCATTGTAGAATAGAGGAAAACAGGCGACAGTTGCACATCTTCCCAATTGGCCTGATTTCTTTTTACGATATATGCACTGGTTAATCCGGCAAACATCATACAAATGCTGCCAATGCCCATCCACATTAAAAATTTATGGGGATGTATTTTTTTACTACGGTTAGAAGTTTCTGTTACTGCCATCATCACATATTCAATTTAGGTATACAATAAAAAATTTTATGCGCCGGGTATTTTATCGGCTAATAATGCAAATAATACAATCGGTAAATAAATATAACTACTAAACATTACTCTACGTGCTGCTTTTACAGTCATTTCTCTGTACAACCGAACCGACTGAAACACCATGAACAGGTTGCAGGCTAATAAAATCCACATACTCACCTGGCCCGACATATTTAAATATGCCGGCAATAAACCCACCGGAATCATGAGCACACTGTACATGATAGTTTGAAGCGCTGTATATTTTGTAGGTCCTTTTTCATTGGGCAACAGTTTAAACCCGGCTTTTGAATAATCGTTATGTGCTACCCAGGCAATGGCCCAAAAATGCGGGAACTGCCACAAAAACTGAATGGCAAATAAAACCCATCCTCCGGCGGTAAAAGCATCCTGGCCGGCTACCCATCCAATTAAACAGGGCAATGCACCCGGAAAACCGCCAATTAAAACTGCAATGGAATTCACTTTTTTTAATGGCGTATAAATAAAGGCATATAAAAACAAGCTGAAAGCAGATAACAATGCAGATGACAAATTAAAAAAATACCACATCATAGCCACTCCAATTACCCCACTGATGAAAGCGAAGATATAAGCTTCTTCTGCACGCATTCTACCACTGGCAACCGGTCTTTTTAAAGTACGCTTCATTAAGGCATCGGTATCTTTTTCAACAGCCTGATTAATAGCATTTGCACTTCCTGTAATTAATAGCCCGGCAACAAACAATAAAACAATCATACCCCAATTGTATGCTACTACTTTTGGCGCCATCAGGTAACAAATAACGCAGGAGAACACTACCGTAAAGCTGAGGGTAAATTTCATTAACTGAAAATAATCCTTCACTTTAGCCACTAGTGCAAAAGAAACCGAAGTAGAAGTATCAATGGTTTTTGTCATGTTCATTTTAGTAAAAACCAATGCCCTGACATCTCAGGGCATTGCACATATTTTAGGTGAAGCCGAGATAATTACTTCACTACATTATTAAAATTAGTGTTGCGTTTCATCCGCACCAACAGGCTCTGTTTGCGGAATATATTCTCTTCCATCTTTATTATAATCATAAGCCCAACGGTGTACTTCCGGAATTTCTCCTTCCCAGTTACCGTGTCCGGGATTAATTGGAGTTGTCCATTCCAATGTATTGGCACCCCATGGATTTTTAGTGGTTACTTTTCTTCCTTTGAAAATAGAATAGAAGAAATTAAAGATGAATAAAAGTTGTGTAGCAAAAGTGATGATTACAACTGTGCTGATAAACCTGTTTAATTCTGCAAATTGTTTGAAACTTTCCCAGCTGCTGTAATCATAATAACGACGAGGCATACCGGCTAAACCTTCATAATGCATGGGCCAGAAAATCAGATAAGCACCGGCCAATGTAATCCAGAAATGGATATATGCCAATGTATTGTTCATGTAACGACCATACATTTTAGGGAACCAGTGGTAAATACCTGCAAACATACCAAACATAGAAGCCACGCCCATTACTAAGTGAAAGTGTGCAATTACAAAATAAGTATCGTGTAAGTGAATATCTAATGCAGAATCGCCAAGCCAAATACCGGTTAATCCGCCTGAAATAAACAAACTAACAAAACCTATGGTAAACAACATACCAGGCGTAAAGCGAATATTACCACGCCACAAAGTAGTTAACCAGTTAAATACTTTAATAGCAGAAGGTACCGCAATCAATAAAGTTAAGAGTACGAAAACAGAGCCCACAAAAGGATTTAATCCGGATACGAACATGTGGTGCGCCCATACTAAAAATGAAAGTATACATATGGCAAACAAAGAACCAATCATTGCCATGTAGCCAAAAATGGGTTTCCTTGCGTTTACCGACATAATTTCAGAAGCCATACCCATTGCAGGTAATAATACAATATATACTTCAGGATGGCCCAGGAACCAGAATAAATGCTGGTATAAAATGGCGGTACCCCCCTCATTGGGCAAAGCACCTACCCCATTAATAAATATATCGGATAAATAAAAGCTGGTACCAAAGTTTCTGTCGAAAATCAATAATATGAAGCCGGAAAATAAAACGGGAAAAGAAAGCACGCCAATAACAGCAGTAAAAAATAATGCCCAGATAGTTAAGGGCAACCTAGTCATGCTCATACCTTTGGTTCTCATGTTTAAGATCGTAGCTATATAATTTAGCCCACCGAGAAGTGAGGATACCACAAATAAAATAATTGAAATTAGCCACAGATCCATACCAGATTTAGAACCGGGTGATGCATCGCGCAAAGCACTCAATGGCGCATAGGCCACCCAACCGCCACTAAACGGCCCCGTTTCAACAAACAATGAAGATAACATCACCAACCCTGCACTAAAAAAGAACCAATAAGACAACATATTCATAAAGGGCGAAGCCATATCCCGGGCACCAATTTGCAGTGGTATTAAAAAGTTGGCAAAAGTACCGCTAAGACCGGCAGTTAATACAAAGAAAACCATCACGGTTCCATGTATGGTAACCAAAGCATAGTAAGCCTGTGGGGTAATACGACCATCTTCTACCCAAAATTTTCCCAAAACATCCTGCAACCAGTAAAAATGTGAATCAGGATAACCCAATTGCAATCGGAATAATACGCTCATTAATCCACCCAGGAATGCCCAAATAATACCTGTAATCAGGAACTGTTTAGAAATCATTTTATGGTCGGTACTAAAAATGTACTTTGTAATAAACGACTGATGGTGTTCATGATGTTCATGATGCTCGGATGCTAATTCGGTGCTAAGTCCGGCGCCGGCTCCCAGTGCAATTTCGTTACTCATAACTTTACAGTTTTAAAAGTTCTTCTTTAACAACAATTCAAACAATTCGGTTCTATAAACATTAATTTTTAGCCACTGCTTTAATCATTAGTTGCCCGGCAGCCATGGTAGGCTTAGCAGTGCTGTCGGTTTTTTTATTATCCGGATCTTTGTCTGGGAAAGCAAGGTAATAATACGGTTTTTGTTTCGCCATCCAAACATCAAAATCTTCCTGACTTACCACTTTAATAATTCCTTTCATGGAATAATGGCCGTTACCACACAACTGATCACAGGCAATTTCGTAATCAAAATTAGGATTATCAGTTATTTTACGCATTTCTTCCGTAGTATATTTAGGTGTTAACCACATGGTAGTGGGTATACCGGGAACTGCATCCATTTTTAAACGGAACTGAGGTAATCCTACATCATGAATCACATCTCTTGAGCCAATAATAAACTTAACCGGTTTACCTTTCACCAGATATAACGTTTGTTCCATCACAACATCATCATGGGTAGCCGGGTCATCTTTCAAATGCAAGGTGCTGTCATTTTTCCAAACTAACCCTAATGAATTGGTAGCAGGATCTATTTCTTTGTAATATTTTTTACCTAAAATGCCATCTTCGCCCGGATAGCGAAAAATCCAGCCAAATTGTTTGCCGGTAATTTCAACTACCATTGCATTTTTAGGGGCATCACCTGTAAAATAAAACCAATCTCTTAAGCCTATAATTACCAATATGGTTAAAACAATGGCAGGTACCACTGTCCATAACAACTCTAATTTATTATTATGCGGAAAAAAGAAAGGTTTATTGTTTTCTTTTTCCTGGTAACGGAATGAGAACCAGAATAATAAAATTTGAGTAATTAAGAAAACCACACCTGTTATAATTAAAGTAATCCATAAAATGGAGTCTACTTTTTCGCCCTGCACACTGGCAGAGGGATGCTCTAATAATGTTTTTTTGAACAACAATTCATTACACCAGTATAAACCTATTAACCCCAATACTAAAAACCCCACCATCAAAAAACCATTGATTTTATTGGCTTGTTGGCGTGTTTCTTTTTCGCCTTTTAAAATGCCCACATACTCACTGGCTTTGGCAATTTGAAAAATTACCAGGAACACCAACACAATTACTGCTATCGTTAAAAAGATTGTCATAACACTACAATTAAAATTTCAATTCAGTTTCAATATTATTAATGTCTTTCTACGTATGATGTACAATACTTTCTTTTAGGAAGGGATTGTATTTTGCAATCAATGGTTTTGAAGCCAGTGCTTTCCCAACAAAATGAATCATTAAGCCAATAAACAAAGCCAGGATACCAAAATCGAACCAGCCTAAAGAAACATGGTCTTTGCTAATGCCGGGCATTACAATTTGGTAAAAATCTATCCAGTGTCCAAAAAGAATCAATACCGCCATAAAAGTCATTAAAGTATAGTTTCTTTTTGCAGAACGCTTCATCAAAATTAAGAGCGGACAAATGAAATTGATAATAATGTTTAAGAAAAAGATGCCTTTATAGGGACCTTGTACTCTTCCCTTAAAGTAAACGGTTTCTTCCGGTTGGTTAGAGTACCAAATCAGCATGTATTGTGAGAACCATAAATAAGTCCAAAAAATAGAAAATGCAAAAATAAATTTACCCAAATCGTGCAAGTGCTCCTGATTGGTATATTCCAAATAGCCCTTGTTTTTTAAATAGATTACCCACAATGTAATTAATGCTACACCCGATACAAAAGTGCTTGCAAAAACGTACCAGCTATACATGGTACTGTACCAATGTGCATCAATACTCATTAACCACAACCAGGGTAAAGTAGAACCTACCGTTAATGCAAACCATACAATAAATAATCCGGCAGTTACCGTATTTTTCCAAACATAAGTGTTGCCGGTATTATAATCCATGGGTTCAATATCAGCCTCGCTGCTAATTTTACGCATTCTCCAACCCAATAAGCTCCATAAACCAACAGTGAGTATAGACCAGATTACGAAGAATTTTACATTTAAAAAACCTGATTTTCCTTTTAATATTTCATCAGCAGCTACTTGTTTGGCATCTAACCAATGATAAATTTCGTGGTTGCCGGTAAATACAATATAAAACAATACCACTAAAGTAATAATACCAAATACAGGTACAAGGGTTGAAATAGCTTCAGCCACTCTTCTAAAAGTCATTTGCCAACCGCCCATGGCCAAAGTAGTAGCACAAATAAAAAACATAGCGGCATTACATACCATGGTCCAGAAAATGGTATTGTACATAATGGTACCCATGAATATGGCTTTTTCTTCATTGGTTCCGGTGCCTTTTGTAAACAATCCGATAATAAAAGCCAGCAGGCCTATTCCTATTAAGGCATAGGACCATGTTTTCATTTTTGAAGGAACCTCGAATTGCTCTTTAAAATCTAAAGTTTGTTCTGCCATTGTAAAACACATTTATTATTTTGATGGATGCAGTACCAATTTAATTATTTACTTGCCGTAGCAGTATTTGCTTTGCCTTCGGCCTGCTTCATTTTAATGTAACGAATAATTTGCCAACGTTGTTGCCTGCTTAACTGAGAAGCATAGCTACCCATTAAGTTCTTACCATATTCAACGGAATAAAACATTTGCCCTTCTGGCATAGCTTCATATTTAGCATCGCCTACCAATTGAGCCGGCTTAGCAGGATATGGGCCTTCACCACCTTTATAGAGTGGGCCATTTCCATCTAATTTTGGTCCGTGACAAATGGCGCAATTCACCAAGAAAAGTCTTTCTGTTTCTACATACTGTGCCGGTGTTAAAGAATCAATGGGGCTTTTAATCAGTTTGGAAGCAGCATAGTTGGTGGTATCGCCCGGCACATCTTTGGCCAAAGGGAAAGGCATATCTTCGCCGCGGGCAATGGTTCCAACTACGGGCTTTTCATTGTAAAAAACCCCTTCTTTGGTTAAATTACTATGATCAGTATATGTTTGATAAGCCCGGCTGTAAAACATATCGGGCATATAAATGCGGCTGGGTTTGCGCTTAATATCACTGCAACTGAATAAAACAGCGGTTGCAGAGAATAAAACGATTAAAATAGATAGTTTTTTCATTGTAAATCAATTCAAATTAAGTTAAGCAGCAATAATTTCTTTTTCTAATGTTTTTTCGTCGTCTTTATCATAACGACCCCACCACCAGCCTTCTTCAGCCACCTGTACATCTGTTTCAACAGCGCCATTATTAGTTAAGAATCCTCTTAAATCATCTATATTGGTTTTATCTGTGCACTCAATTACCATCACAAATAAGTCGTCGGTTGCCCGGGGATGGAAATGGTGCTTTTTTACAAATGGAGCCAACTGGCATAAATAACAGAAAGTATATACCATGCCTACTGCAGCAAATAATACCGTTAACTCAAAAGTAATGGGTATCCATGCCGGTAACGCAAAATGGGGCTTTCCGCCAATATTCAATGGCCAGTCGTATGTTAATATCCAACTAATACCACCCAAAGCTGTGGCAGTTCCGGTAATTCCGTAAATAAAACCGGCAGTATGCAAACTGGTTTCTCTTAAACCCAAGGCATGGTCTAAGCCATGTACCGGAAAAGGGGTGTACACATCTCTGATTTTATAACCGGCTGTACGTACTTTTTTTACAGCAGGGAATAACACTTCCTCATTATCAAAACAGCCTACAACAAATTTCTTTTTTGCCATATGTTTAATTTAGGTCTTCAATAATTGTATTCACACAATTGCTATCTGCTAATTCCGGAATTAGAATTAATGTGCATATTCATGTGCAAATTCTTCCACCGGTTCTTTTTCAATAGCACCCATTGTGTTTTTGTAGCTTTCTCCGCTGGTCTTCAATACATATTTAATTTCATGTACCGCAATAACCGGTGCATACTTGCTAAATAAGAAGAAGCAGGTAAAGAACAAGCCAAATGTTCCCAGATAGAAACCAATTTCCCAAATAGTTGGGCTGTAATAAACAGACCAGGAAGAAGGCAAATAGTCTCTATAAATAGAAGTAACAATAATTACAAAACGCTCAAACCACATACCCACGTTCACCAGAACAGAAATGAAGAAGGTGATAAAGAGGTTTCTTCTTGCTTTACGCAACCAAAATATTTGTGGCACCATAACGTTACAGGTCATCATACCCCAGTAACTCCAACCATAAGGACTAAACAAATTAGCCCTGCTATACCAGAAGGTATAACCTTCATATTTACTTTGGCTGTACCAGCCCATGAACAATTCTGTTAAATAGGCCACCCCTACAATAGAGCCGGTTAATACAATAATTTTATTCATGGCCTCAATGTGGCCAATGGTAATATAATCTTCTAAATGATATACTTTTCTTACCACCAGCAGCAGCGATTGTGTCATGGCAAAACCCGAGAATACAGCACCGGCCACAAAATAGGGCGGGAAGATGGTGGTATGCCAGCCTGGAATAACAGAGGTGGCAAAGTCCATAGATACAATGGTGTGTACTGAAAGTACCAGCGGTGTAGCCAAGCCGGCCAATACCAATGATAAAGATTCGATTCTTTGCCAGTGTTTGGTAGAACCTGTCCAGCCAAAGGCAGCAACGCCATATAAATATTTACGCAATTTTGTTTTAGCCCTGTCGCGTACGGTTGCCATATCAGGTATTAAACCACTGTACCAGAATAAAACAGATACGGTGAAATAAGTAGAAATCGCAAATACGTCCCACAACAAAGGAGAGTTGAAGTTTACCCAAACCGGACCTCTTGTATTGGGATAAGGCATAATGAAGAACGCCAACCATACACGACCCATGTGGAAGATGGGGAACTGTCCGGCACACATTACCGCAAAGATGGTCATTGCTTCCGCAGCACGGTTTACACCCGTACGCCAGCCCTGACGAAACAGTAATAGGATGGCAGAAATCAATGTACCGGCATGACCAATACCTACCCACCATACGAAGTTGGTAATATCCCAACCCCAACCTACGGTTTTATTCAGGTTCCATTGGCCAATACCATATGTAACATCCCGGTATACGCTATATACCCCAAACAGCAGTAATGCCACGGCAGTATAAAATCCAACATACCAAAGCTTACCCGGCTTTGCCTCAATGGGGCGAATAATTTCTTCCGTAACATCATGGTAGGTTTTCCTGCCATATACCAACGGCTCTCTTAATTGTGATTCGTACTTTAAATGCATTTCTTCTTACTGTTTAGTGTTCCGGAAATTAATTTCTGAGAACTGTGTTTACATTTTCAAAGTATACTTTATTTCAATTTGCTGAAACAATCCATCTTATCCTTCTGCTTTTTCAGTGGCCTCTTCTTCAACATTGCGCACTTTCGCCAAATAATTTACGTTCGGTAATACGTGCAATTGCTCTAATGATTTGAAGAGTCGTAACTTATTCTCCTGACGGGTAATGGTAATGGCACTGTGTGAATCGTTTATATTACCAAATACAATAGCATCAGTAGGGCAAGCCTGTTGACAAGCAGTTTTTACATCCCATTTATTGTCTTCCCCGGTAATTAAAGGCCTGCTTTCTTTCTTGGCTTTTAATTTTCCTTCCTGCAACCTTTGTACGCAGAAAGTACATTTTTCCATTACACCACGGGCACGAACGGTTACATCCGGATTCAATACCATACGAGACAAACCGTCATTCATCATCAATACCACATCATTCACAATGCCCTTCTGATTGTCGGGGAAACTGTCTGAACCGGTGTAATCGGCCCAGTTAAAACGGCGCACTTTATAAGGACAGTTATTGGCGCAATACCTGGTTCCAATACATCTGTTATAAGCCATTTGGTTCAATCCTTCACTGCTATGGTTGGTAGCACCTACCGGGCACACATTTTCGCAAGGCGCATTATCGCACTGTTGGCACATTAAAGGTTGGAATACCACTTTCGGATTATCGGGATTGCCACTGTAATAACGGTCAATTCTTAACCAGTGCATATCATGAAAACGCAATACCTCCGGCTTGCCTACCACCGGTACATTGTTTTCTGCATGGCAGGCAATTACACAGGCGCCACAACCGGTACAAGAATTTAAATCCACACTCATGCCCCAGTGAATACCAGGCTTATCGAAATAAGGATAAATGGTTCCTTCTTTTTCGTAATCTTTTAATCCGCCAAATGGAGCTAATTCTTTTTCGCGGTCATTAATAATTTCTTCCGGATCTTTTTTAAATGCACTTAAAGTTAATTCTTTCATCACTTCGGTACGTTTTCCCTGTGGGGTATCGTACACATTGTGCGTTTGCATTAAAGCTACTGGATAAGTATTACCGGTTTTTTCAACCGTAGCATCTATCACAGCATAACTTAAAGTAGTGCCGCTCATGTTGGTAAATGGAAATACATTTTGTCCGATTCCTTCAGCAGCTTTACCAATTTCTTTGGTACGGCCGTAACCTACAGCAATACCAATGGTATCAGGATGCACTCCCGGTATAATTAAAACGGGTAATGTTACGCTTTTTCCGTTAGCCGTTACTTTTACCACCGGTTTTTCAGGGGTTACTTCATAATTATCGGCTTCACGGGCAATATTCAAATCAATATTTAACAATGTTCTGGCCATGGCCGGAGACATCATTACATAATTATCCCAGGTAGCACGGGTAATTGGATCGGGCATTTCCTGTAACCAGGGGTTAGAGGCGGTTTGTCCGGCACCTATGCTCACTTTTTGGTACAATACTACTTCTACTTTTCCACCTTTTTTGTTCGCAGCAATGGCTGCCAATGCACCACTTACGGCACCACTGTTAAATGCGGCACCCAACATAACGGGTTCTGTAACCGGATTCAGTACACCATCCTGCAAGGCCTTATTCCACCCATTTTCACCACCGGCTTTAGCACTCCAGTAAGTTTTCAAAAAGCCTAAATAATCGGTAGTTGCGCCACTCCATTTTAACAGGCTATCCTGCCATTGGCGGGTTTTGAATAATGGATAAATAGTAGGTTGTAATAAAGAATAATAACCTGTTTTGGGTTCCGCATCGCCCCAACTTTCCAAGAAGTGGTGATTGGGAATTACATATTTACACAATTGAGTAGTTTCATCATTTTTAGGACTGAATGAAACGGCAAATTTTACTTTCTTCATACCGGCCACAAAGCGGCTGCTATCGAACCAGGTATACGCAGGGTTGGGGCCAATAATCAATAACGCACCTACACTTCCGGCATTCATATCTTCTACCAAACGGGCAAAATCGGTATCAACACCCTGATAGGTATTATAGGTACTGGACCAATCGATGGTTTTACCTCCCGATTGTAATGCCTCATTAATGGCGTTTACTACTATTTGTACGTTTACATCGTTACTGCCGCTTACCACAAGGGCATTGCCTTTATTGGCTATCAGCGCTGCTGCTGCGTTTTTAATTCCTTCTTTTAAAGCAGTGTCACTCAAATTTACTGCCTGACCATTGATGGCATTGAGTAAAGCTACCGCAACGGCACCTGTTTCAGATGGACGATGCAGGTAACGCTCATCGGCATTAGAACCGGTTAAACTAGCCACACTTTCAAAATGAAAATGTTTGCTCATGGCCGGTGCCTTTTCATTGATTTTTTTATTTTTTGAGTATTGTTTTGCAAATTCAATGGAGCTTAACCAGGTACCCAAAAAATCTGCACCCAGACTTACAATTACTTTGGCATTATCGAAACGATAAGAAGGAATGGCTTTTTTGCCATAAGTAGCTTCATTGGCCAGTAACATACCACTGTATGAAATAGCATCGTAAGTTACCTGACGAGAACCCGGATGCCTGGCAATGAATTGGTTAATCACTTCTTTTGAAGAAGGAGACACCACCGAACTGGTTAAAATAACCACGGGTGCACCACCCAACGAACCCATTGCATTGGCAATAGCACCATCTATATTTTCGAAAGTTGTTTCTTTACCATCAATGGTTGGGAAACGTAAACGGGCAGTATCATACAAATCCAGTACAGATGATTGTACCCTGGCAGAAGTTCCGCCTTTGGTAATGGGGCTTAATTCATTCCCCTCCAACTTAATAGGACGACCATCTCTAACTTTTGCCACCACACTTACCGCTTCCCCATCCTGTAAATAGGTAGTAGCATAATAGTTGGCTACTCCGGGTATTACATCTTCCGGTTTATTGGCAAAAGGAATAATTTTTTTAACGGGCACCTCACAACTGGCAGCTACCATGGCAGCGGCCGTACTAAAACCCAAATATTTTAAGAAATCTCTACGGGGAGTGGTAGCATCAAACAAACCTTTATCATCTTCCCACACGGGTAAATCTTCCCGGAACTCGTCTTTTGCTGATTGCTGATAACCTTCAGAATTATTCAACTCTCCAAAACTTTGCCAGTGTTTTTTTTGCTCCATAATTTGTTTTGTTAGGTGTAAAATTGCCTAAAACAGGCACTCTACATTTTTTCGTTGATGCGGTTTAACTATATCAAACTTTCGTATCAATACAGCCAACAATACTTTTGAAACTTTATTTTAATAGTGACATTTTTGACATTCGGTACCACCAATCATTTCTACAGTTACGCCCTTGGTACTATCTAATTTACCATCTTTTAAATCCTGATGGTATTTTTCATAAATGCTGTAAAATCCATTGTCTTTAAACTGAACCTGTGTGGTGCGGTGACAGTTAATACACCAGCCCATGCTCAATTCAGAAACCTGTTTTACTTCATCCATTTTATTGATTTCACCATGACAAATTTGACATTGTACTTTACCTACACGGGTATGTTGTGAGTGATTGAAATAAACGTGTGCAGGCAACATGTGTATTTTGGTCCATTCAATGGGTTTTGCTTTGCTGGCATCCCAAGGCTGGCCGGGTGTAAAGTTGGCGTATTCGTATAATTTTTTAATTTCTTCCGTACCGTTTACTTCATCGCCATCGGCAGTATATAATTTTTCGCCTTTGTATTCATTAATGGCCATGTGGCAGTTCATACAAACATTTACAGAAGGCACATTAGAATATTTACTGTCTAATGCTCCACTATGGCAATACAAACAGTTAATTTGGTTAATGCCTGCATGCACTTTGTGTGAATAGAAAATAGGTTGCTTGGGTTCATAATTAATGTTACGGCCTAACCCAATAGCCCCTTTGGTAGTTAAATATCCACCTACCAAAAAGAGCAGGATAGTTACAAAAGCAATATAAGTTCTGTTTTTCCAGAAAGGCACTGGCTCTGGCGATTCAATACCTTCTTTATTGTCGGTTAATTTTTTGAGGTTGCTGTTTACCTGCATTAAGGTAAAGGCAATAACAGCCAATATCAGGGTTAAAATACCAAATAATAAGGTATTATCGCTATCGGCAGCAGGCTGTGTGGCAGTGCCACCAGCGGCTTGTGGAGTAGCCGGTTTATAATCGGATATATATTTTAAGATAGCACCAATTTCAGCATCGGTTAATTGCGGAAACAGGTTCATAGCTGTTTTGTTGTATTCATTATACAACTTATTGGCATAAGGATCGCCTGTTTTTAAGAATGCCTGATTATTCCGAATCCAAGAATATAGATTTTTCTTGTTGGGCCACCTGTCTTCTACACCCATCAATGCAGGGCCTACTAACTTTTTATCAATGGCATGGCAGGATGCACAATTTTGACTGAATAATGATTTGCCATCCTGGGCTTTTAAATTACCGACGAATGCAAACGAAAAAACAACAAAAATTCCTGCGACAACAGTTCGGATTATCATGCGATGAGGTATCATATTCACAATCTGGTTGGTCTAATGTGGAAAAATATCCTTGAACGAGTGCAAAAATATGACACGGGGCTGACAAAAACTCAATGTTTAAAAAAAAATTTTAGTCAGTAATGGCGCGGGTTTCAAAGAATTGTTCCATTTTTATTTCTTTTTAATACAAGCTTTAATCAACAAATTTGTTTACCAAATATGGTAGGCTGCATTTGAAAAATTAATCAGATTTTTGCCATCCGGTACCCAATTTCATACTATTTGTTTTACACATAACCGATACGTTTTAAATATAAATACTCCGAATGAACCCATCTTACCCTCAACAACGCCTGGCTATTTTTGCTTCCGGTACTGGTTCTAATACGGTTAATTTAATACACTATTTTCAGCAGCATCCTTTTATTACCATACAATTAATTGTTACCAATAATTCCAATGCCGGTGTTATTCAAATTGCCCACCAACACCAAATTCCTGTTTTAATCATTGAAAAAGAAAAATTCCAAAAAACAGACGGCTATGTTCCTGAAATGCAGATCTACGGTATAAACTGGATTATTTTGGCCGGTTTTTTATGGAAAGTGCCCCCTACTCTAATTGAAGCTTTCCCCCATCATATCATCAACATTCACCCTGCCTTATTACCCAAATATGGCGGTAAAGGCATGTATGGCATTAAAGTACACCAGGCTATTGCCAATGCTGGCGAATCGGTAACAGGTATCACAATTCATTTTGTGAATGAAAATTATGATGATGGTCCTCCTATTTTTCAAGCTACCTGTGCGGTTGTGCCAACTGATACGCCCGAACAAATTGCGCAAAAAGTGCATGTTTTAGAATATGCCCATTTTCCAAAAGTGATTGAAGACACTATTATGCAAAATTTGAAGTTGAAATTATCAACTAAAGCAGAAAATTGAACGTCGGGCCCGAACTGTTGCTGAAGCTTCCATCTCGAAGCTTCGGGATTACATTGTCCATCCCTGCTTTTGCAAATATTTTTGTTGCAGGTAGCCTTAGTTAATCTGATTTTGATATTTTTTGAAATAAAGTTTTGAATTTTTCCCATTTTTCAAAATCTCTATCAATCTCAATTTTTTTTGGCTTCTTAAAAACATTAGAAATTGTACCAATAAGAGCACCGGAAGGCGCACCGATTAAAGTTGAAACTAAACCTACCGTTGTACCTTTATCAAAAAGGTTAATTTTTTTATCATAGGGAAGGGTCAGGGTAAATAAACCCAAAGATGCAAGCCCTAAGAGACTACCAACCCCAATATTATGTCCAAAAGAATGCTTTGTTTTAATGAAACCGATTTGAGCGTAATGGATTATTTTATTCTTTTTTTTAAACTCAATTGTCGAGTCAGTAATTTGATAATCTCTACCACGCATTATTTTCTTTCCCTCTAAGATATAAACGCGAATGAATTCTTTTTTTTGAGAATGAACATTTATTGTAAGAAATATCAAAATAGAAAATACTAAAGTTTTCATATGAATTGAATTAATAACAACATTTATTGAAGGCTACTTGCAACTGTTTTATATCCTTCACTTCCAATATCTTTTTTTCATTTCCGGTTAAAGCCACCTGAATCATTGCCTCCCCCATTTCTTTTAATGAACAAATACTATTGGGTATCAGCACTTTAAATAGCGGTATTAGCCAACCAAAATAATGGTACAGCTTTAACGTGTTTTTTAAACCGGGCGTTGGAATAATTATAGCCGGGCGAAACAAAAACACGGCTTTAAAAGGTAGTTGCATCAACGTGTTTTCTGTTTTCCCTTTTACTCTGGCCCACATCAGTCTGCCTTTTTCTGAAGAATCTGTACCTGCACCGGAAACATAACAGAAAGTCATTGCGGGATTTTGGCTACTGAGTAACCGCGCAAAACCAATGGTTAAATCATACGTCAATCGGCTGAATTCGGCTTCTTTCATTCCTACCGATGAAACACCCAAACAGAAAAAACAAGCATCATAGCCACTTACTGCGGGCATTAATGGACTTACATCCATAAAATTTTCATGCAATATTTCAGTTAACTTAGGATGCTTTATTCCGGTTGTGCGCCGGTTAATAATGAGCACTTTGGCAACTTGTTCAGATTGTAAACATTCGTGTAAAACCCCTTCGCCCACCATGCCTGTTGCACCGGTAATGATAACGTTAATGGAATTTTCCATGTAAAAAACTTAAAGCAAAGTAAACTTTAATGAAGAATAACCGATTTGCCGCTAATAAATATACAACATTTAACATGCGTTTCCAAATTTTTTTTTTAAAATTCAATCATAAAAAAATCAACCGGAACTAAAATACAGGGAGGAAATTACCCCAATTTTACAGACGTCATGGTTAATGAGCCGCCAATAGCCAGATCATTGAATAGCATGGCTTCATCTTTTTTATTGCGCAAACCCATGGTATACATCAGCGGAATATAATGTTCGGGTGTAGGTATGGCTAATTGTGCAGCTGTTCCCAATTGTTCATAACGAATTAATGCGGGTGCATTGTTTTGTACAATCAGTGTTTTAAAAGTTTCATTTATTTCTGTTGCCCAGTCATAGGCAAAACCAGGCTCATTCAACTTTTGCCAGTTTACCATACGCAGGTTATGTACCATATTGCCACTGCCTATCATTAATACACCTCTTTTGCGTAATGCTTGTAATTCTTTCGCTAATTCAAAATGATATCGGGCATCTTTAGTGTAATCAATACTTAACTGTAGCACGGGAATATTGGCCTGCGGATACATGTGCCGCACCACCGTCCATGCACCATGATCTAAACCCCATTCATGGTCTAAACCAATTTCGGTACTTTTTACAAGATGTTTTGTAACTTCTGCCAACTGTGGTTGACCGGGTGCTGGATATTGCACCTGATACAATGCTTCAGGAAAACCGCCAAAGTCGTGTATAGTAGGCGGTAAATCCATTGCCGTAATTTGTGTGCCTCTGGTTTGCCAATGCGCCGATATAACGATAACTGCTTTAGGTATGGGAATGTTTTTAGCTATGGCTGCCCATTGGTTACTAAAAACATTATTTTCAATGCCATTCATGGGTGAACCATGCCCAATAAATAAAACAGGCATTAAGGTTTCCTGCTCAGGAAAAGTTTGCATCATTTGCTGTATATTAGTAAATTTTGCCATAATTTAAATTGATTACACAAAGTTACGCTTAGCTTAGTGCCTGTAAAATGATGTTAGATAAGAAAAACAATTGATTATTATCAATTCACTTACCTTTTATAAAATTTAAGCGGATTGTCATTTGTAATTCCTTAATCAAAACAGGCACTGTTACTAAAATATTTTCTGCACTCTTATTACCGGATAAGGTGTCATACCTTTAGCATCGAACCATAAAATTTTATTCATTACGGCATCATTGCCGCCATCAACAGCTACAAATACTTTTTCAAATAAACGAATGTATTGTTTGGCTAAACCGGTTAATTGTGACGTGGGTTTATTGCGTTCATCTAACGGTATATTATTGGGAATATAGGCATATTGATATATATGTTTCTCGATTATAAAACAATCAAATATGGGCAAGGCCGTGGCATCTATTACATTCATGGGCGGTAAACCCAATATTTGCTCTATGGTACGCAACATAGAGGCTTGATTGTATTGAGTATGAATGATTTTTCCAATAAATAATTATGAATTAAAAATAATTATTTTTTTATAGCTATCTAATTATAAATGTTTTATGTTGAATAAGCATGGCCAAATAGTACACTGTTTTTTGTAGCAACAAAAATGTTTAAAAATAGCGTTTAGAAACCAATAAAACGGTATTTATGGCCGGCAATAATTTTGTGTATCAATTTACCTTGGTAACGACTAAAAAAAACCTATGCAACTTAAAAAAGAGAAACGGCTGCCCGTATAGGGGGGCTCTAACGGGTTTTGTTGTTTGCTCAACTTTTCTAACCGTATTTGCTCGTTAATTAATCCGCTTGCTTTTGACTTGGTAACTGTTTTTATAACAGACAACTTTTTATAATAAAATATTACTTCGTATCTTAGGTTTTTAGAGATGACCTTAATTTTATTCTGATTCTCTTGTATCATTTTAATGACAATTTGATGAACCATCTTTTCCCTGTATTTCTTAAATTAGAAGAACTTCATACACTGATTGTTGGAGGTGGCAATGTGGGACTTGAAAAAATTACAGCGGTGCTGTCTAATTCACCAAACGCAAGAGTAACATTAATTGCTCCTGAAATCAGGAATGAAATTAAACAGTTAACTGAAAATAACTCATTAGTAAGCCTTATATATCGAAAATTTATGGTTAAAGATTTGAAGGATAAGGATATTGTGATTATTGCTACCGAAAATCAATCTGAAAATAAACGTATATGCGATTTAGCGAAGCGGAAAAGGTTATTGTGCAACGTAGCAGATACCCCTGATATTTGTGATTTCTATCTCTCATCAGTGGTGCAAAAACAAAACCTTAAAATAGCTATCTCTACAAACGGTGTTTCACCAACAATGGCAAAGCGAATCAAAGAAATATTACACAATAGCCTTCCTGATGATATTGAAACAACATTGAATAATCTGCAACAGATTAGAAAATATTTAACCGGTGATTTTTCTGAAAAAGTTGCACAATTGAATAAGTTAACAGAAACTTTGATAAAACAAAATAAAAAAGTAAAATAGAACATGAAGCCAGTTATCACAATTGAATATTGCCCTAAGTGTGGCTGGTTGCTACGGGCTGCTTATATGGCACAAGAAATATTAATCAGTTTTTCAGAAGATATAAAAGCTGTTTCGTTGCAACCCAGTGAGCAGCCAGGTGCTTATTACATTTATATTAATGATGATATAGTATTTAACAGAAAAGAATATGGAGGATTTCCTGAAATAAAAATTATTAAAAGAATTATCAGGAATATTGTGAATCCGGAAAAAAATTTAGGACATATAGATATGAATTAATAATTAATATTTATAAATAACAAAATTTAGACTAATGAATGGCGTTATTTTATGTGGTGGACAAAGCACTCGTATGGGGAATGATAAAGGAATGATTTCAATAGATGATCGTACATGGGTTCAGGCCGCTTCTGAAAAGTTATCGCTACTTGGTATTCCTGTACTTATTTCAGTGAACAAATCGCAGCAAGAAAAATATAAAATATATTTTTCATCTGAAAGGCTTATTACCGACAATAATTCTTTATTAGTCAAAGGCCCGCTTTTAGGACTGTTAAGCGTTCATTTGCAAAGACCTTCAGATGATTTTTTTGTATTTGCCTGCGATATGCCTTTTATGGAGTTTTCATTAATCAAAAATCTATATTGTCAATATCAACAAAACAGTACAAATACATTTGATGCATATATCTATACAATTGAGGGTGAAGCTGAACCCTTATGCGGAATTTATACTGCAAAGGCATTGGAGTTCGTAATGCAAATGTATTACACCGGGCAACTATTAAAACATAGTATGAAATTTATACTAGAACATTTAAGTGTTTATAAAATACCTGTATCTGCTGATAAAAAAATATGTTTTCGAAATATGAATGCTCATGCAGATTTAAATGGCTTGTAATCCCAATGAAGCCTTACTCACTAATACAAAATTTTCTTTTGTTGCATCACATACCGTACATTTATAAGCACTGTCTAATTGGTTAAATAAAGTGCCTGGAGCTATTTTATTTTCTGGTTCTCCAATTTCTTCATCGTACACTGTTAAACATTTCCGGCACTGGTAAACCATAGTTGGTATTGATAAATTTGATTCAAAATATTCTTCTTTTATAGCGGTTTCTTTTAATAAATCATTTTTACAGAAATTTTCATAATAATATTTACATAATGAAATAAGATAAGTGGCCAAATGTTCTTTACTTACATTGTTTCTGAATACAATCAATTCATTTGAGTTTGGATTGAAACCTGAACTATATAAAATATCAAACTTGCTTGAAGGTTTTAATGTATCTCTTATTACATTATATTGTTTTTTAATAATTATAGAGCCAAACACACCTGACTTTGGTTGAGTTTTTACTGCAATGCATAATCCATAGGTACGAACATCATCTTTATCTAATTGCCTAATGATATGCTGTTTGATACTAAGACCTTCTTCGTTGGTATCTTCTACCTGCCAGTTCAATTCATTGGAGGCATGTCGAACATTAATTCGATGCCTGTTCAAAATAAAACTCCACAAATGTCTATGCTTTTCATCAATATTTTTTATAATCAAAGATTTCCATGGTGTTGTATATAACTGTCCTATCTTGGTTTCCAGGCATAGTTTACAAATATCTTTTAGGAACGAAACTTTAAATAATTCGTTGCGCTGATATAGTCCTAACCAGGATTTAGTACCATAATTATTAAATCCTTCATAATAAGGAAGTTTAAATTCTGGCAGAAACAGGTTTTCTTCCACTGGTTTTGATATAATACTGATGCTTGAATGAACTTGTTCGTAAATAATGTCGCCATAAGCAAGGTTGTTATCATAATATAGTTCAGGATTTTCAAAAATAATTTTTTCAATAAATTTAGATAAACGTGGAATTTCGTTGGTATATATTAAATCTTTCCATTGATAAATTATATTTGTTTTTGGGAATCGAATATACAAATACCAAAAATGAATATTTTTTGAGGCAATCCAGTTAATATTACCTGTAAAAAAAGGAGTAAACGTTTGGTTGTTATCAGCGATGTTTATTTTGATTGCAGGTCTGTAATCAAACAGATCAAAAATATCTTTATATACCCCTTCCTTTACCCATGAATCTCTGATAAATATTTCTTCAGCAGGATATGAACTGAGGATGTTGGGATAAGAATCTATTTTATTTTCATATTGAATGTTATGTAAATTTAATGATGCCACTACTTTCTCATATTCTTTGTGCGATACATCAATCAGTAATTGCTGCCTCAAACCAAAACGAACATTATCAATTCCGGCAACCTCTAAAGCTTCTAAAATATTATGCAGATATCCCGGCGAGATAATCCCTCCTGTGAAATTAATTTTAAATTTAAATGCATGTCTCATATAATTTCTTTAGGATAATTTGAATTCTCTTATTGCTTTTATAAAATTTTTATTCTCATGTCCTGGTCTGCACAATTTTAGTAAGGCAAAACGTTGTAAATCGCTCAAATTTTTCCATTGATTAAGATTAATTGGTAAGTTGAATTCACTGGCTTTTGTTAAAAATTTTTCTGGAATTTTTTCTATATTTGACCATTCAGGGTCATCTTCAATTTGCAAATTTGTTGGGTCTAAACCGGTGTATTTTTTTATAATAATTTTTGTATAATTATAATATTTTTTTTTCTCTTTTTTAGTTGTAATATTGATTGATGCCAGTTTTTTCTTTTCGTTTAAACTCATCATTGCCCATTCTTTTAATTTTAATTTTATTCCTACTTCATCCATTTTAAATCTTACAATCATTGGAATACAACGAACATTTTCCTCAACAAAATCTTCTTCAAATTGAAAATATTCTATTTTTTTTGTATGTTTAAAAAAATAATGTAACTTATTTAAGTTAATATGTTTTTTTATTTTCATCACTTTTCGATTTGTAATTAAATCTATACAGTCATTATTTTTTTTTCTTCTGTTAAATTCATACATTCTGACATTTTTTTCTCTAAAATGGTCTGTACTTCAGGCCTGCAGCTGCCGCAACCCATACCCGCACCGCTGGACTCGCATAATGATTTTAAATCATTATATCCCTGTTTAATTTTGTTAATAATATTACCTTCACCGATGTTGCCGCAACTGCAAATCAATTTACCCAATAGCGGCTCTGTTTTATTGCCTGAACGCAATAATAACAGACGTTTTTCTGAAAGCTCTGTTTTGTTCTCGATTAGATCTTTAAAATCAAGGAACTCAGTTTTATCTCCGATTAAGATTGCCCCTATTAATCGGTCATTGTGAATGAGGCATTTTTTATAATAGCGTTTGGCCTTATCTATAAAAACTACCTCTTCATACTCTTTATTGTCAGGAGATTCAATAGTGCCTATGGAAACAAAATCTGTTCCACGCATCTTTAAAATATTCATAAATATTGAGCCTTCATAATATTTTGAAATATCGCCTGAAATATATCGTGCTGCTATGTCAGCCTGTTGTTCTGCTGCAACTGTAATCCCATACAAAAATCCTTTAAACTCTGCAATTTCCCCTACTGAAAAAATATTTGGATCACTGGTTTGCAAATATTCATTTACTATCACGCCTCGTTTACAATTCAACCCGCAATCTTTTGCAAGTTTAATATTCGGTACTGTACCTATAGCAATTATAATTGCCTGGCAATCAATTATTGCACCACTTTTTAATTTGATTCCTTCAACAGAATTATTGCCAATTAAGCGCTCAATTTCATCATTATAATAAATTTCTATATTTTTACTATGCAACTCTTCGTGCAATAGTTGACTACCCAGCTGGTCTAATTGCTTGTCCATTAATCTTGAATTACGATGAACAATGGTTACATTCAAGTTTACTTCACGAAGCGAAGCTGCTAATTCTATTCCTAATATACCACCACCAATTATAATTACTTTTCCTTTGGCAGGGTCAATATGATTTTTAAAACTATCCGCATCGTTTCTGTTCCTCATAGTGAATATGCCTTTCAATGGAGGTACATCCCGGAGCTTAGCAGCCCGGCTACCGGTTGCTATCACCAATTTATTATAGTGATGTATTTCCCCATTGCTATCAGTTACTGTTTGATTTAATCTGTCAATTTGCTCAATACTTGTACCTCTGTGTAATTTAATGTTTAATTGATCTTCATCATCATCTGTCATTTTTACTAAGTGTTGCCAGTTTTGCCAACCACTAATGTAATCTGGCAGCATAACCCGATTATAAAAAGGAAAGGCTTCTTTGCTAAAAACAATAATTTCGTCTGCTTTATTTCGATCACGATAACTCTTTATGAACCCAAACGCGCCTGCTCCTGCACCTATTATAATAATTTTTTCTTTTGCTTTTTTATATCCCTGTATCTGAACGGCAGTATATTTAAAATCAGGTTCTTTTGATTTTGGGTCAACTAAATTATTAGTAAGGTTGTTTGCCCTGTTTAGATCGCTTTTTAAAATTTTTCCCCAATGCATTGGTAAAAAAACGACTCCTTGTTTTATGTTTGATGATATTCTTGCTTTCACCCGCACTTGTCCGTTTTTACTGTTAATTTCTACCAAATCATTTTCTTTGATATTTCTTTGAGATGCATCATCAGGATGTATTTCTAAAAATGATTCAGGAATGTGAAGTTTGAGTTTATTTACTTTTCCTGTTTTACTCATGGTATGCCATTGATCTCTGATACGCCCGGTAGTAAGTATTAAAGGAAAAATTTCATCCGGCTTCTCCAGTTCAATATGATCATTAATGGTATGTATAATTGCCCTTTTAGAAGGTGTATCAAACTGATGGTTTGTAAACAATCGTTTAGTACCACTCCCTTTTTCACCAGAGGGGTAGGGCCATTGTACCCCATTTTGTATTTTTAATATATTATAACTTAAACCACTAATGTCAATTTTTGTATTTTTAGTAAGTGCACAATGCTCATCAAAAATTTCTGATGATGTTTTATAGTTAAACTGTTTATAACCCATTTTTTGCGCAAACCTGCAAATAATTTCAGCATCTGGTAAGGCTTCTCCCGGGGCATCTACAATTTTGTTCAAGTAAGAAATTCGTCTTTCAGAGTTGGTCATTGTTCCTTCTTTTTCAGCCCATGTGGCTGCAGGAAGCACAATATCTGCATATAGTAAAGTTTCCGGTTTATTAGACGCTTCCTGAACTACAACGAATTTTGCTTTTTTTAGTGTATCTTCTGCCAATCGAACATTAGGCAGGCTAACCAATGGATTGGTGGATACAATCCATATTGCCTTCAGTCTGCCATCGTTTAATGCTTCGAACATTTCCGTTGCTGTGTACCCGGGTTTAGGAGATATTTGCTTTCCTTTCCAAAAATTCTGTACATAAATTCTGTGTGCTGCATTGGCTAAATCCCGGTGTGCGGGTAACAGATTGGCCATGCCACCAACTTCCCTTCCTCCCATTGCATTAGGTTGGCCGGTTAGCGAAAATGGTCCGGAACCCGGCTTCCCAATATGGCCTGTAATAAGATTAAGGTTAATTAGACTTAGGTTTTTGTTAACCCCAATAACGCTTTGGTTCAGTCCCATCGCCCACATTGAAATAAATCCTTTTGCATTACCAATAAATGAAGCTGCCAAATAAATTTCTTTTTCTTCCAGACCACAGATAATTGCAGCTTCAGCAATTGTTCTTTGCATTACGTTATTTCGGTATTGTTCAAAACCCTCCGTACTACATTCTATAAAATTGATATCGATATCTCCTTGTTCAATTAAAGCCCTACCTATGGCATGATGCAATACTACATCTGTTCCGGGATTTAATTGCAGGTATAAACTTGCTTTAGTTGCAGTTTGAGTTTTTCTCGGATCACTAACAATAATTTTCAAATTAGGATTTGTTTCAAGAGCTGCCTCGATTCTTCGCCATAAGATAGGATGACACCATGCAGGATTTGCACCGGCAATAAAAATACAATCAGCAATTTCAATATCATCATAACTAATAGGCATACTGTCTTGCCCCAAACTCATTTTATACCCGGTTACTGCACTACTCATGCACAACCTGGAATTGGTATCAATATTATTGCTGCCAATAAATCCTTTCATCAATTTATTGATTACATAATATTCTTCTGTGAGGCATTGTCCGGAGGCATAAAAAGCAACTGAGTCCGGTCCATATTTTTCAATAATTGATGTAAAAACTGCGGCGGCCCTGTTTAAGGCCTGCTCCCACGATACTCGCTGTCGTAATTGGTTTTTATTATACCGCATTTCAGGATATAAAAGTCTGTCACTCTGATCCATTACTGTATAATGCAGATTCATACCTTTACTGCAAAGCATACCTTTGTTCACCGGATGTTCTTTATCGCCTTCAACAATTATGTTTCCATGTTGGTCATTATTTATTACAATACCACACCCCACGCCACAATAGCAACATGTTGTTTTCATTGCTGACTTATTCAATAAGCTATAATTTGTTTTTATGTCTTTTTGTTCAGGCATGAATTGTCCTTATTTCTTTCTGTTTTTTTTAACTTGCCTTGTTTATAATACAATTTTATGCTATAGCTAATTCTGTATTTGGATGAATAGATTCAGACTTTACCACCTTATAAAAACGAGTTATAAAAACTACAACTGCAACTGTAATTACCATATATCCGATATAGGTAAAAGCCTGTACATAAGAAATATTCGTTGATTTAAATAAAAATCCAAATAACATACCTCCTACATTGCCTCCGGCTCCAACAATACCACTAATAAGTCCTACATTTTTTTCATTGACAAAAGGAACAATACCATAGGTTGCACCATTTGCCATTTTTAGGAATAATGCAAATGAAAGCATGGAAATAATTGCAAAAAATAAAGTGCCTGCATGCGCAAAAATGATAATGCCTATACCCTCCAGCAAAAGCATCATGGCTAAAAGCCACCCTTTCCCTTTCATTCCGAACTTTTTTCCTATTTTATCAGACGCAACTCCTCCCAGCGCACGGGCAAACAAATTCATAAAGCCAAAGATACCTGCCCAAAAACCGGCAGAAGATTGTGATAATTTAAATGTATCAACAAAGTGCAGGGAAGCCACATTGTCGAAAGTTATTTCCATACCAAAGCTCATAGCATAAGCCAATGCAAGTGTCCATATCCGCCAATCTCGAATCACTGACCAATCTGTTTTTTTTCTCGAATTTTTAGCTTTGTTGAGTTCAGAAAAATTTCCTTCCGGAGTGTCTTTAGTATATCGGTAATAGAGTATGGCTACTAACAGCATCATGGTTCCCGGAATTATCATGGCATATCGCCATGCTTCATGTTTTGTAAAACCAGCAGCAACTATTGCAGCAAAAATCAGAGGCATTAACATATTTGTTACCCCACCTCCTAAATTTCCCCATCCTCCCGCTATAGCATTAGCGGTACCTTTGATGTTACCAGCGAACATAAGGGAAGTATGGAATTGGGTAATTACAAACGAAGCGCCTATTATCCCGATTGCTGCTCTAAATAATAAAAAACTGGTATAATCTTTTGATAAACCAACAAGGAAAACCGGTATGGATCCAAATATGAGTAAAAAGACAGCTGTTAATCGGGGGCCCCATATATCGCATAATTTTCCTATAATTAATCGGGCAATGATAGTAGAAGAGACAGAAATAATAACCAGATTGCCAATCTGTGATTTTGTAAGGTGTAGGTCAGTACGAATGGTTGGCATTAAAGGTGCAAGACCGAACCAGCCAAAGAAACAAACAAAGAACATTAGCCAGGTAATGTGAAAACTGCGCATTTGAACACCCCTGATACTGAATATATTTAATCGATTAAGTGGTTTTGTATTTGGAGAAACTTGCATAATAAATAATATTTTAGTTGCTTAAAATAGATAATAGTAATTAGGAAGCGTTGGGTTTTTATTTGAAAAAGAATTCAGGTTTTATATCTAACATAAGATAAGCCCAGTTTGCTCCTGATCTGGCATTTGCTATATTTTTTACATTAGGTGAGGTAAGTAAAGCCGTGCTAAAATAATGAGAATAACCTGACTCTATATTAACTTGTTTTGTAATACTATAAGAACCTACAAAGTCAAACTCAGTGCCCAATCCCTTTTTATTACTACTCAGGTTATTAGGGTTAACAATACTCGTTGCACTTGAGAATGAATGTAAATCTGCTGTAATCCAAAACTTTTCTGAGGGCGTGTATTTAGTTTTTAAATAAACATCAACCAATCCACCTTTACCAAATGGACTTGCTGCATAATAATAATCCATGAGACCCCAGAATTTATGGGGGGTTCCATACAAAGGATCAAAAGTATTGCTTGTATTACCGCTTTTACCACCGGATGTATAATCAATTCCAATTCCAGTGTTAATCTTTTTATTAAAAATATATTTTGCAAAACCACTGAGTAAATAAGAACTCAATGGTTGGCCTGTTGCATTTTTACCAAATTGATAATAGGTAGAAGCAGTTACAGCAACACTATTTAAAAAGAGGTCATTAAAATAGAGGCCGGTAGTGGCTCTTCCCCATACACCAGTTTGGAATATTTTTGTTGCATTACTATCTGTAGTATACTTATTGAATTGGTCTGTAAAAAACAGGAACGAAACATTTCCATTTGCCAATTTTTTACCTATGTATAAGAATTCCATACTTTTATACATGCTGCCGCCATTGGTGTTAGCAGCATAATTACCCGGCGGGGTGCTGTAGTAAATTGTACCTGAAGAATTTGAAGTATTTTGATTAAATGCACCAGCTAAATGTATCATCCATTGGTATGTTTCATATTTCAAAACAGCAGCGTCATGTGTTCTGGCCTGTTGAAGCCAATCGAGATTTCCAATGAGGCGTTGGTCATCATACACTAATTCCTGTCTGCCTATCTTTAAGCTTAGTGCTTTGTTTTTTAGGGTAGTGTCAGTAAGTAGTATTTCAGCCCATGCTTCATGCAGCATTAATCCATTGTTGTTTTGTGTGGTCGTTTGGTTAATTGTTGATACATCCTGCCCCCATAGCCTAACATCCTGTAAAGACAACCCAAATTTTAACCGATAAGATTTAAAACCGGCAATAAGTCGTGTGCGTTGCGAAATGAAGAAAGCAGGAGCTAAACCATTAGACAAAGGCGCACCCTGACCATCTCTGAACTCAGATCTTGGCCTTATTTGACCAGAAAGCGAAAATTGGGCTTGTAATGGTAAGAAATCAAACAAAAAGATTATACCAAAAATTCCCACAGCAATTAATTTTTTTTTCATGTAAATTCGTTTGGTTTTAAGTGAACGTATTTATTTAAAACATAGAGCCTGGGCAGGGTGCAATCTACCAGGCTTTATATTTTGAATGCTTTCATATAATATTTTCCTTGTGTTTATTGATGAAACCTATGTATACAAAATCGTTTTCCAGTTTAACAGGGAAAGTTCTAATATTACAATCTTCGCTTTGGTTCATACTACGCCCATCAATCAGCGAAAATGTTTTTTTATGAAAAGGACAAGCCACTTTTGGTTCATCGTTTTGAGTTCCAATTATTCCTCTGCTTAATGCCATTTGGTGTTTGTGTGGGCATAGATTTTGTGTTGCATACCATTCACCACGTCTGCTGAAATGGAACAATGCAATTTGTTCATTTTCATATTTAACACATACACCGCCATTTAAAGGGACGTCATTTTTATGACAAGCGGGTAGCCATATAACACTATTTTCCTCCAGCTCTGTTTGAGGATGTGAAATTTCTGTAGTTGTTACATTCATATTTTAATATTTATTTGTTTTTAATATTTCCAATTTGCTGCTTTTTTCTGCTCTCTCAAATTTTCGAATTGAACAGTAGGATCTTTTTCAGAAGGTGCATTCACGAAATGCGAGAAGCGTTTACGCAATTCAGGTGATTCGACCACCTCTTTCCATTCGCATTTATAGCTGTTGATCAGTACGCTCATTTCTTGCTCTAATTGCTGATTAATACCAAGACTATCATTAATTATTACATTACGTAAATAATCAATTCCACCTTCCATTTTATTAAGCCAGGTTGCAGTTCGTGTTAATGGATCAGCTGTTTTTATATAAAACATAAGAAACCTGTCAAGATATTTTATGCATGTTTCTTTATCAATGTCAGTTGCAAGGAGTAATGCATGCTGGGGTTTAGAGCCGCCATTGCCACAAATAAATAGATTCCAGTCTTTTTCTGTAGCAATAATGCCAAAATCTTTTGATTGTGCTTCAGCACATTCACGGATACAGCCGCTTACACCACCTTTCAGTTTATGCGGTGAACGTAATCCACGATACCTTTCTTCAATTTCAATTGCAAAACTTACACTGTCATGCAGGCCAAATCTGCACCAAGTTGAACCAACGCAGCTTTTTACTGTTCGAAGTGCTTTCCCATATGCATGACCACTTTCAAAACCCGCTTCAATCAGTTCCTTCCATATTTCTGGTAAGTCATTTAAATGGGCACCAAACATATCAATTCGCTGCCCACCCGTTATTTTTGTATAGAGATTGTATTTTTTTGCAATTTCACCAATCACAATTAATTTATCTGGTGTAATTTCTCCACCCGGAATTCTTGGCACTACTGAATAAGTACCGCCTTTTTGAATATTCGCAAGATAACGGTCGTTAGAATCCTGCGCAGTGTCATTTCCTTTTTTTAATATCATTTCATTCCATAAACTTGCTAATATTGAAGCTACAGGCGGTTTGCATAATTCGCATCCATCACCCTTACCCAAAACATCCAATACTTCGTCGAATGATTTAAGGTTTTTTAGTTTGATTAAATCATATAATTCCTGACGCGAATAATTAAAATGTTCGCATATAACATTTCGAATATACTTGCCTTGTGTTTTCATTTCATGGAGCATCAAGTCTTTTACCATTGGCATACATCCTCCACAGCCGGTACCTGCTTTTGTACATTGTTTTATTGCGTCTATCGTTTCACATCCCTGCAATACTGAATGGCGTATATCTTTTTTGGTAACACTTTCGCAACTGCATATTAAAGCTTCATCTGGAAGGCCTGAAACACCTGGTCCGGCTCCAGGTTCACTTCTGCCCGGCCCTAAAAGTATATCTTGAGGATTTTTAGGCAATACAAGTTTGTTTTTTGTTGTTTGCAACAACATGTTATATGTTTCTGCCTCTCCAATTAATATACCACCTAAAAGGTATTTACCATCTGCAGTTATATTTATTTTTTTATATATACCTTTTAGGGTATCTTCATATACAAGCGAACAACAATCAGTAGATTGAATAAAAGGATCACCAAAGCTGGCAACATCAATGCCAATTAATTTTAATTTGGTGCTCATGTCATAGCCATTAAATATTTTATTACCATTGGTAAGGTATGATACTACAACATCTGCCATTTCATAACCAGGTGCAACTAAACCGTAAATCATATTGTTATATAAAGCACATTCACCGATAGCAAAGATTCGAGCGTCACTGGTTTGTAAATTATTATTCACAACAATCCCTCCACGTAAACCAATTTCAAGACCTGCCTGTTTGGCAAGTTCATCTCTTGGCTTTATTCCGGCAGAAATTACCAGCATATCCACGTCAATTTTTGAATTATCTGAGAAGATCATTCCTTGTATACAATCATCGCCAATAATTTCTTTTGTATTTTTATTCGTTTGAATTTTCAAACCAATTGCTTCTAATTTTGATTGAAGAATTTTTGAACCGATATCATCAATTTGTCGTGGCATAAGTCGGGGTGCAAATTCAATTACCTGTGTATGTGCTATGCCGAGGTCAATCATTGCTTTTGCTGCTTCAAGACCAAGCAGTCCCCCGCCAATTACTGCACCATTTTTTGCCTTTTTTGCAAAATCCTTCATTAATTCCAGATCTTCTATCGTTCGATACATGAATACCCCCTTTTTTTCTATACCGGGAATGTCTGGAATAAAGGGCGATGATCCCGTAGCAATAACCAGATAATCGTAAGAGCTCTTGATACCCTTATGCGAATACACGATTTGGTTTTTTCTGTCTATGCTTTTTATGGGGTCAGCTAAGTGCAGTTGGATATTATTCTCTCTGTACCAGTCAGATGGCGCTAAGTATAAATTTGCCGCAGACGTGCCGGAAAAATAATCAGTTAGATGAACGCGATCATAAGCAGGTCTTGGTTCTTCTCCGAATACTGTTAATTCAAATTGATTTTGTTTTGCTTTTTTCAGCAGCTTTTCACAGAATTTATAACCAACCATACCATTGCCAATAATTATTATTTTCATTTTAAACGATTTTAGGTCATTAAAAAGGAACTTATAAAAATGGCAACAATCGTATTATTTGTAATTTTATGTGATAGAATATTATCAAAGATGATTATTTTATCAAAAAAATTATCATTTAGTAGATAAAAATAATCAAAATGATTAAATAATTAGTTATTTTTGATAAAAAATATTATATATTTTTATTTACAATGTTATTTTTATGCCTAATCCTTATTTATTATTAGTTGGGGCGGGGCCTGGAGATCCTGAACTAATTACATTAAAAGCAATCAATGCACTTAAGTCTGCAGACGTTATATTATATGATGCGCTTGCAAATGAAACATTGTTGCAATATGCAAAATCAAATACCGTCAAAAAATTTGTTGGCAAGCGATATGGATGCCATTCTCTTTCTCAACAAGAAATTAATCATCTCATTATTGAATATGCATTTTCACATGGAAAGGTAGTAAGACTTAAAGGGGGAGATCCTTTTGTTTTTGGTCGTGCACAAGAGGAGATTGATGCTGCCCGCAATGCAGGCATTCAGGTAGAGGTGATTCCAGGCATATCCAGTGCACTTGCTGTACCTGCATCACAAATGATACCACTCACGAGCCGGGGTATTAATGAAAGCTTTTGGGTAACTACCGGTACAAATAAAGCAGGAAAAATTTCGCCCGATTTAAAATTGGCTGCACAGTCAACTGCAACCGTCGTTATTTTAATGGCAATGAGTAAACTGGAAAAGATCATGCAAATTTTTTCAAGTTATGGAAAAAACGAAACTCCTGTTGCAATTATTCAAGATGGCACTACTGAAAGCGAAAAAATTATTATTGGAAAAGTAAAGGATATTTACTTAAAATCACAATATGCAGGACTTACAAATCCTTCTATAATCGTTGTTGGAGAAGTAGTAAAGTTCCATCCTTCCATAATTGCAGATTTTTTACAAAAAAATGACCTGAATTATATTTCCCCAAAAAACAAAGCTAATTTACAATGGATATAATGGGGAAAAAGAGTAGATGCTTGTTTTATTAAATGAAACAAATTAATTTGTCTTTTCCTAAAATAGGTTTACACCAAAAAGTGTAAAACATGGACAAAAAAATCATAAAAAAAGCAGGTAAATATTTTACTGAAGAAGAGAAACAGAAAGTCATACAGGAGTTAATTTCAACAGGTTGTACTAAAGTTGAAATTTGGGAGAAATGCACAGGCGAAGAAAAGGAGCATTGACAACTTCTTCGCTGGTTAAAACAACAGGCAGCACAACGGCTGCGAAGTGAAGAAGGAATACAAAACGCAAAAAGCGGTGTGCAGATGTGGAACCAGTATTTGCCAACTGGAAGCAGAATAAAGGCTTCCGGCGGTTCAGACTGCGTGGCAATCAAAAAGTATCCATCGAAATAGGCCTGATAGCTATGACACACAACCTTCAAAAGTTCACAAAGGGCAAAAACAAAGAAAATACTTTTAAAATGGCAGCATAAAAAGCCTGTCTTAAATAAATCTCCCTCCAAAATCATAGAAAATAAAAAATCCTGAACCCAATACCCCAAAATTAAAAGGCTGCATCAAAATCGCTTTTGATACAGCCTCTTTAAGATAAATACGGCAGCTACCTACTCTCCCAGGGACAAGGCCCAAGTACCATTGGCCATGAGGGACTTAACTT